>CAJKXC010000016.1 GCA_905203765.1 uncultured Bacteroides sp.
GCGTACATTTCTTATATATAATGTATAAGTTAGCTCCGTCGGGTGGTTCCTAATCACTTAGAAAGCACTTGATTGAACCCGGTGCGGAATAATCGGGCACAAAATTACTGTTTTATTTTGAAAGGACAAACCTTTTCATTTTCTTTTTTCTGTTTTACTGTTGTTTTATGCAATAAACGGTTTCAGCAGATAGAGTAGCGCCACTGTAAGAAGCGCTATGACCACTGCAAACAATATGACTATCAACAGGGCATAGAGGAACATGAGCATGGTGCGCCAGAAGCTTTTCCACCAAGTGGCGCTGTACAGTTGCTTGTAGTCCCACCAGAAGAGGACAAAAATGAACCACCAGGGTAGTTCGTATAAGTCGTTTACCCGGGCATGCCCGTTGATGGGCAATATGACGATGCTCAGGAAGAGTATCTGGCAGGCAATATAGGCTTGGATGAATACGTGTTCCGTCAGGTTGTAGTTCAACTTATACTTCCTGCGGTGGAAAGCCATGAGGGTGGCGAGCGCAAAGAGGGGCAGGGTGGCAATGATGCTGAATGCCTTGTTGCCATGTGTCCAGCCTTTCAGCAGGTTCCATACCTTCTGCAAGAAGGGGGAGTTGTCGAAGTACTTTCCGAGTTTTTCTCCTATCTCAGAACCTGAGTCGAGTAGGTCGTCCATGAGACCTTTCTCGTTATCGTCGCTCGTGCTGTTGACGGCGGGAGCAGTCTGAGGTTTGTTCTGGCTGTTCTTCAGACTCTCGTCCAGGCTTTTTATAGTGATATCGAGGGTTTGTTTTTCTATTGGGTTCTTGGATTTATCTCTTTTCTTTATCAACTCGTCCCGTGCAGCTGTGACATTTTCTATATCCTGCTCCGCCTTGGGCTTTTCTCTTTTCTTCAGTGCTTCGGGATCTATTATTTGCACTGCCATGATGTAGAGGGCGGCAAGGATAAACAGCGTCTGGAACGGGCGGAAGTATTGTATCCGCTTGCCGTCGATGAAGTCGCGGATCATATATCCCGGTCGGTAAAGAAGATCGATAAGGGTGCGGCCGAAGCCGTTGTCTATGTTCGTAAATCCGCCTAAGATATTCTTTACGGCATTGCTGAAGCGATAGCGGGGCGTCTTCCGGCTTTGTCCGCAACGGCTGCAAAAATTACCGACATAGGCCGTTCCGCAGTTGCGGCAGGTGCAGGGCTCTTCGCTGTTGCGGGGGGCTTGTTTCCCTTGCATCAGTTTGAGGTGGAACGCACGCAGGCGTACGGCGTAGGGATGCCATCGCGGTTCGATGAAGTCTATGATGCATTGGGGGATAATCTTTCTCTTTTGTGCGATGCCCCATAGGGTGAACACGAATAGAGTTAGGAAGAGCCAGGTGTCCGTATATTCCTGTTCTTCGTATGCCAGCCATAGAAAGATTGCTAAAAGGATGATTTGCCCGATGCTGATTCGTTTCTTCTTTGAGGTGCCGGGGGCGCTTCCCGGCAGGACGGGGGTATCGGCGGTGCAGTCGCAGTCCGGCTGTTGAGGTTCGTCGCACTTGTCCGGCAATGTATTGTTCTTGCTTGGTTGTTCTTCGTTTTTGTCCAGCAACTCTTCCAGTGTTGCCATTATTTTCCGGTGCGGATATCTGCTCAGTTCCTGGGCGGTAGTTACTCCGTGGGTTACGCCGGCAAAGTCTACTCCCGCAGCTTGTGCCGTTTCGGCATCTACTGTGCTGTCGCCGATATACAGCGTCTCCGCTTTTGTGGCGTGCAGTTGCTTGATGGCAAGCAGCAGGCCTTCGGGCGAGGGTTTGGCGGTCTTTACATCTTCCCCACCTATTATAATATCCATGAAGTTGTCGGGGAAGTGCTGATCCAACAGGTCCTTTATTCGGAAGCGGAATTTGGTTGATATGATTCCGATGCGTGCACCGGCATCTTTCAGCGCTATCAGCACGGACTTGGTTTCGAGGAACAGCATGGTGTTGACCGTCATATGTGTATCCGCTTCCTTGCCATACTCCTTTTTGAAACCGGCCAACTGTTGCGCGTCCGTTACTCCGGTGAGGATGGAAAAGGAGTCTTCAAGGGTTTTGCCAATGGTCCGTTTTATTTCTTCGTCCGTGACCTCGGTATATCCGTGGCGTTTGAGTACGTTCTGAAAGCAGGTGACGATGCCTCGGGAAGAGTCGGCAAGGGTATAATCAAAGTCGAAAAGATAGGTCGTGTAATTCATAATTACGGCTTTTTGCGACAAAGATAAGGATTAATCGGATTTTTGTATTATTTTTGTTATCATTAATTAGTGTCTAAAAAGTGATAAAAGGAATAAGTGTTTTATTAGGTTGAATTGTTATACTGTACACGTTAACCCTATAATGTTATGAAATTGATAAAATCTTGTTGTTCGTTTTTTACCCTTTTATCTTTTTGGGCATGTACATCCCCAGTGTCGGATACTACAGATAAATGCTATGCCGACTATGTGAATCCTTTTATCGGTACGGACTTTACCGGAAACACTTATCCCGGTGCACAGGCGCCGTTCGGTATGGTGCAACTCAGTCCTGATAACGGGCTTCCCGGCTGGGACCGCATCTCCGGGTATTTCTATCCGGACAGTACGATTGCCGGATTCAGTCATACGCATCTTTCCGGTACCGGGGCAGGCGACCTGTACGATATTTCTTTTATGCCCGTGACGTTGCCTTATAAAGAGGCGGAAGCTCCGCTCGGCATCCATTCCTTGTTCTCCCACGAAGATGAATCGGCAAGTGCCGGATATTACCAAGTCAGATTGAAAGACTATGATATAAATGTGGAACTGACGGCTACCGAGCGTTGTGGCATCCAGCGTTATACTTTCCCCGAGGCGGATGCCGCCATCTTCTTGAATCTGAGGAAGGCAATGAATTGGGATTTCACGAACGATACAGATATCGAAGTGGTGGACTCCGTTACCATTCAAGGATACCGCTTCTCCGACGGATGGGCACGCGACCAGCATATTTATTTCCGCACCCGCTTTTCCCGTCCCTTTGAAGCAATGCAACTCGATACGGCTGCCGTGCTGAAGGACGGCAAGCGAATCGGAACTTCTGCCATTGCACGGTTCGACTTCAAGACGAGGCAGGGGGAACAAATCCTTGTCAGCACCGCCATCTCCGGTGTGAGTATGGAAGGCGCGGCGCGTAATCTTGCGGCAGAAGTGCCCGAGGATGACTTCGACAAGTATCTGGCAACCATCCGCAAGAACTGGAACGAGCAACTCTCCAAGATAGAAATAAAGAGTGAAGACCGGGATGAAATGGTGAAGTTCTATACCGCCCTGTATCACTCCATGCTGGCACCCACCATCTACGGCGATGTGGACGGCGCTTATTACGGTCCCGACAAGAAGGTTCACCGGGCGGACGGCTGGACGAATTACAGTACATTCTCCCTATGGGACACCTATCGGGCAGCCCATCCCCTCTATACTTTCATCGAGCCACAGCGCGTAAACGATATGGTGAAATCGTTCCTTGCCTTCTATGAGCAGAACGGACGCCTGCCCGTATGGAATTTCTATGGCAGCGAAACGGATATGATGATAGGCTACCACTCCGTGCCCGTCATTGTAGATGCCTATTTAAAAGGAATAGGCAACTTTGATGCCGAAAAGGCTTTGAATGCTTGTGTTGCCACGGCAAACATCGATTCCTACCGGGGTATCGGACTCTATAAAGAATACGGTTATGTGCCTTATAATGTGACCGATGAACATAATGCCGAGAACTGGTCGCTCTCCAAGACCCTGGAGTATGCCTACGATGACTATTGCATAGCCCGCATGGCAGAGGCGATGGGAAAGACGGCGATTGCCGACGAGTTCTACAAACGCTCGCAGAACTATAAGAACGTGTACAATCCGCAGACTTCCTTCATGCAGCCGCGCGATGATAAGGGAAGGTTCATAGAAGGTTTCTCTCCCGATGACTACACTCCGCACATCTGCGAAAGTAACGGTTGGCAGTACTTCTGGTCGGTGCAGCAAGATGTTGAGGGGTTGATTTCGCTGGTGGGCGGCAAGGAGCGGTTTGCACAGAAGTTGGATAGTATGTTTACCTACCATCCTGCTGCGGACGACGATTTGCCTATCTTCAGCACGGGCATGATAGGGCAATATGCGCATGGCAATGAGCCGAGCCATCACGTCATCTATCTGTTCAATGCTGTGGGCCAGCCCTGGAAGACACAGAAATATGCAGCCGAAGTGATGCACGAACTCTATAAGAATACTCCGGCAGGGCTGTGCGGAAACGAGGACTGCGGGCAGATGTCGGCATGGTACGTGTTCAGTGCAATGGGATTTTATCCGGTAGACCCGATAGGCGGCAAGTATGAGATTGGTACACCGCTATACCCGGAAATGAAGATGCATCTGGAGAATGGCAAAGTGTTCACAGTGCTGGCTCCGGGAGTGAGCAAAGAGAATTATTACATTCAGTCGGTAAAGCTTGACGGCAAAAGATATGATAAAAGTTACATCACCCATGAGCAAATCAGGAACGGAAGCATTCTTGAATTTGAAATGGGAGACAAGCCGGCCCAGGCATGGTATGAGTGATGTAATATAAAGTGACGGCCGGTGATGTCAGATAAATAATGTAAGATTATGGAAGAAAACTTCGACCTGACTTATAAAACTCTTTTCCGCAGGTACTATGCCAATCTGCTGTTCTACGCCACGCGCATAGTGGGCGAGGACGAAGCAGAGGATGTGGTGCAGGACGTGTTTGTGGAACTGTGGCGACGGAAAGAGACCATGAAAGTAGGAGAGCAGATACAGGCTTTCCTGTACCGGGCCGTGTACACCCGTGCCTTGAACGTGTTGAAGCACCGGGACATTGTGAATAGCTACGAAGCCGTTGCCCTCGAGATACATAAGAAGAGAATCGAGTTTTACCAGCCGGACAGTAATGATGTAGTGAAGAGAATCGAGGACAGCGAACTCAGGAGAAAGCTTTCCGAAGCCATCAACGAGTTGCCGGACAAGTGCAGAATGGTATTCAGACTCAGCTATCTGCACGATATGAAGAACAAGGAGATAGCCGAGACCATGGGTATCTCCCTGCGCACGGTAGAGGCGCACATGTATAAGGCATTGAAGTTACTGCGTGACAAATTGGGGTATCTGAACCTCTTGGTGGCATTGTTTTTTTTAGGGAAAGTAAGTGTTTTGGTGAATAGTGTTGTTTTATTAGCATAAAGGAAGAAAAAAATGAAGAAGTTGAATGAGGAAATAATAGCTAAGTTTCTGATAGGTGACTGCACCGAGGATGAGCTTTGCCAAGTGAACGCCTGGATGGATGAATCGGGCGAGAACGCGCGCGAACTGTTCCGGTTAGAGGAAATCTATCATCTGGGAAAGGCTGGTTATGACTCGGATAGGATAGAAAAGGCAGAAAGAAAATTGTTCAAGCGACTGGAACAGGAAAGGACAAAACAGCATAAGGTGCGGAAGATGCACGGATGGATGCAGTACGCTGCCATATTTATCGGTTTTTTCCTTTTGGGGAGTTTGGGATATGTCTTTTATCAGAGCTACAATCATACAGAAGCTTTGCTTGCCGTCACTACCCAGGATAAGGTGAAAGAACTGAAACTGCCGGACGGAACGAAAGTTTGGCTGAACAAATACACTACCTTGAAGTATCCGCAGGCCTTTGCCGAGAACGGCCGTAAGGTGTATCTGGAAGGTGAAGGATACTTTGAAGTGATGAGAAATCCGGAGAAACCTTTTATCGTACAGAGTGAGGCAATGCAGGTCAGAGTATTGGGCACTATCTTCAACCTGAAATCTGATAAGATGAAAATGTCCGCTGTAGCCACCCTGCTGAAAGGCGAAATAGAGGTGAAAGGCAACCACGAAGAAGGAATGATTATCCTCTCACCGGGACAGAAGGCCGAATTGAACGGAGTAACCCGGCGGCTGACCGTGAAGCAGATGGATACCGGTATCGAGAATTGGCATAACAATGAATTCGTGTTCGAGAAAGCCGATATTTATACCATAGCCCGCACACTGGAAAGTTCCTACGGGGTGAAGATTATTCTGGCGCCCGATATAGATGCGACAAAAACTTATTCCGGTACGCTCAAGAAAAAGGAAAATGTAGAGGCGGTACTGAACTCGATAACAAATGCTATCCCGGTAAAGTATAAAATCGTAGGGGGTAGCGTGTTCTTGTCTTCCAAGTAATAGAAAACTATAATCTGAGAATTAATATTATGAGAAAACTGTTTGTATTGATCTGCTTTTTGAGCAGTGTGTGCTGGATGCAGGCTAAAGACTTCACCCAGTATGTCAGCCCTCTTGTGGGCACTCTCTCCACTTTTGAACTTTCTACGGGTAACACTTATCCCGCCATAGCGCGTCCTTGGGGTATGAACTTCTGGACTCCGCAGACGGGCAAGATGGGCGACGGCTGGCAGTACGTATACACTGCCAACAAAATCCGTGGCTTTAAACAAACCCATCAACCCAGCCCCTGGATTAACGATTACGGTCAGTTCTCCATCATGCCGGTGGTGGGCAAGCCGGAGTTTGACGAAGATAAGCGTGCCAGCTGGTTCTCCCACAAAGGTGAAGTTGCCTTGCCCCATTATTATAAGGTATATCTGGCAGAGCATGATGTGGTGACGGAGTTCACGCCTACCGACCGTGCCGTGTTGTTCCGTTTCACTTTTCCGGAGAACGAACACTCTTACATCGTAGTCGATGCTTTCGATAAGGGTTCTTATATCAAGATATTGCCCGAACAAAACCGTATCATCGGTTATACCACTCGCAATAGCGGCGGCGTTCCCGAGAACTTCAAGAATTATTTCGTGATAGAGTTCGATAAACCTTTCACTTACCGGGCTTCCGTTGCCGACGGTGTTTTGCAGGAAAACCAGAATGAGCAGACTGCCGGACATGCAGGTGCCATTATCGGTTTCAAAACCCGCAAAGGAGAAATCGTACATGCACGCGTTGCTTCTTCCTTCATCAGCTTCGAACAAGCCGACCGTAACCTGAAGGAGTTGGGTAACGACAGCTTCGAAGCTCTGGTTCAGAAAGGACAGGATGCGTGGAATCAAGTCTTGGGTAAGATAGAAGTGGACGGCGGCAATCTCGATCAATACCGCACTTTCTATTCCTGTCTGTATCGTTCGGTTCTTTTCCCCCGTGCTTTCTACGAGTTCGATGAAGCGGGTAATCCGGTTCATTACAGCCCTTACAACGGACAGGTATTGCCCGGCTATATGTACACCGATACCGGCTTTTGGGATACTTTCCGGTGTCTTTTCCCTTTCCTTAATCTGATGTACCCGTCGGTAAACAAGCAGATTCAGGAAGGTCTTATCAATACCTATAAGGAAAGCGGCTTCTTCCCCGAGTGGGCAAGCCCCGGACATCGCGGTTGCATGATTGGCAACAACTCGGCTTCCATCCTTGCCGATGCTTACCTGAAAGGCGTTAAGGTGGACGACGTGAAAACACTCTACGAAGGTTTGATTCACGGAACAAAGAATGTACATCCCGAAGTCTCTTCTACCGGACGCCTCGGTTATGAATATTACAATGAGCTGGGCTATGTGCCTTATGATGTTAATATCAATGAGAACGCTGCCCGCACGCTGGAGTATGCTTACGATGACTGGTGCATCTATCAGATGGCCAAAGCCCTGGACCGTCCGAAGAAAGAGCAGAAGCTCTTTGCCGAACGTGCCATGAACTATAAGAATGTATTCGACAAGGAAAGTAAACTGATGCGCGGACGTAACAAGGACGGTAAGTTCCAGGCGCCTTTCTCACCGCTGAAGTGGGGGGATGCATTTACCGAAGGCAACAGCTGGCACTACTCATGGTCAGTATTCCACGATCCGCAAGGTCTGATAGACTTGATGGGCGGCAAGGAATCGTTCGTCCAGATGCTGGATTCCGTTTTCATTGTTCCCCCCTTGTTCGATGATAGCTATTACGGTCAGGTAATCCATGAAATCCGCGAGATGACGGTGATGAATATGGGTAATTATGCTCATGGCAACCAGCCCATCCAGCACATGATTTACATGTATAACTATGCCGGCCAGCCTTGGAAAGCACAGTACTGGTTGCGCCAGGTGATGGACCGTATGTACACCGCCGGTCCCGACGGATACTGCGGCGATGAGGACAACGGACAGACTTCTGCCTGGTATGTGTTCTCCGCTCTGGGCTTCTATCCTGTTTGTCCGGGTACGGACGAGTACGTCTTGGGCGCACCCTTGTTCAAGAAAGCTACGCTTCATTTTGAAAACGGCAAATCAATGACCATCGACGCTGCGGAGAATACTTCCGATAATCTCTATATCGAATCTCTCCAACTCAATGGTAATGATTATACAAAGAATTATCTGAAGCACGGCGACCTGCAAAATGGCGGTGTCTTGAAATTCAAGATGAGCAACCAGCCTAATATGCAGAGAGGTACACAACCGGAAGATCTTCCATATTCTTTTTCGAATGAGATAAAGAAATAGGTATATAGTAATAATCCATTAATAGAATAGACTGCTTCAAAATCGGTTTATTATCATTTTGCTCTTTTGCGTAGAACTTGATGAAGAATTTGTTTTCTTTGCATAAGAATAATAGATTCTTCACTAAGTTCTGAATGACAGAATGATATGTAGGCTGATTGCTTGAAGCAGTCTTTTCTTTTTCCGGTTAATGAAAAAAAATATCTTTTTTCGCTAAGTGTATTTTTAGACACTGTTGTTTTATATATAAAAGCGAGAGAATGAGTCTCTTGAAATAACCATATGTATAACCTATAAATTTTGTTTATGAAAGACAATCATGCTTTTCAAAGTTCGACATTCATGCGGGCTTTATTAGTCTTGTTGTTCATGGCGGTTTCCGTTCAGTGGGGTTTTGCCCAGTTGAACTTGAATGTGTCCCGTGCTACATTAGGAACAGTCATCGAACAGATCAAATCTCAATCTAAGTATCAATTTTTTTGTGACGACAAGCTGGCAGCATTGTCAGTAGAGAACGTCAAAGTAAAGGATGCATCCATCGAAGACGCTTTGAATGCCATCCTTAAAGGGAAAAACATCTCGTATAAGGTAGAGGATAACATCGTTTATCTTTCGGAGAAAACCGCTTCACAACAAGAAGGTAACCAGCAAGGCAAGGAACGTACGATTACGGGTGTCGTGTCCGATGACATGGGACCGCTGATTGGTGTTAACGTGTTGGTAAAGGGCAGTAGCAATGGCTGTATTACCGATCTGGACGGTAACTTCACACTGACAACGACCGAGGCAAATCCTGTCATCGTGTTCTCCTACATCGGCTATAAGTCGCAGGAGATCGCAGTGAAAGGTTCGGCGCCTATCAACGTGTTGATGGAGAACGATACGCAAATGATTGAAGAGGTGGTGGTAACCGCCCTCGGTATCAAGCGTTCGGAGAAGGCACTGTCTTACAATGTACAGCAAGTCAATACGGAAGCCATTACCTCGAACAAGGATGCCAACTTTGTAAACTCTCTGAGCGGTAAGGTAGCCGGTGTGAATATCAATGCTTCTTCATCCGGTGTGGGTGGTGTATCGAAGGTTGTGATGCGTGGTACAAAGTCCATCATGCAATCTTCCAATGCACTCTACGTGATTGATGGTGTGCCCATCTTCTCAGGACGTGGTACTGCCGGTGGTAAGGAATTCGACTCGCAGGGTTCTACAGAACCGATTGCCGATATCAACCCGGAAGATATTGAATCCATGTCGGTACTGACGGGTGCTGCCGCTGCCGCCTTGTATGGTTCGGAAGCTGCCAATGGTGCTATCATCATTACCACGAAGAAGGGTAAGGAAGGTAAGGTTAGCCTTACAGTTACCAGCAATACGGAGTTTACCAATCCGTTTGTGATGCCCAGTTTCCAAAACCGTTACGGTACGGGTACCGGTGGTGTGATGAGTACTTCGGGAGCCATGAGCTGGGGAGCACGCTTGTCTGGCGCCAATAATTATAATTACAGTCCGAGCGACGATTACTTCCAGACAGGTATTGTAGGTACGGAAAGCGTTTCTTTATCAACCGGTACAGAGAAGAATCAGACTTATGCATCGGCTGCTGCTGTAAACTCCAAAGGTATTATTCCTAATAACAAGTATAACCGTTATAACTTTACAGTACGCAACACTACTACTTTCCTGAACGATAAGATGACGCTGGATTTCGGTGCAAGCTATATCCTGCAGAATGACCAGAACATGACAAACCAGGGTACTTATAATAACCCGCTGGTTGGCGCTTACTTATTCCCGCGCGGTAATGACTGGGATAATATCAGCATCTATGAGCGTTATGATGCTGCCCGTAAGATTTATACGCAATACTGGCCTGTAGGTGACGAAGGTATGGCAATGCAGAATCCTTACTGGATTAACTACCGCAATATGCGTCAGAACAAAAAAGACCGCTATATGCTGAATGCCGGTTTAAGCTACAAGATTCTGGATTGGTTGACCGTTTCGGGACGTGTACGTTTGGATAACTCCAATAATGATTATACCGAGAAGTTCTACGCTTCTACCAATACGCAGTTGACAGAAAGTTCTACTCGTGGTTTGTATGGCATCACCAAAACGCAAGACAAGCAGTTGTATGCCGACTTCCTGGTAAGCATCAATAAGTATTTCGGTGAAGACTGGTCACTCCAGGCCAACCTCGGTGGTTCTATCTCGGATATACGTTCGGATGCAATGAAGACACGTGGCCCGATTGCCGACGGTGGCGATGCATTCTCCGGTGAACCGGTAGGCTTGACCAACTACTTCGCTATCCAGAACTTAAGTACCAGCAAGTCACAGCGTATGCAGGAAGGATGGCGCGAACAGACTCAGTCTTTCTTCGGTTCGGCCGAACTTGGTTATAAGAATACTTACTTCTTGACGCTGACCGGACGTAATGACTGGCCTTCACAACTTGCCGGTCCTAACTCTAACAGCAAATCGTTCTTCTATCCTTCAGTCGGTGGTTCTATCGTACTGTCTGAGTTGATGCCTAATTTGAATAAGGATTATATCTCTTATATGAAGGTTCGCGGTTCATGGGCTTCTGTGGGTAGTGCTTTCTCCAGATACCTGGCTAACCCGCGTTATGAGTGGAATACAAGTTCCGGGCAGTGGAGTAACCAACTTCAATATCCGCTGTACAATTTGAAACCCGAACGTACCAACTCTTGGGAAATCGGTTTGAACATGCGTTTCCTCAAGCATTTTGAATTGGATGCGACGTATTATAGCGCCAAGACTATGAATCAGACATTCAACCCGCAACTGCCTGTCAGTGGTTGGTCGGCAATGTACATTCAGACCGGTGCTGTACGTAACTCCGGTGTGGAGCTGTCATTAAACTACAAGAATACCTGGAAAGACTTTACTTGGGATACTGGTATCACTTTCTCTACCAATAAGAACAAAATCTTGACATTAGCAAACAATGCAATTAACCCTGTTACCGGTGAAATGTTCTCTTTGAGTACATTGAATATGGGTGGTCTGGGCGATGCTCGCTTCTTGCTGAAAGAAGGTGGAAGCATGGGTGACCTCTATTCTTTGAGAGATATGAAGCGCGATGCCAACGGACAGATTTATGTAGATCAGAATGGAATGGTGGCTACAGAAGCTATCACTAATCCGGATAAATACATTAAGTTGGGTAGTGTACTTCCTAAGGGTAACCTGGCTTGGCGTAACAACTTCATTTGGAAGAACCTCACGGCAGGTTTCTTGATCTCGGCCCGTTTGGGTGGTGTGGTTTATTCACGTACGCAGGCTATGCTGGACTACTACGGTGTGTCCGAAGCATCGGCTGATGCACGCGACCGCGGTTATGTAACAGTGAACAGCAGCGATAGGATAAATCCTGAAACCTGGTATGGCGTAGTAGGTAGCGGCGTTTCTGTTCCTCAATACTATACTTATTCTGCTACTAACGTTCGTCTGCAAGAAGCTTCAGTCGGTTACACTATTCCGAGAAAATGGTTGAACGATGTTTGCGACATCAAGGTCTCATTGGTAGGCCGCAACTTGTGGATGATTTACAGCAAGGCTCCTTTCGATCCTGAAAGTGTAGCTTCTACCGATAACTTCTATCAGGGAATCGACTATTTTATGATGCCGGCTTTGCGTAACATCGGCTTTAGCTTGAGCTTTAAATTTTAATACTGAACGATATGAAAAAGAGTAATATAATTAATAAATTGATTGTTGGCTCGTTGGTTCTGGGCTTTGTGTCCTGTACCGGCAACTATATGGATATAAACTCTAATCCTTATCAGCCGGGTGATTTAACTCCCGATGATTATGGACTGGGTTCGGCTATGAGTAACTTGGCAAGCACCGTTATTTCCTCGGACGTTAATACGGCACAGTTTACCGATTGCTTGTTGGGTGGACCGTTGGGCGGATATTTTGCCGATTCAAATGCAGGTTGGTCTAATACAATTTCCAATTTCAATGCAACGAACGACTGGACACGTGTATTCCTGATGAGTGACCGTATCATTGCAACGCTGTATGGTAACTTGAGTACAGTGAAACAAGTATCGGAGAATACGAACAATCCGGTTCCCTATGCCATTGCGCAAATCATAAAGGTTGCAGCTATGAGCCGTGTAACCGATGCATATGGTCCTATTCCTTATTCAAAGATAGGTCAGGACGGTAAGATTACTATTCCTTATGATACTCAGGAAGAAGTTTACAATAAGTTCTTTGAAGAACTGGATGAATCTATCACTACTCTGACTGAAAATAGAAATGCAGCATTGGTTGCTTCGGCAGACTTCGTGTATGGCGGTAATGTACAGAAGTGGGTAAAGTTTGCTAACTCACTGAAGTTGCGTCTGGCTATCCGCATTGCCAACGTGAGTCCGGCTAAGGCGAAAGAGATGGCAGAGAGCGCAGTAAATCATGAATTAGGTTTGATAGAATCGAATGCAGACAATGCTACATGGAACTATTTCGGTACCATCAGTAATCCGTTGTTTGTAGCAGTACGCTACAATGAAGAAGCTTCAGGCGGTGATACGCATCCTGCTGCCGATATTATCTGTTATATGAATGGTTATAACGACAATCGCCGTGCCAGCTACTTCGAAGAATCCAAATGGCCGGGAGAAGCTTACGTAGGTTTGCGTCGTGGTATAAACATGAGTAAGGTGAGAGAATCCTTTATCAACTATTCACGTGTAAAGATCTCTTCTTCTGATCCTATACTTTGGATGAATGCTGCTGAGGTTGCTTTCCTGCGCGCTGAAGCTGTTGCTGTTTATGGTTTCAATATGGGTGGAACTGCTGCCAACTTCTATGAAAGAGGTGTTCATCTCTCTTTCGAACAATGGGGAGCTACCGGTGCAGATACCTATCTGGCCGATGATAGCAGTGTTCCTGCTCTCTATAAAGATCCTGCCGGTTTGAATACGTATGAAAAGAACCTTTCCAACATTACCATCAAATGGAATGAGTCGGCATCTAAGGAAGAGAAGCAAGAGCGTATTATTACTCAGAAGTGGATTGCTAACTGGCCGTTGGGTAACGAAGCTTGGGCGGACTATCGCCGTACAGGCTATCCTAAACTGTTGCCTGCAACCGATGCCGGTAATCTTAGCGGTGGAATTGTAGACAGCCAGAAAGGTGCCCGTCGTATGCCTTATCCTTCTGAAGAATATACAAGTAACACTGAAAACGTGCAGAATGCAGTAAGTAACTATCTCGGTGGACCGGACAATATGGCTACTGATGTATGGTGGGCACGCAAATAATAACAATAAACGCTGAATAATTATGAAATTATATAAGAAATCATTCAAAGGAATTGTGCTGGCAGCATTTTCCGTATTGGCATTGTCTGCTTGCTCCGACTGGACGGATACAGAAAGTATCAACCTGAAAGAACCCGGAATCAGTGATCAAGCTCCCGAACTGTATGCCAAGTATCTGAAGAACTTACAGGCATATAAGAACTCTGACCACAAAATTGTGTACGGTTGGTTCGATAATAGTGAGAAAGTTCCTTTTACCCGTGGGCAACATATTTCAGATGCTCCCGACAGCCTGGACGTTATCATTATGATGACTCCCGAACTGGCAGAGTTTGAGATGGAAGACATTGCAACCGTACATGAGAAGGGTACGAAAGTATACTATTCCATCAGTTATGACAATATCCTGAAGGAACATACTGATAAAGTGAAAGAAGGAACAGAAACGGGAACATTCTCCGCTTATCTGTCGGCCGAGTTGAGCAGACTGATAGCACTCGAAGCTCCTTTTGACGGTCTTGTTGCTGAATACCGTGGCAGCAGTCCCATCTATATGTCCGAAGCTGACAAGGCAGAGGCAAAGGCAAATCAAGATGCTTTCTTTGGTGTGATATCCGGCTGGAAGAATGCCAATGCCAACAAACAACTGGTATTTAAGGGCTATCCCGCTAACTTGATAGGGCAGTCCGTATTATCTTCTTGCGAGCATATTATCTTGGTTACAGATGATGTGAGGGATGCTGCACAGTTGGGAATAGAAGCACTTCAAGCCCTGATTGCCGATGGTGTTCCGTCCGACCGCTTCGTAGTGACGGCATCTACTGTTTCTTTGGATGCTACGGATAAGACGACCGGATTCTACGATACCGGGAGAGCTTTGTCTGAGGCAGCTTATTGGGTAACGGGAGCATCAACCGGTTTTGAAAGAGTCGGTTTGGCCATTGAGAATATGCAGAACGACTATTACAATGCTACCAATAACTACCAATATGTGAGAGAAGCTATTAATATTATGAACCCTGCTCCTAAAAAATAAAGAATATCATGAAACTGAAAAACTTATATTTAGTATCAATGGCGTTATTGGCAGGTGTGTTTACTGCTTGTAATGATAATGACGTTGAGAATTTCGACAATCAGGTGTATGTCAATGCTTCAACCATGACCAGCACTGTATTGCTGAAGAATACGGTTCCCGCTACGGAAGGTTCGTTCCGTATTGCAATGGCTCGTCCCGAGGCACAAGATATAACGATTACGCTGAAAGCCGAACCTACATTGACGGCTACCTATAATGCTGCTTATTACGATGCAGCCGAAACATTACCAGAAAGCTATTATTCTGTGGAAACTCCTCAAACGACTATTTTAGCAGGTGCTGTTGTTTCAGATGATGTTGTGGTTAGCTTCAAGAATCTGACTGATTTGGATCGCGAGAAAGTATATGTATTGCCTGTAACAATAAGCCAGTCAAGCATCGGGGTACTGAAGAGTGCCGGTACTATGTACTATGTATTGAAGGGTGCCGCATTGATTAATACGGTTCCTGACATCACTAAGAACCTGGTTTATGTAACCTGGAGCAAGCCGGAAGTAGCCAATAACTTGAAACAGTTGACGGCTGAGGCATTGATTCGTGTCAATAAGTTCGATAAGATGCTGACTTCTATCATGGGTATCGAAGGTAAGTTCTTGCTCCGTATCGGTGATGCAGGCATACCTCAAAATCAGTTGCAGGTTGCAACGTCGAATGGTAACCTGACCTCTTCCGACCTCGCTATCCCTACCGGCGAATGGACCCATATTGCTGTGACCTACGATGCAGACCAGGGCGGAAAGATAACCGTCTATATCAACGGTAAGAATATGTTGGAAGGTGCCAAAGACAATGGTGCTATCAACTGGGGACAGACTATGACAGATGAAGGCAATGGTTTCTGGATTGGTCACTCATACAATCGTGACCGTTGGTTGGAAGGTAATATTTCTGAGTGCCGTATCTGGAATAGAGTTTTGACTCAGGATGAAATCAACGCTAAGGATCATTTCTACCAAGTAGAACCGGATGCTGACGGACTGGTTTCTTACTGGAAGTTCGATGAAGGTGCAGGTACTGCCATTCACGATTATAGTGGAAACGGAAACAACGCTACCGCACTAGAGGCATTGACTTGGAATCAGGTTGAATTACCCGCTAAATAATTTAGTTATACCTTAATTCATATAAAACGATATTGATTATGAAATATATAAACCCTATAAAATCAAGCTTGCTGGCAATGGCCTTTGCATGTGCCGGAATATGCTTCACCGGTTGTGAAGACGATGTTACCATCAACTCCGGTGACCTGGGTAAGCTGGAAACTGTAGACGGAATGTATGGTTATGTGAAGTCGGCTGCCGGTGCACGCCAACTTACTCCGATCTCTGTCTTTGGAAACGAAGCGTCTGCCGGACATCTCTATTTTGAACTGAGCAAGGCAGCCGAACAAGATGTTACGGTGACCTTTAGTGTGGATGAAGCTGCTTTGAACGCTTACAATGCTGCTCATGGTACTGATTATAAGATGTATCCTACCGATAAGCTGAGCCTGGCGAATGGCGGGACGGCTACTATCAAAGCCGGAGAACAAAAGTCTGCTTCTGTAGAACTGAATATCAGTGCCGGGGGTACAATCGGTGAGACTTATGCCGTAGCTGTTTCCGCATCGGCTAATAATGGTGTGGAAGTTTCTACTAATAATCAGACTTACATTTATTTGGTAAAGCCGTTGGCTGCTATCCCGGAGAACATTAGCAAGGGCGATGTGCGTACAATGTGTTTCGTTGAGGTGAATGATGAAAGTATCTTGAACTGTGGCGAATATACCATGAAGAACAGTGGCAAGCCTTTCTTTGACATTGTCAGCATTTTTGCTGCCAATATTAATGTAGATAGCAAGACAGGCCGTGTTCATATCTTCTGCAACGATCAGGTTTCTTTCCTTTTGCAGAATGTCGACCAATTCGTTCGTCCGTTGCAAGCTAAAGGTATCAAGGTAAACTTATCAATCTTGGGTAACCATGATGAGGCTGGTATGGGTAACCTTTCTCCTGAGGCAGCTGCCGACTTTGCTAAGGAGTTGAAGGCTTATATGGATATTTATGGTTTGGACGGTGTGGACTTTGATGACGAGTACTCATCATACAAGGATGATCCGAGTCCAGGCTTCCTGCCTCGTTCTCGCGAGAACTTTGCCCGTCTGATTTACGAATGTCGTCAGCAGATGCCTGATAAGTTATTGGGCGTTTATGAGTATAGTTCCAGATTCATAGACTCTCCTACAGGTACTGTAGAAGGCAAGACAGTTGGTGAATTAGTCGATTACATTACTTATGGCTACTATCAGAATCAGGCTGATTACATGAAATCCGGTAAAGGCCGTGAAGCTAACTTCGAAGGATTGCCTAAATCAAAATATTGTCCTACTCCTTTGAAGATAAATGATGAGTTAGGCGGTGGATGGGATTATTTCAGACCGGAGTATATCAAGGATATGAAAGAGTCCGGTTATGGCTTGCAGATGTTATACAATCCTAAGCCCCAGCTGTATAATTATAGCTATTTCTTTACGGAAGTAAGCTCTATCTTGTTCGGCGATGAAGTGGAATGGAGTGGTTACTACTATACTCGTACAAGCGCTGCCCCGATAAAAGGAAAGCCGCTGTCAGGATACGATGCCTTGTTAGGTGATTGGTCGGCTACTTCCAGCAATTCACTGTTTGTTTATATAGATGAAACTAATACCCCGAAATGGTGGGATTGGAGTGGTTCACAGACATTCGATGTCCGCATTGAAGAGAAAGAAGCCGGCAAGAGCTATTACGTATATGGTTGGGGTACTTATCCTGAAATTACAAACAAGTATCCTTTAGTGATGGAATACAATGGCGGTAACCTTTCTATTCCTGTTCCTCAGACTATCCACAAAGCCGATGCTACTGATCCTATTACTTGGGAAATGTGCTGGGGTACTTATGGTAAGGTAAATGTATGGAACTTCTATACAGGTGAGGATTATACTATTCCTATCACTGGTACTATTGATGCAAACGGAAATCTGAAACTTAATGGTGTAGGCAACCGTTGGGGTATCGACCCATGCCATGAGGAAGACGGCAAGTTAGTGCCGCCTCACATGAATGTGAAGTCTCACATCACAGAGAACTATACTTTGACAAAGAAGTAAAATTCTAACTTTTGTCGGAACGGGCCTCGTCCGTACAACAGGACGAGGCTCGCGATGACATTGGGATAGCACTATCAGAATCCTGTATGTCCCAAATACAAACAATATCATGAAACAGCACCTTATTCATATAATCATATTTTTCTCTCTTCTGGCAAGCAGTTGTACGTCCCCCAAACCTACAGAAGTCGCTTCGCCCGACGGACATATCCGGCTGACTTTCGTTCTGGACAGTGATAACCGTATGACTTATCGGGTAGATGTGAACGACACAGCTTTTATAGCTCCTTCCTCATTGGGCTTTCTTGCCGGGAACGGAGTGAATCTTTCCGACGGTTTCCGCATCGTCGGTACCGACTTTTCCTCCGCAGACGAAACATGGACACAACCCTGGGGAGAAAACAAAAAGATCCGCAACTACTATAACGAGATGGCTGTTCGTCTTGCCGACGCTTCGGATGTGCAACTTACTTTGCGTTTCCGCGTCTTCGATGATGGAATCGGTTTCCGCTACGAATATCAGGTGGCAGGAGCAGACAGTCTGTTGCTGACGGACGAACTAACTTCTTTCAACATTGCGCAGGACGGCACTTCCTGGTCCATCCCTGCCAATTACGATACATACGAACTGCTGTATCGTACACAACCTATCAGCAAGATAGACAATGCCAACACGCCGATGACCTTCAAGACCGGCAACGTATATGCCAGCATCCACGAAGCTGCATTGACCGACTTCCCGGAGATGACTTTGAAGAACACGGGCGGGACACAATTCAAATCAGAACTTGCACCCTGGCCGGACGGCATTAAAGCACGGATAGCCGGAAGCTACTTCCAAACCCCGTGGCGTACCGTACAGATTGCTTCCAAGGCAGTAGGACTCATCAACTCGGGACTTATACTGAACTTGAACGAACCTTGTGCCCTGGAAACTACCGACTGGATTCGTCCGATGAAGTACGTAGGCGTATGGTGGGGTATGCACTTGGGCGTAGAAAGTTGGGTGATTAATGATCGCCACGGCGCTACTACCGCGAATGCGAAAAAATACATTAACTTTGCCGCCGCCAACAACATAGAAGCAGTGATGTTCGAAGGCTGGAATGAAGGCTGGGAAAACTGGGGTGGAACACAAACATTCGATTATACAAAGCCTTATGCCGACTTCGACATCCGGGAAATAGCCCGCTATGCCAAGGAGAAAGGTATCGAAATCATCGGTCACCACGAGACCGGCGGCAACATTCTCAATTATGAGAAGCAACTCGATGCTGCCTACCAATGGTATGCCGACCTGGGCATACATAGCGTAAAGACCGGTTATGCCGGTGGTCTTCCGAACGGACACAACCATCATGGACAGTTCAACGTGCGCCACTATCGCAAGGTAGTGCAGACTGCTGCCAAGTATCACATTACCCTCGACGCACACGAACCCATCAAGGACACCGGCATCCGCCGTACCTATCCCAATATGATGACCCGTGAAGGCGCCCGTGGCATGGAGTGGAACGCATGGAGCGACGGTAATCCGCCCGAGCACCAGGTGATGTTACCCTTTACCCGCCTGTTGGGTGGACCGATGGACTATACACCCGGCATCTTCGACGTACTCTATGAACGTGCCAAGAAGAACCCCAACCGCAAGCAGTGGAACATGAAGGACAGCAAAGACTGCCGCATCAACACCACCCTTGCCAAGCAGATAGCCGACTGGGTGATACTGTATTCCCCCTTGCAGATGGCTGCCGATATGATTGAGAACTACGAAGGCCATCCCGCTTTCCAGTTCTTCCGCGACTTTGATGCCGACTGCGACTGGTCGCAGGCATTGGCAGGCGAGCCGGGAGAGTTCGTGGTCATTGTCCGACGGGCAAAAGACAAATACTTCCTGGGAGCCGCTACGAATGAGGAAGCACGCCAGGTTGCCGTCCGACTGGATTTCCTGGAGAAAGGCAAAACCTACCGTGCCGTTATCTACGCCGATGGCAAGGATGCCGACTGGGAAACGAATCCGGCATCTTACGAGATAACCGAGAAGCTGGTAACTGCCGATGATACGCTGGATATCTCCATGGCAAGAGGTGGCGGACAAGCCGTCAGCTTCATGCCCATCTAAACTAACAGAAACGTAATACAAATAAAATGATATGAAGAACAACATGAAATCTAATTCAATACTGATGAGCGGGCTTCTGCTGCTGGGCGCCACTGTATTCAGTTGCACCATGCCGGAGCCGGATTACGCATCCTACGTCAATCCGTTCATCGGTACCGGTGGTCACGGACACACCTATCCCGGCGCGGTAGTACCTAACGGAATGATTCAACCCAGCCCCGACACCCGCATCTACGAGTGGGACGCCTGCTCGGGATATTACTATGCGGACACTACCATCAACGGCTTCTCCCACACACACGTCAGTGGTACGGGATGTGCCGACTATGGTGACGTGTTGCTGATGCCTACCGTAGGGCAGCAAGATTACCATTCTATGGGATCGAAGAGCCAGCAGATGGCTTATTGTTCCGGCTTCTCACATGATAACGAGACGGCAGAACCGGGCTACTACTCCGTATTCCTGGACCGCTACGGAGTCCGTGCCGAGCTGACCTCTACCAAGCGTGCCGCCATTCATCGCTACACCTTCCCCAAGGCAGAAGATGCCGGCTTCATCCTCGACCTGGACTATAGCATCCAGCGTCAGAAGAACGAGCAGATGGAACTCGAAGTCATCAGCGATACGGAAATCCGCGGACGCAAAAAGACGGTCTACTGGGCATTCGACCAGTACATCAACTTCTACGCCAAGTTCTCCAAGCCGTTTACCTATACCTTGGTAACCGATTCTATGGCATTGGACGAAGGCGGCCCGTTGCTTCCCACAGCCAAGGCATTGCTGCAATTCCAGACCGATGACAACGAGCAGGTGTTTGTGAAGGTCGGCGTTTCCGCCGTCGATATGGACGGTGCCCGTCGGAACGTGGAATCCGAGATACCCGGCTGGGACTTCGACGGAGTGCGCCAAGCCGCGCGTAGTGCATGGAACACTTATCTCTCCAAGATCGACATCAAGACGAAAGACGCCGACCAGCGCACCATGTTCTACACCGCACTTTACCATACCGGTATGCAACCCAACCTCTTCACCGATTCCGACGGCCGCTACCTGGGCATGGACTTGAAGCCTCATCAGGGCAGTGTGGACAAACCTATCTACACCATCTTCTCCCTGTGGGATACCTTCCGCGCCTACCATCCGCTGATGACGATTATAGACCCGGCGCTGAACGAGGCGTTCATCCGTTCGCTCATCCAGAAGAGCCGCGAGGGCGGTGTCCTGCCGATGTGGGAGCTTGCCGGAAACTATACGGGAACGATGATCGGTTACCATGCCGCATCCATCATTGCCGACTCTTACGTGAAGGGCTATCGCAACTTCGATGTGCAGGATGCCTACAAAGCCTGCATCCGTGCTGCCGAGTACGATACCACCGGCATCATCACGCATCCCCTTGTATTGCCGCATTTGATGCCGCAAGCCAAGTATTGGAAGAATAAGATCGGTTACGTGCCCTGCGACAAGGACAACGAGTCCGTAGCCAAAGCCTTGGAATACGCCTACGACGACTGGTGCATCTCCGTACTGGCAGGTGCTTTGGACGATGAGCAGAACCGCGACAAGTACGCCGAGTTTGCCAAAGGCTACAAAGTTTACTTCGACCCCAGCACCCGCTTCATGCGCGGACTGGACAGCGAAGGTAACTGGCGTACCCCGTTCAACCCCCGTTCCTCTAACCACCGCAACGACGACTACTGCGAAGGCACCGCCTGGCAGTGGACGTGGTTCGTACCCCACGATGTAGATGGACTGGTAGAGTTGATGGGCGGCCGCGAGGGCTTCATCAGCAAGCTGGATTCCCTGTTCATAGCCGACTCTTCATTGGAAGGCGATGCGGTATCTGCCGATATCTCCGGTCTGATAGGCCAGTACGCGCATGGCAACGAGCCGAGCCATCACATAGCCCACCTCTACAACTACGTAGGCCAGCCTTGGCGCACTCAGGAGCTGGTAGACCAGGTGCTGCATACGCTTTACTTCAACAACCCCGACGGACTCTCCGGCAATGAAGACTGCGGACAGATGTCGGCATGGTACATCCTCAACGCCATGGGCTTCTACCAGGTATGCCCCGGCAAACCGGTGTACTCCATCGGCCGCCCGCTGTTCGACGAGGCTACCATCCACGTGGGCGAAGGAAAGACCTTCAAGATTGTGGCGCATAACAACAGTCGCGACAACAAGTACGTGCAGAGCATTGTCCTGAACGGCAAGAAGCTGGAAACTCCCTTCTTCACCCACCAGGACATTGTGGAAGGCGGCGTGCTGGAGTTGACGATGAGCGCTAATCCGGTGAAGTAAGTACGCACTATAACAACTCTGAGTATGAATCAGAAGAAACGTACCCCCATATCCTGGGTTCCCACCGTATACTTCGCCATGGGACTGCCGTTCGTGGTGCTGAACATGGTGTCTGTGCTGATGTTCAAGGGACTGGGTATCGGCGACGCACAGATCGCCTTATGGACTTCGTTAATAATGTTGCCCTGGACGCTGAAGTTTCTTTGGAGTCCGTTCCTTGAGATGTTCAAGACCAAGAAGTTTTTCGTGGTACTAACGCAGATGGTTACCGGAGCAGGCTTTGCTCTGGTGGCCCTGGCGTTGCACTTGCCGCAGTTCTTTGCGGTGTGCATCGGGCTGCTGGCGGTGATTGCCTTCAGCGGCGCCACGCATGATGTGGCTACCGATGGGGTGTATATGTCGGAACTGGACAAGCAAGACCAGGCAAAATACATCGGTTGGCAAGGAGCCTTCTACAACATTGCCAAGATTGTGGCATCCGGCGGGCTGGTGTGGCTGGCGGGAGCGCTGCTGACGGGTTTTGGCGGGGTGGAAGGTGCTTCCGAAGCTGTCCGCCACGAAGCCACGGTGAATGCCTGGATGACGGTGATGCTGATTATGGCAGGCGTGATGGTGTCGCTCGGTCTGTATCACACCCGTATGCTGCCTTCGGGCGGTGTGGCTGCAGGCGGCACGGCATCGGCGCGCGAAACGCTGGACAAGCTGATAGGGGTGATACGGGACTTCTTCCGGAAGAAGCACATTTGGTATTACATCGCTTTCATCATCCTCTATCGCCTTGCCGAAGGCTTCGTGATGAAGATTGTCCCCCTCTTCCTGAAGGCGGGGCGCGAGGTGGGCGGACTGGGATTGAATGAGCAGCAGATCGGTCTGTATTACGGTACCTACGGCGCGGCAGCATTCGTGCTGGGCTCGTTGCTGGCGGGCTACTATATCTCGCATCGCGGACTGCGCCGCACGCTCTTCTCTCTGTGCTGCATCTTCAACCTTCCGTTCGTGGCCTATACGCTGCTCGCCATTTATCAGCCGGAGAGCGGGATGCTGATTGGCAGCGCCATCGTGCTGGAGTACTTCGGTTACGGCTTCGGTTTCGTCGGCCTCAGCCTCTTCATGATGCAGCAGGTAGCACCCGGCAAGCACCAGATGGCGCACTACGCCTTTGCTTCGGGCATTATGAACCTGGGCGTGATGTTGCCGGGAACCATCAGCGGCTTCGTCAGCGACTGGCTGGGGTATGAGGTGTTCTTCATCTTCACGCTGTTTGCCACCATCCCGGCGTTTGTCATTACGTACTTCGTACCGTTCACGTATGCGGACGAGAAGAAGAATTAAATATCTAACAATAAAATATCTACCATTATGAGCAATATCATTATCCCCTGGGAAGAACGCCCGGAAGGTTGCACGGACGTCATGTGGCGTTATTCAAAGAATCCTGTTATCGGCCGCTATCACATCCCCACATCCAACAGCATCTTCAACAGCGCCGTCGTTCCCTTTGGCGAAGGCTTTGCCGGAGTCTTCCGTTGTGACAATCGCGCGGTGCAGATGAATATCTTCTCCGGTTTTAGTAAAGATGGCATCCACTGGGACATCTCCCACGAGCCTATCCGCTTCCAAGCCGGAAACACAGAGATGATAGAGTCCGAATATAAATACGACCCGCGTGTCACCTGGATTGACGACCGCTACTGGATTACCTGGTGCAACGGCTACCACGGCCCCACCATCGGCATCGGCTATACGTTCGACTTCAAGGAATTCTTCCAGTGCGAAAACGCCTTTCTGCCGTTCAACCGCAACGGCGTCCTTTTTCCTCAGAAGATAGGCGGGCGATACGCCATGCTGAGCCGCCCCAGCGACAACGGACATACCCCGTTCGGCGACATCTACATCAGCTATAGCCCGGACATGAAGTACTGGGGCGAGCATCGCTGCGTGATGAAAGTCACTCCTTTCCCCGAAAGCGCCTGGCAGTGCACCAAGATAGGAGCAGGCTCCGTGCCCTTCCTCACGCCGGAAGGCTGGCTGATATTCTATCACGGTGTCATCACCACTTGCAACGGTTTCCGTTACTCGATGGGGGCTGCGATACTCGATAAGGAAAACCCGGAGAAAGTGCTCTACCGCACGCGCGACTACCTGCTGGCACCCGCCGCACCTTATGAGTTGCAGGGCGATGTGCCCAATGTGGTATTCCCTTGCGCCGCCTTGCAGGACGGGGATAAAGTAGCCGTATATTATGGCGCTGCCGATACCGTGGTTGGAATGGCGTTCGGCTATATCTCCGAAATCATCGAATTTACCAAGCGCACCAGCGTCGTCTGAGTGCCTGGGCGCTCGGGCACGCCTGCAACCAGGTCGTCAGCGTGCCGAGCACCGTCGGCGCCCTGGCAAATTCCTCATTACCCTTAAAAACAATCAGCATGAAACGAATCTTCCTTACCCTTCTCCTCACCCTCGGCCTGACGGCCCCCTCAATGGCATCGGCAGAGGGCATCGCGCCGGTGGACTACGTCAACCCCTTCATCGGCACTACCAACTTCGGCACCACCAATCCCGGCGCCGTCTGTCCCAACGGAATGATGTCCGTAGTGCCTTTCAACGTGATGGGTTCCGACGACAACCGCTACGATAAGGACGCCCGCTGGTGGTCCACCCCCTACGAGTTTCATAACTGCTTCTTCACCGGATATTCCCACGTCAACCTGAGCGGAGTAGGGTGCCCCGAACTGGGTTCCCTGTTACTGATGCCTACTACGGGCGAACTCAACGTGGATTATAAAGAATACGGCAGCCACTACCGTGACGAGCAAGCATCGCCCGGCTATTACAGCAACTTCCTTACCCGCTACAATGTGAAGACCGAAGTCACCGCCACCCCCCGCACAGGCGTGTCGCGCTTCACCTTTCCCGCAGGGCAAAGCCACGTACTGCTGAACCTGGGCGAAGGGCTGACCAACGAGTCGGGCGCCTTTCTCCGTCAGACGGGCGACCGTGAGTTTGAGGGCATGAAGCTGCTCGGCACCTTCTGCTACAATCCGCAGGCGGTGTTTCCCATCTACTTCGTGATGCGCGTCAATAAGCAGCCCGTTGCCACCGGCTACTGGAAGAAGCAACGCCCCATGACCGGCGTCGAAGCCGAATGGGACCCCGACAACGGGCGATACAAACTCTACACCGCCTACCGCCGCGACATTGCCGGCGATGACATCGGCGCCTACCTCACCTTCGAAACCCGCGAGGGCGAAGCAGTGGAAGTGCAGATGGGCGTCTCCTTCGTCAGCATCGAGAATGCCCGCCTCAACCTGGACACCGAACAGCGCGGCAAGGATTTCAGCCAAGTGCTGCAGGACGCCCGCCGTCGCTGGAACGACGACCTCTCGCGCATTCTTGTCGAGGGTGGAACCCCGGAACAGAAAACCGTCTTCTACACCGCCCTCTACCACACACTGATACACCCCAATGTATTGCAAGACGTCAACGGGCAGTACCCCGCCATGGAGAGCAACGAAATCCGCACTACGCAGGGCGACCGCTACACCGTCTTTTCCCTGTGGGATACCTACCGCAACGTGCACCAGCTGCTCACCCTGGTCTATCCCGAACGCCAGTTGCAGATGGTGCGCTCCATGCTCGATATGTACCGCGAGCACGGCTGGCTGCCCAAGTGGGAACTCTACGGGCGCGAAACGCTGACGATGGAAGGCGACCCGTCCATCCCCGTCATCGTGGACACCTGGCTGAAGGGCCTTCGTGACTTTGACATCGAGCTGGCTTACGAGGCCATGCGCAAGGGTGCCACCCTGCCCGGCGCCGAGAACCTGCTCCGTCCCGATAACGACGATTATATGTCGTTGGGCTACGTCCCCCTGCGCCAGCAGTACGATAACTCCGTGTCCCATGCCCTGGAATACTACATTGCCGACAATGCCCTCAGCCGTATAGCCGAGGCTCTCGGTCGGGAAGCCGAAGCACAAGTCAAGCAGGCAGTAGCCGAAAAGAATAAAGCAGCAGCCGACAGCCTGCGTGCTGTTGCCCGTCGTTATCAAGCCGACGCCCGCCTCTTCCATAACCGTTCTTTGGGTTACCGGCACTATTACAGCAAGGAATTCGGCACCTTCCGCCCTATCTTGCCCAACGGTGAGTTCTATTCCCCCTTCAATCCGATGGAAGGCGAGAACTTTGAACCCAGCCCCGGCTTCCACGAAGGCAATTCCTGGAATTATACCTTCTACGTCCCCCACGACGTCCTCGGCCTTGCCCGGCTGAT
Organism: uncultured Bacteroides sp.; assembly: GCA_905203765.1. Classification (GTDB taxonomy): domain Bacteria; phylum Bacteroidota; class Bacteroidia; order Bacteroidales; family Bacteroidaceae; genus Bacteroides. The sequence continues at coordinate 26,752 of CAJKXC010000016.1, forward strand.
GGGCGGGAAGCGTCCCTTCATCGACAAACTGCAACGCGTCTTCGACGAGGGTCTCTACGACCCTGCCAACGAGCCCGACATTGCCTACGCCCACCTCTTCTCTTATTTTAAAGGCGAAGAATGGCGCACGCAGAAAGAACTGCACCGCCTTCTGCAGCAGTACTTCCGCAATGCCCCCGACGGCATTCCCGGCAATGATGACACCGGCACCATGTCCACCTGGGCCATCTTCAACATGATGGGCTTCTATCCCGACTGTCCCGGTGAGCCTGCCTATACGCTCTCTACTCCGGTATTCGACAAAGTCACCATCCGCCTCGACCCTGCGGTGTGGGGACGTGACAGCCTGGTGATAGAAACCGAACGCCCCACGGCAGAATCCCTCTACATCTACCGGATGGAGTTGGACGGACGGCGGCTATCCCGTTACCGCATCAGCCACGAAGAGCTGGTAAAGGCGGGCAAGCTACGCTTCATCCTTCGTTGAAAGGTCGCGGGTCGGAGCGATAAAAGGCTATAACTCCACATCCCACGTGCCGCACGCCTTTTCCAGTGCTACCAGTGCGGCGGCGTATCCCTTCATGGTTTCGAGGTACTGCTGGCGCACATCGTTGTGCGTGCGCTGGGCTATCAGTACATCGAGTATGCTCGATTCGCCGCGGCGGTATCGGTACACCATTCCGTCGAGTACCTTCTGAGATTCTTCGAGCATGCCGGTCTGGTACTGGCGTACTTTCTTCTTCTCGGCTTCGAAGTTGTACCAGGCCTGGCTGATTTCGGTCTGTACCTGCAAGGCCATGTCCTGCTTCCGGATGTCCGACTGCTCGATGCGGAATTTGGCGGCCCGGATGGCTCCTTTATTGGTGTTGGAGAAGCTCAGCGGGATGCTGACTCCGCCGGTCACCGAGCGAGAAGGGGGCAGGAAGCCGTTCCAATCGCGCTCGTACGAGAGGGACAGCCCGATGTCGGGACGCCGTTCGGCACGGGTCAGCCGGTACTCGTTGGTGCTTACCTCGATGCCTTTTTCGGAAGCGCGCAGGTCGATGCGGTTCTCGAATCCGGCTCTCAGCAGGTCGGCAAGGACGAAGTCGCGGTCCAGGCTGTCCCAACTGCCTACGGGGGTGTGCAGCGTGTCGGTGGTGAGCCCCATGTGCTGATTGAGTACGGCGAGTGCCGACTTATAGGCTGCCTGCTGTTCGTAGACGTCGTTGAGCAGGGCGGATGCTTCGAGGCGCGACTGGCGCAGGTCGTTTTCGGTAATCTCTCCCGACTGGTAGCGCAGGCTGTCCGAGGTGCTCAGTTGGCGCATATATTCGTAGGAATCCAGCTTCACGCCGAGCAGTTCCCGCTGCAGGATGGCTTCGAGGAAGAGGTCGGCGGACTCGGCTCTCAGTTCCTGGAAGTAGGCTTCGAGGGACAGCTTTTCGTATTCCGCCATGCTGCGTGCCAGCTTTACACGGGCGCCGCGCTTGTTGCCCAGTTCCAGCGAGTAGCCCAGTCCCAGGGTAAAGGTTTCGTTGGCTGCCTCGAATTCCAGTTCGGGGTCGGGCAGCACCTTTTGGGCAACGACTTCTGCTTCGGCGATGTCGATGTTCATCCGTTCGGCAAGGTAGCTGAGGTTGCTCCGACCTACACGCGCCAGGTATTCCTGGAAAGTAAGCTCCTGCGCCGGAGCGCTTCCGGCATTTTGGGCAGGAGCTTCGCTACACACAACAAATAATAATAGGAGCATGGCGAGCGGTCCCTGAGCTGCTCTACGGCGCTCACTATGTCCGGCACCGGGGAACGACCCCTTCGGCACCGGGGAAGGATGCGTTCCCCGGTGCCGGAGTTCTACCAGGTAGTAGAACGTCGGCAGCACAAACATCGAGATGAGTGTGGAGAACATCAGTCCGTACACAATGACCGTTGCCAGCGGGCGCTGCACGTCGCTGCCTATCCCCGTAGCCAGCGATGCCGGCAGCAGTCCGATGATGGTCGTGGTGGACGTCATCAGGATAGGGCGGAAGCGGTGGCGCGCTCCTTCGGCAACAGCTCGGCGGAGCGACATACCTTCGCGGCGTAATCCGTTGATGTGCGACACCATGATAATTCCGTTCTGTATCGACAGTCCGAACATGGCGATGAATCCCACTGCGGACGATACGTTCAGCGTCATGCTCCGCACGTTCAGTGCCAGCATTCCCCCGAAGAGCGCCAGCGGAACAATGCACAACACCAACGCTGCCTGGCGGAACTTGCCGAAGGTGCTGTACAAAAGGATGAACATCAGCATCAGCGTCAGCGGGATAATCACAGCCAGACGGGAGTAAGCCCGGTGCTGGTTCTCGAATTGTCCGCCCCACTTGATGGTGTATTTGTCCTTGTCGTACTTCACCTGCCGGTCTATCGTGCTTTGTGCTTCCTTCAGGAACGAGGCGAGGTCGCGGCCACGTAGGTTCAGTTTCACCGTCAGATGGCGGCGGTTCATCCCGCGGGTAATGGTGCTTTCTCCCGTACTTAGCCTGACTTCCGCCACTTGCGACAACGGAATCTTGGCGCCGGTTGCCGAGGTCAGCATCAGTCCGGCTATCTTTTCGGGCGTGTCGCGCGCTTCTTCCTTGTATTTGCAGGTGATGTCGTACTGGCGGTCGCCCTGGTAGAGTTGCGCCACTGCCTTTCCGCCGATGGCTACTTCTATCAGGTCCGACACATCCGACACGTTTAGCCCGTAGCGGGCTATGGCATCGCGGTCCATCAGTATCTGCAACTGGGGCAGGGGCGGTTCCTGGTCTATGTCGAGGTCGACGGCACCCGGCACTTCTGCCAGCACGGCCAGCACTTCTTCGGCGATGCGGCGGGTTTCGCGCGGTTCGTTTCCATATACTTTCACTACCAGTTCGCTGTGCGCTCCGGCTATCTTGTCCATTACTCCGTCAATCATCGGCTGACTGAAACCTACGCGGAAGCCGGGCAACGTCTCGTATTCGGCGGCCAGTTCTTCTATCAGGCCTTCTTTGGTCTTTCCCTTCGGCCACTGGTCGTAGGGCTTGATGCCGACGGAAACCTCGAAGTGCGAGGGGGTGAAGGGGTCGGTGCCGTCATCGTTTCGTCCTGCCTGTACGGCAATGTAGGTCACTTCGGGGTACTTCATGGTGCGTGCCCGCAGTGTGTCGGACATCTCCCTCGACTTCTCCACCGATATGCCCGGTGGCAGGTTCACCTGCAACCAGATGGAACCTTCGTCCAGCGTGGGCAGGAAGTCTTTTCCTACGGTGATGCTCAGTACGATTCCGGCTATCAGTATCACTGCTACGGGAGCCATGATGCTGCGGGGGTTATTGAGTATCTTCTCCACGATGGCGGCGTAGCGGTCTCTCAGCCTTTCCAGCCACCGGTTCTTATAAATCTTGCGCGGCTTGCGATAGATGGCGTATGCAATGCCCGGTATCAGCAGCAGTGCCACCATCAGTGCCCCAATCATGGCGTAACTCATGGTGAATGCCATCGGAGTGAACAGCTTGCGCTCCACCCGCTCGAAGGCAAACAGCGGCAGGTAGGCGGTGATGATGATGATGGTAGAGAACAGAATCGGTTTCCCCACTTCGCGGGCGCGCTGGGCAATGCTCTTTTCTTCTATGTATTCGCCCTGGTGGTCTTCGCGCTTCTTCAGTATGGTTTCCATCATTACGATGGCTCCGTCCACAATGATGCCGAAGTCGATGGCTCCCAGTGACAACAGGTTGGCGGGGATATCGGTCAGCTTCATCAGTATGAAGGCGATGAGCAGGGCGATGGGGATGGTGACCGATACCAGCAGCGCCCCGCGCCAGTTGCCGAGGAACAGAATCAGTACCAGTACCACCAGCGCCATACCCATCATCAGCGTATGCGATACGGTGCTCAGGGTGGTGTTCACCAGGCTGGTGCGGTCCAGGAACACGTGTATCCGGGCTCCTTCGGGCAGGATGCTGTTGTTCAGTTCGTCTACGGCGGCGTGTATGCCGTCCAGCACTTCTGAAGGGTTTTCGTGTTTCAGCAGCAGTACGATGCCTTCGAGGCTTTCAGAGTACTGGCGCGTGCGGTCGCTGTAGCCGAAGACGCCTTTCCGTTCCAGGTTGCCGTATTTCAGCGTGCCCAGGTCGTTCAGAAAGATGGGTACGCCGCCTTCGGAACTTACTACGATCTTGCCCAGGTCATCCAGTCCTTCTATCAGTCCGATGCCACGTACCACGTAGCCCAGGTCGCCACGGTTCAGCACGCTGCCGCCCACGTTGGCGTTGTTGTTCTCAATGGCTTCGATGACCTGGGCGAGCGACAGGTCATATTGTTCCAGCTTCCGCGGGTCTACTTCCACCTGGAACTGGGTGGTGATGCCACCGAAATTGGTTACGTCGGCTACGCCGGATACTTCCTTGATGCGGGGGATGACTACCCAGTTCTGCAAGTCGGTCAGTTCGCGCAGCGAGTGCTTGTCGCTCTCTATCAGGTAGCGGTAAACTTCGCCGATGGGCGAGGTCAGAGGGTCCAGTCCCGGTACGGCGCCGTAGGGGAGTTCCACTTCGTTCAATCTTTCCTGCACGCGCTGGCGGCTCCAGTAATCTTCGGTCCCGTCTTTGAAGACGATGGTTATCATGGATAGCCCGAAGGTGCTCTTGCTGCGCATCACGTGCATGCCGGGTAGTCCGTTGATGGCGCGTTCCAGCGGGATGGTGATTTGTTGTTCCACTTCTTCGGCTGCCAGTCCGGGGACTTGGGTTACTACCTGCGACGTCACGTCGGCAATGTCCGGGTAGGCTTCGATGGAGAGTTTCGTCCAGGAGTAGTAGCCGAAGACGCCCAGCATCAGGAACAGGCAGAGCATCACCCATCTCTTGCGGATGATGGTAAGCATTATATCTTTCTTCATAGTCGTTTATTTTAAGTAGTATCCGCCTTCGCTTATTATTCTCTCACCCATTGCCAGACCACCGGTTATTACGGCGAGCCCGTCCCTGGAAACTTCCACTTCTACCGGCCGGCGCACGTAGGTGTCTGCTGCGGTCTGCACATACACATAGCTGTCCTTCTCGCCTTGCAGCAGTGCTTTGTCCGGGATATGAACCATGTCCGCAGGTTCGCTGAGGAAGTGCATGGTGGTGTACATGCCCAGTTTGAGTTTCTCGTCCCGATTGTCGCATACCGACAGTACGCGGATGGAGCGGGTACCCTCGTCCACGGATTCTTCTACGTGGAATACGGTGCCCTCGATGCGCTTGCCCGGAAAGGCGGACACCTCTATGTCCAGCTTGTTCCCTTCCCGGATGAAACGGATGTCTTTCTCTTTCACCTGCGCCGTAATCCATACTTTCGAGAGGTCGGCTACTACGGCGATGGGTTCGGAATCGTCTTTCAGATATTGTCCGGCCACGATGTTGTTTTCAAGAACATTCCCGTCGATGGGGGCGCGCACTACCAGCGGCTGTCCCAGCGTCATGTTCTCCGGGTTCTCCACCTGGTAGACCCGCAGGGCGGCAACGGCATTTTCATATTCCTTGTCGGCTATGAGCAGGGCGTTTTCCGCTTCTTCCAGTTCTTTCTGTGAACTTACTCCGTTTTCTATCAGGTCTTTTTTGCGGCGATAGTCCTTCTGTGCCAGTTCGCGTGCCAGGCGTGCTTGGAAGAAGTCTTTCTGGGCTGCGGTGAAGTCGGGGGAACTGATTTCAAACAGGGGTGTGCCTTCTGTCACCTGTTGTCCCAGGCGGACACACGATTTCATCACCCGTCCCGGGAAGGGCGGCGCCACGTATGCAAACTGAGTAGGTATGGCCTGTACCGTCCCGGCAGTGACCACCTCTTTTGAATAAGGCATTACTTGGGTTTCCTGAACTTTCAGTTTCTCGTTCAGTGTCTGGTTGGAAACAATCACTGTGTCACCTCTGTGTTGCAGGTTGTTGCTTTCTCTCTCTTCCATGCCATTCTTGCATCCGGCAAGAAGCAACATGCTCACTGATGCTAATAGTAGAGTTCTCTTTTTCATTCTCTAAAACTTAGATCGTTAATACTCTTTTTATCTTCGCTGCAAAAGTAAGCAGTGCGGCCGGAAGCGTCCGTTAGAGAACTATTAGAAGAGTATTAGAAAACCATTAGAGAATTTGAAATGGAAAACAAAGAGAGAGATTATTGTGCGTATGGTATCTCAAACCAGAATTCGGAGCCTTCTCCCGGTGCCGAGATTACGCCTACTTCTCCATTCATCTTTTCTGCTATCATCGTACAGATAGAAAGTCCCAATCCCGTTCCTTGCTTGAAACTGTCCAGTTTGACAAATCGTTCGAAGATGTCCTTGTGCCTTTCAGCCGGAATGCCGCAGCCGGTATCCCGGACAAAGAAACGTATCCTTTCTTCTTGAGGGGGATAGTAGCCAATGTCTATATACCCTTGTTCCGTATGTTTGATGGCATTTGATATGTAGTTGTTCAGCACTTGAATAACCCGCGTGGGTACGGTACGGATGGTACATGCTTCCAGACCGGGCAGGAAACGTAGTTTGACTTTGGAAGAAATCTTCAGTTTGGCAGTGGTTTGTATCTTTTCGAGTGCATCATTTACGTCCATTTCATTTTCTCTGAACTCGAGTGTGTTGGCTTCTATGCGCGACAGGTCGAGCACATCGTTGATTAACTGTAATAAAAGCTGGTTGTTTGTTTCGATGAGATGGATGTATTCTTTGGCCTCTTCATCTTGAATGTATTCGGAAAGTATGGACGAAAAACCTACGATAGCATTCAGCGGAGTACGTATCTCGTGGCTCATGTTGGCAAGAAATGCAGATTTCAGCCGGTTGGATTCTTCTGCTTTTTCTTTTGCAACCAGTAATTCGGTGATGTCCAGTGCGGAACTTACTATCCAGCGTTCTCTGCCATGGTTGTAAGAGACTAAATTTTTATGGAAGGACAGAATGTATTCTCCACCTTTGGGGTTGATAAAATGCTTGATGTACGAATGTACGGTTTCGGTTTCTTCTGCCAGCCTGTCTGTTTCTTGTATGAAGTTGTCCGGCATCAGATGCTTGAAGTCTTCTTCATAGCGGCCTACTATCTCCTCGCCGGGAGTTCCCATCATTTCAGCAGCTTTTTTGTTCCATATCAGATAGCGTCCGTTGTCGTTCTTGTCTTTTACGGTGGTGGCGATAGGCAGGTTCTCGAGTATACTTTCCAGGAAGAACCGGTACTTTTCATTTTCCTGGCGTTGAAGTTCGTTTTCCGTGACATTGCGTACAAAAGCCATGACTCTGTCGCGCTTCAGGTAGACCAGCCGTACCGATATGTATATTTCGTTATCATCCTCTATTTTGATTTTCACGGTCAGATGGCATGGGATGCGGGTATCCAGAACTTTTCGCAATAGCGCTATGTGCTTGTCGTATTCTTCTTTATTGATTACTATATCGCGGATGTCGAGTTTACCTAAGTTCTTAAGGGCGATTCTATTGGTTTGCTCTGTCGGCTCATTCAGGAGCCGTAACACAATTCCTTGCCCGCTCAGTAGGTAGACAGGGATATCTATAGCTCTGATAATCTGTCTGTTCATGTTCTTATATTTATTGTTCAGCCAATAAAGGAAGAAAATAACTATAATAACAAGTAGTAGAAATAGGGGAATGTGTCCGAGTAGTAACGTTTGCATAAAGTTTGTTTTAGTATCCTCATCTGTCCTCTTAGACGAAGGTTATTATATAAAAAAGCGCGAGGACCGTTATTGTCTATTAGTATTCGAGGCTCTGGAATGCCTACACCATAAATAGACAACAGCCCTCACGCCTAAGTATATATTAACATAGACGTGAAGAAACTGTTGCTATTATCCCATGGTGTTTAATGAATTTTCCAGATTCCGAATACTGGGGATAATAACTTTCGCTTCTTGCGTTCTTACCAAAATAAGTCAATAGTGTCCGTTATCACTATAGCGGGCAAGACTTTGTTGCAAAAGTAGTATAAATTTTTAAAAGATTGGCAGATATGGACCAACAAAGTGTAAATGAAAGGACAGGGCGTGAAGACATCATTTTGTCTTCACGCCCTGCGTAGTCTACCATTAAAATTTTAGAGAGAGGTGTTAGAGTATTTATTTCATGGCTTCTATTGTATAGCCTTGCTGTTTCAGCAGATTCAGCACGCCCTTGTCTCCCGGCAGGTGTCCGGCACCTACAACGAAGAGGGTAGGAGCTTCGGTCATGATGGCGGGCATCTTCTCCGACCATGCTATATTGCGGTTGTCCAGCATTGCTTCCATTTCTCCGGGCAGCGGGTCGCAAGAGTCACCGTCGCGTTCTTCAAGGAGTTGCAGCAGGGCGTCCAGGTCTTGCTTTTCGTAGGCAACGATGAGGCGTTTGCTTTGCTCTATGCCTTTGTCGATGTCTTTCACGGCACAGTGCAACAGGTTTGCCTGGCGTTGCAGCGTCTGGCTGTTGAAGAGGACATCTATCTGTGATTGGGCTGTTTCCAGTCCGCCTACCTTCTTGCCTTGTTGCTGGGCTTGCTGCTGGAAGTAGCTGTCGAGCTGCTCTTGCGGGTTATAGCCCGGTGTATGCTTCATGTAGAGCAATAGGACAAGTTGCTGGGTGATGGCGGCAGGCTTCAGTTGTGCCAGCATGGCAATGTCTACCATCATGTTTTCTTTTATCACTTTGCCTACGGCTTCATACTGTTCGGGAGTGAAGAGGCTTTGCAGTGTTGTGTCTGCCGGCATCATCATCTGCTGCTGCATACTTTGCATGAAGGCGGGTGTCATCATTTCGCTCATCACGACTTCTCCGTATACCTGGCTGGTTTCCTTCATTGCCTGCGGTATAGCGGCAATGCTGTCCTTGATGCTGAGTGGGGAGAGGTGGTAAGTGCCGAAGATATAAGATGGTTTCTCCAATCCCTTACCGGATATTTTCCATAAAAGTTGCGCGTTAGCACTTAGTGCGATACTGATAAGCAGCAGAATGCCTAATAGTTTTTTCATTGTCTTTTTGTTTTTAATTGGTTATTCTGCGCTATAAGTCGAAGGGGGGAGAAGGAAAATCACAAGGGGAAAATAAATCTTTTACTTTCTCCCGCCGCAAAGCCAGTAATCCGTATAATACTTCTCTTTGAGGTTGCTGACAATGACGCCCTGGCTGGTGCTGGCGTGTATGAACTTGCCGTTCTTGAGGTAGATGCCCACGTGTGCCACTCTCTTGCGGGACGCGCGGCTGGTGAAGAATACCAAATCTCCCTCGCGCAAGTTGCGGCGGGAGATTTGTTTGCATTCTTTCAGTTGCCCGTCGGTGCTTCTGGACAGGCGGGTGTGGTAAACCTTTCGATATAGTTGCGATGTCAGTCCCGAGCAGTCGGTGCCGCGCTTGCTGTCGCCGCCGGCACGGTAGGGGGTACCTATCCATTCGGCGGCATTGAGGTAAAGCTCGTGGTTGTCCGTCATCTCGATGTCAACGCCCAGGCGGACGGAAGCTTGTGCCAACGCCTTGTAGTCGAGGCGGGGCGCAGACGTGTGGCAGGAGCTTAAACCGATTAGCACTGCGGCAAGGGTTACTATATAAGAAAGGTGTCGCTTCATACTTCTATTATATAAGAAAGGTATCGTTTTATGCTTCTTCTTCAATACCGATGTTGAAGTAAGCTTCCAGTTCCTTCTCGGCCGAGTTGTTTTCATTCCGGATGTCACGAAGGATGACGCCATGTTCCAGCAAGGCGATGCGCGGGCATACGTCTACCGTATGGTTCAGGTTGTGGCTGGAGATGATGACGGTTGCCCCATGCTCTTCGTTGTACTTCTTCAACAGGTGTTTGATGACGGACTGCGAACTGGGATCGAGGAAGTTGAACGGTTCGTCCAGTATCAGCAGTTGCGGATGGTGGAGCATGGCGGAGATGATGCCGATTTTCTGCTTGTTACCGGCGGAGAAGTTGCGGATGAACTTCTTCTGTCCCATTACCTCGCCGTTCATGAAGCGTTCGAAGGGGACGATGCGTTCGTCTACCTCTTCCTTCTTCAAGCCGTACATCTTGCCGATGAAGTAGAAATACTCTTCGGGTGTGAGGTAATCTATCAGGAAACCGTCGTCAATGAAAGCGCCGGTGAATCTTTTCCAGTCTTCGCTCTTGCTTGTGTCGATGTCGTTCACGGTCACGTTGCCCCGGTCTGCTTGCAGCAAGTCCAGTATCAACCGGAAAAGGGTGGTCTTGCCGGCACCGTTGTTGCCCACTAATCCCAGCATATCACCTTGCTGGATGGTGTAGTTCTCTATATCTACGGCTTTCTTCTCGCCAAAGTTCTTCTGTAAATTGTTAATCTGTATCATGATAGTGATTAGTTATTAGTGATTAATGCTTACGCCCTCTGTCTGCTGTCTCTGAAGCCTTCCATATTCTTGTAGCGGCGCTTCATGAATCGTTGGTAGACGTTTTTCAGCCAGAAGCGGGAAGTGAGGATGAAACCGCCGCCGATGACAATCAGAATCCACGCCGTCGTTGTAGCTCCCCATAGGGATGTCAGTACGAGGTTCAATATCAGAGGTACGCCGAATGCGGCGGCGGAAATAAGGCTCTGTAAGCCGGTTCCCATATTCTGGCGGTTGGTCATCTTTGCATTCAGGTCTACGGTTTTGTTGTTGTACACCGCCAACTGGAACAGGAAGAAGTAGACGCATCCCGCCACGAATACCGCCCAGGCAATGCAACTCAACACGGACAACTTGCCGGTTGCCATGGCGGGAATCATCAGTACCAGGGGAATGAGTATGGCAATGCTGTACATTATATATTTGGCACGGAGCAGCGCATAGATAGATTCCTTGCGGCTCATCAGTCCGTCGATATAATTGCCTTCGTAGCTCATCAGGCTGGAGAGGAACAGGATGCCGAAGATGACGAAGTTGTAGACCATGATGAAGTTCTTCATGCCTTGTCCGTCATATACTTCGGTGAAACTGAGGACACAACTGAAAGCTATCACTACGATGAATACCGTTCGCAGCGAGGTTTTGCATATCTTATTGCGCAGTAGCAGTTTCAGTTCCAATCGCATATATTCGCCTATTTCGCCGTAGCGGTCGAGGAACTTGTACTCGGACACGTGCTTCACTTTCGTATCTTCCACCTTGTTGACTTCGTCGTAAATCAGTCCGACCATCAGGCTGCGGTTGATGAACCACATAATGGCAATGGCAACCAGTACGCCGATAAACATAAGCAGGTTTCCGGTGATGAACCCTTCGCCCAGGTCGACAGACCAGGCAAACAACGGGCTATTTTCGGGAATGAAGATGGCTGCCGCGATACCGCCGTATACCAGGATGGGCAGCAATACCCACCAGATACGTTCGTTCATCAACGTGCGGCACAGCAGGAACCAATAGTTATTGAATACCATCAGCAACCAGATGCCGATGCAGTAGGTCAGCACTCCCACCACGCCGTAGAACCTGGCGATGGTGAGTATGGCAAACGGTACGAAGAGGAACAGCCAGATGAGGTTGAAGCCGTTCAGCCCGGAACGTATCAGCAAGAAGTCAATCAGCCGGTTGCGCTTGATGGGGAGCAACAGGTAGGGTTTCACCTCTTGCGTAGGTGTCTTCTGGAAAGGGAAGCGGGCGACGAAGTCCAGGGCGAGGACAAAGATCAGTCCGCTGTTCATTACATGGTAGGCTTCTGTGGCACCCCCGTCGAAGGCAAATGCAAAGGTGCTGCCGAAGAAGATGAGGTAGGCTGCCCAGAAAATCGCCATGAAGTACATCCAGAACTTGCCGAACTTGTTCTTTTCGTACATCGGGTTTCGTTTGGCTGCCAGCTTTCCATGCTTACGCAGTTCTAAGAAAAGATTCATGATGTTGTAGTTTGTTTGGGTGTGTATGAAAAAGGCTGCGCTGCTTACCGACAACGCAGCCTTCTATGTAATTTAAAGCTCTCTCTTATTCTTTGTTAGGACTGATCATCGATACTTCGATTTCATTCTTTTGCTTGAACAGGTCGTCGGCAAACTTCTGAATGTCTTTCACGGTGATGCTGCTGACTATCTGGTCGTAGTCCTTGATGGGATTCATGCCGGTGAAGAGGTATTCGTCAATGCTTCTCAGCCAATAGTTGTTCTCTTTCAGGTCTTCGGCATGCTTCTTCAGCATGAATTCCTTCACTTTGTTCAGGTCGCCTTCCGACGGACCGGCTTTGGTGATGTTCTCCAGTTCGGCGAAGATAATCTTCATCAGCTTCTCTCTCTTTTCGGGAGCCGTTTCAAAGACAATCTGCAGAATGGCTTGTTCCTTCGGATATTTGGAGAGTTGGCCTGCTGTGTACACGCCGTATGAGCCGCCTTCGTCCTCGCGCACTTTGGCTGTGTAAACCAAGTCGAGAATCTGGCTTGTCATATCCAGCAGGATGTCATTGCGCAGGTTGTACTTGCAGGCTCCGTTGATGAATACGAGGTTGGATGCTCTCGGAGTCTCTTGCTGACGGATGAACTCGTTCTTGTAGACGCCCTGGCGCATTTCAACTTTATTATCCTTGAATGTCTCCTTGCGGTTGATGGCGGGCAGTGCACCCAGATATTCGGCGATAAGCGGTTTCATGGCTTCCACGTCCACATTGCCTACAAAGATGAAGGTGAAGTCGCTGGCATCCTTGAAGCGGTCTTGATACATGGACAGAATCTTGTCATAATCCATCTGGTCTATCATGTCCGCTTTGATTCTGGTCATTCTCGGATGCTTCATGTAGATGCTCGACTGTATGGAGTCGCTGAATGTCACTCTGGGGTTCATTTCCATGTTCTGCAATGCGGCCTTGTTGCGGTTCTTGTAAGATGCAAACGCATCGTCGTCGCGGCGCGGGGCAGTGAACGTCAGGTAAGTGAGCTGCATCATGGTCTCGAAGTCCTTCGGTGAGCAGTTACCGTTAACGACTTCTGTCTTGTCGCCGATGCCATAGCTTACGGAAGCCTTCTTGCCTGCCAATACTTTTTCAAGGTCTACGGCGCTGAAGTTACCCAAACCGCCGGCTTCCACGGCATCCAATCCGTTGATGTTGATAATCTCCGAATCGGGGAACAGTGAACTACCGCCCAGGCTGACACCCTTCATGCGGATTTCATCGGCCTTGAAGTCGGTATCTTTGATGATTACTTTCACGCCGTTGGACAGTGTCAGCATGGTAGTGCCGAATACATCGTCCTTCTTTTCCGAAACAATCTTGCCACCCTTCGGGGCTTCCTTCATCAAAGGTTCGTCCGACACCTTATCTATATAGGCAGTCAGTTTCTCTGCTTTTACGTCTTTCAGTATTTGCTTGACGGCATCTTCGCTCGGCAGTTTCAATCCTTCCTTTTCGGGACCGAGGACGGCTACCACCTGGTTGCTGCCTGTGATGAGTGACGGCATTATCTGGTTTATCAGGGCAACGGGGATGTTGGGAGCTATCTGGTTGATGATGGCATATTCGTTTTCAATGCCCGGGATGGGCTCGTTGTCGAGGAAGTGGCGTACATATTCGTTCACGTACTCTCTGTTCTTGCGCTTGTCGCGTTCGTTGTAGGCGGATTCCAGTTGGCGCAGGTATTCGGCGCGGGCACGGTTGTATTCCGTTTCGGTGAAACCGAACTGGCGGGCACGCTCTATCTCGCGGAGCAAAGTGCTTATGCCGTTTTCTACTGCATCTTCCTTGCAGACTACCACACCGGTAAAGGCGTCTTTGGTCTTGGCAACAAAGAATTCACCGTCGTAGGTTCCTGCATAGATATAGGGTGGGTCGGCCACCTGGGCAAGTTCGTTCAGACGGGCATCCAGCATATTGCCGATAAGGGTGGTGGCATAGTTCTGCACCAGGTAGGCCATATTGTCTTTCTGGTCGTCCGGGGTTGCTTCGTGCTTGTTGAAGACGATGACCTGAATATGGGGTTGTTCCTTATCCTGGGCTACCAGTACGATGGGCTCTTCGTTATCATTCACCGGATAGTATTCACGCTTGGCGGCATTGGGCTGGGCGGGGATGTCGGCGAAGATTTTCTTTATCTGGGCTTCTACGGCGTCCACGTCTATGTCACCTACGATGACTACGCCTTGCAGGTCGGGACGATACCACTTCTCGTAGTAGTCTCTCAGCGTTTGCGGCTTGAAGTTCATCACTACGTCCATGGTTCCGATGGGGAAGCAGTTCTCGTATTTGGTTCCTTTGAACATTACCGGAAGCATCTTCTCCTGAAGGCGCTGCATGGCGCTCATGCGGGTACGCCATTCTTCGTTGATGACGCCGCGTTCCTTGTCTATTTCCTTCGGGTCCAGCGTGAGGTCGTTGCTCCAGTCGTGCAGAATCAGCAGACAGGAGTCGATGGCTCCGGGGGTAGTGACGGGTACATTGGATATGTTGTACACGGTTTCGTCTACGGAAGTGTAAGCGTTCAGGTTCTCACCGAACTTCACTCCGATACGTTCCAGGTATTGTTTCAGGGCATCACCGGGGAAGTGAGTGGTTCCGTTGAAGCACATGTGCTCCAGGAAGTGGGCAAGTCCGCGTTGGTCGGCTTCTTCTTGTATGGAACCTACTTTCTGGGCAATGTAGAAGTCCGCCCGGTTCTCGGGAAGGCTGTTCTTGCGGATGTAGTAAGTCAGACCATTGTCCAATTTGCCGATACGGACATTCTTGTCAACGGGAATAGGCGGCATCTGCTGTGCAAATACCTGCTGGAAGTTGCAGCATACGATGAGCGCTACAATCCAAAAACTACGTAATAGGTGTTTCATGTTGAATGAATATTAATTGTTCTTGTCCTATCTGTCGGATAGATAAAAGATAAATCACAGGGGAGACAAGTATTTTTATTTGATAGCCTCTCGGATGCGGACTAATTTGGTCAGCAAATCTTCCAGCAAGTCCAGTTTCAGCATATTGGCTCCGTCGCTCTTGGCTACGGCAGGATTCTCGTGGGTTTCGATGAACAAGCCGTCCACACCCACGGCAACGCCTGCTTTGGCAACGGTTTCGATGAGCTGGGGCATACCGCCCGTGACGCCGCTTGTCTGATTGGGTTGTTGCAGGGAGTGCGTTACGTCCAGGATGACGGGGAAGCCGAAGGTCTGCATCTCGGGTATGCCTCGGTAGTCGATGACCAGGTCCTGGTAGCCGAAGGTAGTGCCGCGTTCGGTCAGCATCACGTTCTTGTTGCCGGCTTCCACCACCTTGTCTGCTGCAAAGCGCATGGCGAGGGGGGAGAGGAACTGTCCTTTCTTGATGTTGACGATTTTGCCGGTTTGGGCGGCAGCCACCAGCAGGTCGGTCTGACGGCAGAGGAAGGCGGGGATTTGCAGAATGTCCACGTACTCGGCGGCCATTGTGGCTTCTTCGGCGGCATGGATGTCGGTGACGGTGGGCACTCCGAAGGTATCGTGCACTTTCTTCAGTACCTTCAGCGCCTTTTCATCGCCGATGCCCATGAAGGAATCCAGGCGCGAGCGGTTGGCCTTACGGTACGAGCCTTTGAACACGTAGGGGATTTGCAGCTTCTCGGTGATGGTTACGATACGTTCGGCAATGCGCATTGCCATATCTTCTCCTTCGATGACGCAAGGACCTGCCAACAGGAAGAAGTTCCCGGCAGGGTTATTTTTCAGTTCAATCATAATGTTATTGGGAATTAGTTGGGTATAATCAATGTAATCGCTTCGTGCAGTATGCTGATGTCGAGCGGGAAGTGGCGGTCGAGGATACGTCCGTCCAGGTCGACGGAAGCATTCTGTGCGCGCAGCACTTTTACCTTCTGTGTGCGGTAGGGCATCACCACTTTATGATTCAGTATTCTGCCTTCCATCAGCATCCATATGCCGGAAAAGAGTTGCAGCAGTTCCGGGCGGTAGATTACTGATACGTCGAGCCAGCCGTTGTAAGGCACGGCGCTCGGGGCTTGCCCGTATCCCCAGGCGCTGCCGATGCAGACGGTCATGATGCGTCCGCGGATATGTTCGCCGTTTATCTTGAGGTGCATCCGGTGCAGCTTCCGCTCGAAGATGAGCGAGATGAATGCCATGAAGTAGGAGAGGGCTTTCACTCCCCAGAAGCGTTTGCACTGGTCGGTGATCTTTACGATGCGGGCGCCCAGTCCAATGTTGATGGCGTTGAGGAAGTAGCGGGTGAGATGCTTCTCGCCGTCGTAGTAGTAGCACGTTCCTACGTCTATCTTCCGTCGGCGGTTGTTGATGATGCAGTCCACCGCTTCCTTGTATTCCGAACTCATCTCCCAGTACTTGGCGAAGTCGTTGCCGATGCCGTTGGGGATGATGCCGATGGCGATGTCCTCTTTATTCTCGGCGTTGGAAAGCATGATGCCGTTGATGGCATCGTTCAGTGCGCCGTCACCGCCTACGATGACGATGGTGCGGTAGCCGTTATTGGCAAGGATGCCCGCCAGGCGTTCTACCGAACCGAACCCTTCGGACTGCACGTAGTCGTAGGCCACGCCCTTGCTGTCCATATATTCTTTGATTTCTTTCCACCGTTTCTGCACTTTCCGCGTTCCGGCTTTGGGGTTATATATCACGCCCCACTTTTCGGGTTCTACACTCATATTATTGTTCCTTTCAGTAGATCTAACATTTTCATTTTGCACACACTTTGCAGCCTTGCCGCCCAAAGATACTAAATCTCTTTGAGTTTGGACTTTACAAAGGTAATTTTTTCGTCCATCGGCCGGCGGGCATCTATCCAGTGTATGGTGAATCCGCGGCGCTCCATCCCCCTGAACCAGGTCATCTGCCGTTTGGCAAACTGATGGATGGCAATTTCCAATTGACTGAACATTTCGTCGTAACTCAGTTCGCCGATGACGTAGAGCGTCAGGTACTTGTACTCCAGTCCGTAGTAGATGAGGTCGTCCGGGCGGATGCCTTGCTCTATCAGACGCCGTACTTCGTCCACCATTCCCTCGTCGAGCCGCTGATGCAGTCGTCGGGTAATCTTCTCCCGACGCAGCTCGCGGTCGATGTCAACGCCGATGATGAGGCTGTTCAACTGCGGGAACGCCCGTTCGTCTACCGGCGTGTGGGCGTAATACTCTTCGATCTCGATGGCGCGTATGGCACGTTTGGCGGTGTCTACATCCGTGGTGTTGTGCAGGTTTTTGTACGTTCCCAGTATGCCGGTCAGTTCTTCCAGCGACTTGTCCGCCAGGCGGGCACGCAGTTCCGGGTTCTCGGGTACGGGCAGCAGCTTGTAGCCTTTCAGCACAGACTCCAGGTACATGCCGGTGCCACCACATAAAACGGGCAGGCGGCCTTTTTGTTTAATAGTCTCGTAAGCCTTCAGGAAATCACGTTGATACTCGAACACGTTGTATTTATAGCCCGGATCGGCTATGTCGATAAGGTGGTAGGGGATTTGCTTGCCGCGGACGGTGTAGTCTGCAAGGTCCTTTCCGGTGCCGAGATCCATTCCCCGGTATATCTGTCGGGAGTCGGCACTGATGATTTCCGTATCGAGTTCAGCTGCCAGTGCAGCGGCGAACGGTGTCTTCCCGGAAGCGGTGGGACCTAATATAGCGATTAAATCATAGTCAGGCATATATCTGCTTTATAATTATTGGTTACAAAGATAGTGCAAACTGCGAACAGAATAAAATGAACCCGTCCATTTTTTTACTTGAAATTGTATATTGACAACTTTATATTTATAGAGGTGAATATGAAAAAGGAAGTGAAAAAGGGAATGCCCTTCTTTAAAATGTGTTATGAAACATACTTTTTTTCTTGGATAATTTGCAGATTTCCCGATAGTCCGTATCTTTGCAATGTGTTTTTCATAGTATTAGATTTAAGGTTAACAAA
>CAJKXC010000017.1 GCA_905203765.1 uncultured Bacteroides sp.
TATAATAATCTATTAAAATACATACACATGAAAGGCTTATTAAAAAATCTGGGCTTGGTATTAATCGTGATAGGAGCTGTAATCCTGGTTGCATGTTCTTTCACCGGCAATGTTAACAACAATACCATTTTAGGTACATCAGCTGTTTTGGTAGTAATAGGATTGGTTTCTTATATTGCTATCAATAAAAGAATTGCAGATTGATATCATAGAAGAAAAAGAAATAAAAAAGGCGGTTGCATTGCAATCGCCTTTTTTATTTCCCTACCGGGAACCCAAGTCTTATCATGACTCGGATTCCGGAGTAATCAGTTTATATCCCTTTCCGTGGATGTTGATGATCTCGATAGAATCATCCTCTTTCAAGTGCTTACGCAATTTGGTGATGTACACATCCATACTGCGGGCATTGAAGTAGTTATCATCAATCCAGATGGTCTTCAACGCAAAGTCACGTTGCAGGATTTCGTTGGCATGTGCACAAAGCAGCCCCAGCAGTTCCGACTCTTTGGTAGTCAGTTTGGTTTGCTTTTCGGCAGTCGACAGAATTTGTTTCTGCGTGTCGAACGTAAACTTACCAATCTTGTAGATGTTGCTTTCCTTGTTCTTCTTGCCACGAACACGTCTCAAGATAGCTTCAATTCTGAAAGTCAACTCTTCCATGCTGAACGGTTTGGTAATGTAATCGTCGGCACCGATTTTGAAACCTTCCAGGATATCGTCCTTCAGCGTTTTGGCTGTCAGGAAGATAATAGGAATTTCAGCGTTGGCTGCACGTACTTCTTGTGCCAATGTAAATCCGTCTTTCTTCGGCATCATTACATCGAATACGCACAAGTCGTATTTATTCTTCAGGAAAGCCTTGTATCCGGCCTCTCCATCAGGAAACAACTCGGCAGCATAACCCTTCGCCTGTAAATATTCTCTTAAAAGCATGCCAAGATTCTCATCATCTTCGCACAGTAAAATACGCAGTTTCTCGTCCATATCAATCAATTTTTTAATAAAGGTAATGCAATAATAAATTTAGTTCCTACGTTCAGTTCGCTTTCCGCCCGAATGGTTCCCTTATGATCGAGGATGATTTTCCTCACATAAGCCAGTCCTAAGCCGAAGCCCTTCACATCGTGCAGATTACCTGTATGCACGCGATAGAACTTATCAAATATCTTCTTCAGATTCTCCTTCTTGATACCAATGCCGTTATCCTGAACAGAAATCATCAACTTACCGGGTTCATTCCAAGTCTTTACAACCAGCAGCAGATCAGCATCCGGACGTTTGTACTTCACTGCGTTGTCCATAAGGTTGAAAATCACATTCGTAATATGCATTTCATCTGCAAAGATAGCCGGGTCGGTAGCATTGAGTTCCGACTCAATCTTTCCGTTGTAACGTTCCACTTTCAGTGTAAACGTATTGATAACACCCGTTATCAGTTCATTGGCATCCAGTTCTTTCATCTTCAGGGTAGCCTTCTGACGATCGAACATTGACATCTGAAGCACTTTTTCCACCTGGAACCTCAGTCGCTTCGTTTCATCATTGATGACACCCGATATATGCTGGAACATAGCCGGGGATTTACCCACAGCCGGGTCTTTCAACATCTGCGCCGCCAGCGAAATCGTTGAGATCGGCGTCTTGAATTCGTGCGTCATATTATTTATAAAGTCATTCTTCATCTCCGTCAACTTCTTCTGGCGGAACACGATATATATCGTGAAAATGAACGTTATCAGCAGTACAAAAGTGAATATCATCGAAGGTATCATGAAACCTACCGAATCGAAAATATAATCCCTCTTGCCCGGGAAGTGTATCTTGACAATACTCATGCGTGCAGGCGGGTCGTTCAGGAACAACGGCTGTGAATAAGAGCTTTCACTCCCTTCATCGCTATAGTCCGAACAGCGGTACACCTCTCTGCCGTCCCGGTCTATCACCTTAAAGTGATAGTCCAAATCAATGCCATTGTCTATCAAGCCCGATTTAAGATACTGATCCAGATTCTTAAAATTAACACGATCTTCAATCGGCTTGTCACTGGCACGATAAATCATTTGAAAGACCACCTCGTCGACTAATGCACGCTGGTAGAGATAACGATTTTTGACCATCTCGATCTGCGAGCGCGAAGTCTGGGGAATCGTCTTCGTTCCATGTTTACGCGAAATCATAGCCCTGGGCAGTTCCGAAGGCTTATTGCTAAAGGTCTTCAGTTCAATGGTGGAATGAGAGCCATCCGGTGATGTCATCATATACCGCTGGGTCTGTACTATTCCACCGCTGCCTTGCGACTGTTCCCACGCCTTTTTCTCGGCTTCGGAGATATCTTCCCGTAGCCAACGGTCAACCTCCGCAGCCTCCACATCTTTTGAAGCAGCCATCAATGCGCGCTTCACCGATTCATCAAATTGTTCGTTACGCATCTTCACCATTTCCTCGATGTAGCTGATCTGCAGATACAGCAAACTGAGGAAGGAAAGCCCCATAACGACGCCTAATATCCATATTGTTGACTTTTTCATAGTCACAAAATTAACACTCCCTAATTAACACTCCTAACAAATTAACCTGATTTAACCGGACGTTCTCGTAAATTAACCGAAGACCGTTTTTTAGGTTGCATTATGAGCACTATAACAAAAAGGGAGACCTTTGGTTTGCAAATTTAATAAAAAATTAATTGTTCACGTTCACATTTCCTTATGTTCTTAATCAGCGTTAATAAAAAAAGCCGTCATTACCTGTATATAGGCAATGACGGCGTTAACAGTAGTTAGTAGATAGTAGTTAGTAGTAACCACTAACTACCAAATAAATTATTCTTCTGCCTGCTTAGCTTCGAATTCCTTAATCAACTTATCTTGTACATCGCTCGGAACAAGTTCGTAGCTGGCAAACTTCATGATGAACGAAGCACGTCCGCCGGTTAGTGAACTAAGGGCTGTCGAGTAAGAAGACATTTCCTTCAAAGGCACTTTAGCGCTCAGTTTCTCATAACCGGCTTCACTGTTCATACCCATAATCATGGCACGGCGTCCCTGCAAGTCACCCATCACGTCACCCATTTTATCGGACGGAACGAATACTTCCACGTCATAGATCGGTTCCAGAATCTTAGGACCGGCATTCTTGAAGGCTTCGCTAAAGGCATTACGTCCTGCCAGCATAAAGGAGATTTCATTGGAATCCACCGGGTGCATCTTACCGTCATATACAATGACGCGAACGTCACGGGCATACGAACCGGTCAGCGGACCTTGCTCCATGCGGGACATGATACCTTTCAGGATAGCCGGCATGAAACGGGCGTCGATAGAACCACCCACGATACTGTTCACGAATACCAATTTACCGCCCCACTCCAATGGAACTTCTTCGGTACCCTTCACATTCATCTTGAATTCCTGCCCGCCGAACTTATAAGTATCAGGCATCGGCATGCCTTCGTAATAAGGTTCTATAATCAGATGTACCTCGCCGAACTGGCCTGCTCCACCGGACTGCTTCTTGTGGCGATAGTCAGCGCGGGCAGCTTTGGTAATGGTTTCACGATAAGGTATTCTCGGTTCTTCGAACTTGATTTGCAGCTTCTCGTTATTCTCCAGACGCCACTTCAAGGTACGCAGATGGAATTCACCCTGTCCGTGTACAATGGTCTGACGCAATTCTTTGGATTGGTCGATAACCCATGTCGGATCTTCCTCGCGCATACGATTCAGGGCAACCATCATCTTTTCCGTATCCGATTCGTTCAACGGTTTGATGGCACGTGAATATTTGGAATTGGGGTATTTGATGAAGTTGAAACGATTCTCCGTTCCCTTGCCATTCAGGGTATTGCCTGTATGCACATCTTTCAGTTTCACGGTACAGCCGATGTCACCTGCCACCATTTCTTCCACCTTGATGCGGTTGGCACCTGCACAAGCGTAAATCTGTGCGATACGTTCTTTGGAACCTCGGTCGGCATTGGTAAAGTCATCACCTTCGTGTACCTTGCCGCTCATTACCTTGAAGTACTGAACGTCACCGATATGCGGTTCTACGGCAGTCTTGAAGAAGTAGAGAGAAGCCGGTCCGTTCGGATCGGGATTCACCACTTCGCCGCGTGTGTTGTGTACCGGTGGCATTTCGTCTACAAACGGCACCACGTTACCCAGGAATTCCATCAAACGGCGCACACCCATATCTTTTCCGGCACAAACGCAGAATACGGGGAACATACCGCGGGAAGCCAATCCCTTGCGAATACCTTCACGCATTTCGTCTTCTGTCAGTGAATCTTGTTCGAAGAACTTTTCCATCAAGCCTTCATCATGTTCGGCAGCAGCCTCTACCAAGGTCTTATGCATCGCCGATGCTTTCTCCATCTCTTCTGCCGGAATATCTTCGATGGTGGGAGCACCCCCTTCGGGACCCCACGAATATTTTTTCATCAACAGTACATCAATCAATGAGTTGAAGTTCGGGCCTGTAGCCAACGGATATTGTACGGGCACTACCTTCGAGCCGTAAATCGTTGTCAGTTGCTCCAACACCATATCATAATCACACTTTTCGTTGTCGAGCTGGTTCACCAGGAAGATAACCGGCTTGCCCAACTTCTCGGTATAGCGGAAATGATTCTGCGTACCTACTTCCGGTCCATATTGGCCGTTCAGCAGCAGAATGGCAGTATCCGTCACATTCAGTGCCGTCATAGCTGCGCCTACAAAGTCATCACTACCCGGGCAGTCGATGATGTTCAGCTTCT
This sequence comes from uncultured Bacteroides sp., assembly GCA_905203765.1. Classification (GTDB taxonomy): domain Bacteria; phylum Bacteroidota; class Bacteroidia; order Bacteroidales; family Bacteroidaceae; genus Bacteroides. The sequence continues at coordinate 4,763 of CAJKXC010000017.1, forward strand.
TTCCGTTCCATTCCACATGGAAAACGGTGGAAAACACAGAATAGCCATATTCTTGCTCCACCGGGAAGTAATCGCTGACTGTATTCTTGGCAGTAATTCTGCCGCGACGTTTTATAATACCACTCTCAAAGAGCAGCGCTTCTGTGAGAGTGGTTTTACCCGAGCCGTCATTGCCAAGAAGGGCAATATTCTTAATTTCATTTGTCTGATATACTTTCATGATATATTAAGATTTTAAGTGAATAACTGTGCATGCCTTCGCATACTTCATTTTAAGTGAGGCGCAAATTAGACATTAATCAACAAAAAACCAACAAGGGGAGCTATGTTCTACAACATGGAATAGTGCAAAGAATGAAATGCATGGATGGAAAGAATATTTATAAAAGTAACTTAGCAGGGTCCATGATATAAAAGAAATTCGTATTTTTGCCACCCGGAAACAATTCTCCCATCATCATGAATAAGCTACTATTAACTGCGTTGCTGGCGATATGCCCCTATATAGCGACGGCACAAATCAGTCAGAAACGACCGGAGCAACGCCCACTCATCGGCATCTCCTGCTCACATCCCGGTTATAATTCATCCACCCGGATGACGTACACCGAATCCGTAATCCGCGCCGGGGGCACTCCGATGCTCATACCCATTACCACCGACAGCCTGGTGCTGGCGGACGTTATCAAGCGCCTCGACGGCATTGTCCTGATAGGTGGCGGTGACATACACCCCTCTTACTTCAACGAAGATCCCATAGAGCAACTGGGCGAAGTGGACTCCCTGCGCGATGTCTATGACATTGCCCTCATCCGCCTTGCCGCCCACCGCAACCTGCCGATGCTGGGCATCTGCCGGGGTGAACAACTGATTAACGTGGCATTCGGCGGGACGCTCTACCAGGACATTCCTTCGCAGCATCCCGACACCACCGTCTGCCACGACCAGGACGAACCGAGCAGTGTGCCCACCCACATGGTACACTTTGAACCCGGCTCCGCAATGGCTTCCATCATAGGCGGAACACAACTTTTCACCAATACCCATCACCACCAGGCAGTGAAGCAAGCCGCTCCCGGCTTCAAGATTACGGTACGGACGGCAGACGGCATCCCCGAAGCCATCGAGTCCGCCTGGGAATATCCCATATGGGGCGTACAGTTCCATCCCGAAGCCCTGACGCTAGCGGGCGACAGCGTAGCGGCACGCTTCTTCCACTTCCTGATCAGTAAGGCGGACACTTACCGGAAAGCCCGGGAAATACACCGGCGCATCCTGTCCATAGACACACATACGGACACCCCGCTCGACTTTGACGACACCTATAATATAGGTACGCGCGCGAAGTCCCAAGTCTGCATCCCCAAAATGGAAGAAGGCGGACTGGACGGACAATACCTTGCCTGCTGGGTACGCCAAGGCCCTTGCGATGAAGAAGGCAGCCGCAAAGCCGTAGCCCGCGTAGACGAACTGATACAAGGCATCTACCGCCAGGTAGAGATGAATCCCGATCTGTGCGCCATTGCCCGCACCCCCGACGACCTGCCCAGGCTGAAAGCCGAAGGCAGAAAAGCATTCTACATCGGAATAGAGAATGGCTACGGCATCGGCAAGGACTTGAAGAACATAGCCCGTTTCCACGACCTGGGCGTCACTTACATCACCCTCTGCCATACCCGAAATAATGACATTTGCGACAGTTCTTCCGACAGCACTGTCCGCTGGAAAGGCATCAGCCCCTTCGGCCGTAAAGCGGTAAAAGAGATGAACCGCCTGGGCATCATGATCGACCTCTCCCATGCCGCCGAAAGCACCTTTTGGGATGCACTGAAGTATTCAAAGAAGCCCGTCATCGCATCCCACTCCTCGGCAAGCGCCATCTACAAGCACGACCGCAACCTGACCGACGACCAACTGCGCGCCCTTGCCGCACACGGCGGCGTGGCACAAGCCTGCCTGGTAGACGAGTTCCTGAACCCGGATGCCAAGAGCGCCAACCTCAGCGACTTTATGAACCACCTGCTGCACATGATTGAAGTAGCGGGCATAGACCATGTAGGCATCGGCTCCGACTTCGACGGCGGCGGTGGCGTGAAAGGCTGCAACGGCGACAACGATTTTATCAACATCACCGTCCGCCTGCTGGAACACGGATTCACCGAAACAGACATCGCCAAGATATGGGGCGGAAACTTCCTGCGGGTGATGCGCCAAGTGCAAACTAAATAATAAAGACAGAAAAACAGCATAAAAAGGAGAGATTAGAGCCATAATCTCTCCTTTTTGACGTATTTGCATACCCTCTTTTTTTTTACATTCACCTACCTTTGCCAACAGACAACAACCCAAATTATTAATTTCTAATACCAACTTTTAATGAGAAGAAAGTTTATCGGGAGTCTTGCACTTATAACCGGACTCCTCTGTTTGTCTTCTGCAAAAGCACAAACGGTAATTAGCAGTTCGCAAAGCGCCCTCACCCGGCACGCCTATGAGCAAAATCCGCGTACCGGGCAGGAAGAGAAAGGCACTTTCTCCGTGGGCGAAGGTACATTCTTATTGAACGGCAAACCTTTCGTGGTAAAAGCTGCCGAACTGCACTATCCCCGCATTCCCAAACCTTATTGGGACCAACGTATCAAATTGTGCAAGGCCTTGGGCATGAACACCGTCTGCCTGTATGTCTTCTGGAACTCCCACGAGCCGCGCCCGGGAGAGTTCGACTTCACCGGACAAAACGACCTGGCAGAGTTCTGTCGCCTGTGCCGGCAGAACGGTATGTACGTCATCCTGCGTCCCGGACCCTACGTCTGCGCCGAATGGGAAATGGGCGGTCTGCCCTGGTGGCTGCTCAAGAAGAAAGACATCCGCCTGCGCGAACGGGACCCTTACTTCATGGAACGCGTAGCCATCTTCGAGAAAGCAGTAGCCGGTCAGGTAGCCCACCTGACCATCCAGAACGGCGGCCCCATCATCATGGTACAAGTAGAGAATGAATACGGCTCTTACGGGGAAGACAAGGAATACATATCCCAGGTGCGCGACCTTGTACGCGCCAATTACCCGGACGTCACCCTGTTCCAGTGCGACTGGGCTTCCAACTTCACCTTGAACGGATTGGACGACCTGGTTTGGACCATGAACTTCGGCACGGGTGCCAATATAGACCAGCAATTCACCAAACTGAGAGAACTCCGTCCCACCAGCCCGCTGATGTGTTCCGAGTTCTGGAGCGGCTGGTTCGACAAATGGGGCGCCAACCACGAGACACGCCCGGCGGCGGATATGATTAAGGGCATTGACGAAATGCTGTCCAAAGGCATCTCCTTCAGCCTATACATGACGCACGGCGGTACCAATTGGGGACATTGGGCGGGAGCCAACTCACCCGGCTTTGCCCCCGACGTAACCTCTTACGACTACGACGCCCCCATCAGCGAGTCCGGCCAGACCACCCCCAAATACTGGGAATTGCGGAAAGCCATGGCAAAGCACATGAACGGCGAGAAGCTGGCAAAAGTACCGGCATTAATCAAGCCCATCAGCATTCCGGCATTCCAATTCACGGAGATGGCGCCGCTGTTCGAGAATCTGCCTGCCGCCAAGAAAGACCGTAACATCCGCACGATGGAAGAATACGACCAGGGCTTCGGCAGCATCCTCTACCGCACCACCCTGCCCGAAATTAAAACGCCTTCCCTGCTCACCGTAAACGATGCCCACGACTACGCCCAGGTGTTCGTAGACGGCAAGTACATCGGCAAACTGGACCGCCGCAACGGCGAGAAGCAGTTGGAGTTTCCCGCCTGCCGGAAAGGTGCGCAACTCGACATTCTGGTGGAAGCCATGGGACGCATCAACTTCGGACGGGCTATCAAGGACTTCAAAGGCATCACGCGAAACGTGGAACTGACCATCGACGTGGACGGCCGCCCCTTCACCTGTGACCTGAAGGACTGGGAAGTCTACAACCTGGAAGATACATACGAATTCTACAAAGGCATGAAGTTCCGCCCCATCGGCTCACTGAAGGACGACCTCGGCCAACGCATACCGGGCTGCTACCGCGCCACCTTCCAAGTGGAGAAACCGAGCGACACCTTCCTCAACTTCGAGACCTGGGGCAAAGGAATGGTATTTGTCAACGGTTATGCATTAGGCCGAATCTGGGAGATAGGGCCTCAGCAAACCCTCTACATACCGGGCTGCTGGCTGAAGGAAGGCGAAAACGAAGTGCTTGTGTTCGACATCGTCGGCCCGCGTGAAGCCAAGTCCGAGGGACTCAAAGAGCCGCTTCTCGACCAACTGCTCGTAAAGAAACCGCTCATACACCGCAACGAAGGCGAACAGCTCGATTTGTCGGGTGAGAAAGAAGTACTGTCCGGCAGCTTCAAGCCCGGCAACGGATGGCAGGAAGCCAAGTTCGACCGCCCCGTCACCGGACGCTACGTCTGCCTCGAAGCGCTGAGCGCCCAGGACGGCAAAGACCTGGCGTGCATTGCCGAAATGTATCTGCTGGATGAGAACGGCGAACGCCTGTCGCGCGAACCGTGGATTGTGAACTACGCCGACAGCGAAGATGTATCTCACGTCAATTGCTCGGCCGACAAGCTTTTCGACTTGCAGGAATCCACTTACTGGAGCAGTACGAAAGGTACTGCATATCCGCACGCCGTCGTAATTGATTTAGGCGGAACCCACACATTGAGCGGTCTCCAATATCTGCCCCGAATGGAAAGTGAAGTACCGGGCGGCATCAAAGACTTCAAGGTGTATGTGAAATCACAGGCATTCAAATACTGACCTTGCATCACATCGAAATGAAAAGGGGCTTGTTCCAACCACGGAACAAGCCCCTTCCTTATAAACTACTACCTATTAAAAACTCAAATTCCAGTTATCCTTCCATACAATTACCGGTTTACCGGACTTATCAAAATCAATGGGCAACCAGATATAGCGTGAATACATCAGGCTATCCGGCTTCCATATATCAGCCATAAATATATACTTGTCTCCCGGAAGAGAGAGAATGAACGTGCTTTGTCCGCCGAACGTCTTTTCAGAACCCTTGCCCACAAACGGATGCGGATGCTGTGTCCACGGTCCCCAGATAGAAGGTGCCGAGAACATACGCGCTTCGTTGGGAGCCCATCCGGTACAGCCCGAGGTAATCATCCAGTACATTCCGTTGCGCTTTAGCATGGTAGGCGCCTCGTTGTGTCCGCCCGGAGCAATACGGATGTATTTGCCGGAATGTCCCAGGTAGTCGTCTGTCAGTTCGGCTATCTGCATCGTCAGGTTCTCTTCCGAAGAGTAGATGTGGTAAGCCTTCCCGTCATCGTCAACAAACAGACCCATGTCGCGGGACATCTGTCCGCTTTGCAAGTCCCGCTTCACGAACAAACCTTTGTTTACGGCTTCGCGCCATTTCGGCGTCCACCATTCCTTATATTCTTCTGCGTCCCATACGATTGCCTTTTCCTCAGCAGTCATATCCTGCGGATAGATTCCCGGATTAACGCGTCCGGAGCGGATAAAGCGGTAAGGCCCTACCGGCGTATCGCTGACGGCTATACCGGCACGGGCAGCTTCATAACCTTTTCCTTTCAGCTCCAGGTGGAACCACATGACGAACTTTTTCGTCTTTGCATTGTAAATCACCTTGGGGCGTTCCATGATGCAGCCTTTCTCTATATCACTTCCCGCTTTGTCCGATACCGACAAGGACACTCCTTCGTACTTCCAGTTGCACAGGTCGGTAGAAGAATAGCACGTCACCCCCACCTGTGTAGAGAACTTCTTATCAGGGCGATGCTCGCCAAACCAATAATACTTGCCGCCATAGGACAGCACTCCACCCCCGTGGGCATTGATATAGTTTCCATCCACATCGTTCCACACACCACCGGGAACAATCTCTTTACTTTTATCCGGGGCACCCTTAGACTGAGCCCGCAGCCCGGAAGGCAACAGCAACAGCACAGAGCAGAAAATAGCTATCGCCCGATTCATTCTAAACTTTGTCATTAGATTACGCTTTTTAAATAGACTAAAAAGAGGGATAGGACACAGTCTTGCAGCAGAAAGGTTCCTATCCCTCATGTTCAAACACCTATCGAGAATTGTACTATGTGTTCTTTATTTCTCTGCCGGTTGGTCGGCTACTGTCGGCCAATACGGGTTTTGATACAGGATTGAGGTCGATGTATCGGCTCCCGAAGTAGCGGTCAGTTGGAACTGCTTCACCATAATAGGATTCAGATAGTGAGCCATCTTCCAGGTACAACCATTGAATGCAGACTGGCTGGATGTTCTCTCAAACGGACGGAGATATTCACTTCTATCCTTTGATGAAACGTTCGATTTATCCGTACCGTCAGCTACCAAAGTAGATTTTCCCTTATCATCCAGATACCATTTCTCCATCGGAGTATTCCACAAGTGCATACCTTCCAGATGGCTGGGAGTACTGATAAGCTGATCCATAGCACGCCAGCGGCGCAGGTCCATATAGCGGAGTCCTTCTGCCAGGAACTCACAACGGCGTTCGCGGCGGATATTATACAGCGTCTTGTCCGAAAGGATGTTTCCTGCGGTATAAGCGCCCCAATCGTTTTCAGCTTCTTTGCTCATGTCGGTAGCAGCGATAGTCTTGTCGATGTCGGTGCTGATGCCGGCACGCTGGCGAAGCACTGTCCAGTATTCGCGGGCTGTGGCATCCAGTGTTCCGCTAAGCAGGTAACTTGCTTCCATATAGTTCAGCAGAGCTTCGGCAGCGCGGAAACATACGGCAGCAGTGTAACCGCCACCATTGGCATAATACTTACGGTTGAACGAACCACCCTTGCGGAGTGCATAACCGGTTGCATAGCCACGTTCGCCGTCACCACTGGTAATTGCCGGATAAGGCTCTACCATTACGACTTCGGTACCTTCGTTATTATCCACTTCAAAAAGGATATTCTTTTGATCCGGTTCTTTCAGGAACACGCTCAGACGCGGGTCGCGGTTTACGCGGACATCGGCAATCGTCTTGTCACCCTTATAGTAACCGTCGCCATCGGCATAGCTTCCGTGAGCATAAACCGGAGTACCGTCCTTCATCAGGAAGTTCTGTACAAATCCGCGGGTCAGACCGATACGGTAGTTACCACGTCCGGCAGCAGCATTGATATTATGGGTAGAAAGACCACGTGCATACTGACGCCACAAAAGGACTTCGGAAACACCCGAAAGGTCTTCCTGCGCAAACATATCGAAGTAAGGATTGGCAGGATCATCGGCAGATTGCTGTACCATACCGGTATTTACAGTCAGGCTACCTTTATACTTGTCCGCTACAATCTTGGCAGCAGCAGTGGCTTGTTCCAGGAAATACTTGGCTTCATTATCTATGCTTCCACTGGGATATTCGTAGTTGCCATAGAGGCTTGCACCCGGCCAACCTTCGCCACCGGGAACGAATGCCGTACCCTTGAAGTTCTGCAACCAGCTACCTTCGAACAATCCTACGCGGGATTTGAGCAACATCGCCAAATCCTTGTTAATGCGGGTAGTAGCCATGTCTACGTCGCTCATATAGGCATAGGCCTTGTCAAGATCGGCAATAATGAAACGTGCCACCTCATTGCGGGGGAAGCGCTTGCTGGCTTCACGAAGAACTTCCATATTATCGGCAAGCGGTTTCTCTATAATCGGGAAGTCACCGAAAAGCTGGAGCTTCTTGAAGTATTCGTAAGCACGGAGAAAATACATCTCACCGATGTAGTGCTTGATAGAAGCTACGCTACCGGAGATTTTATTCTGCGAACCACTCATATCCTCGCCGAACTTAGGCAGTGCCTCGGACAAGAAGAAGTTGATACGGTAGATACGCTCGAACTTCCAGTTATCGCCTTCGCTATGGGGTACTTTCCACCGGTCGAGGGTGTAACGGTCATTGGCATTTACCTCTATCTGGTTATCGGTGCCTTTGTCCTCACCGAAAATGCCGTAAGTCCACTGGCCGAATGACGGAAGTACGTTAGGATACTCATCATTCAGATTGGCTTCCAGCTGGGCAGCCGTAGAGTAGTAAGTTTCAGGAGAAATGGTTGACATCGGCTCTCTGTCCAGGAAGTCATCGCAGGATGTCGTTCCGGCAACAACGGCTATTGCCAGAAAAGCTTTAGCTATATGTTTATAATTCGATTTCATGATATTCTTTTTTTATAGTTTAAAGTGAAACGCTAAGTCCGAAAGACCAAGTTCTTGAAAGCGGATAGGCATTACCGGCGCTCTTGATAGGAGCAGATGCATTGTTGTCGGTGTTACCGCCACTGATTGTTTCAGGATCGAACAACTTACTCAGGCTTGTACCGGTCCACAGATTCTCGCCCGATACAAACACGCGGCAATTCGTGATACCGATATGGCGAATCAAAGACTTCGGAAGAGTATAGCCGATCTGGAGATTCTTCAGACGGATGTAGGAAGCATCCTGCAAGTAGCGGGTCTGCGTTTCCTGGTTCTGAGTGCTGTCGAATCGGGGACGTGCATAGTAAGGATTAAGATTGGCTGCAATCTCATGTCCCGACAAGCCGACCGGTTCTGCACGGAAATAGTCTTCATGTTCTTTCAAACCGGTTGACCACCACATACCCCACTGGCCAACTCCCCAGAAGATATTGGAACCTTGCCAGTAGTCACGCTTCATCACACCCTGGAAGAAGACGCGAACGTCAAATCCCTGGTAATTGGCATTCAGGTCAAGACCGAAGTGGTAGCGGGGAGTGCTGTTACCGATCACCTTCAAGTCACCGTGATCTTCCAAAGTCTGTGCGCCCTTGGTAATACCCGGTTTTCCATCCAAGTCGGCATACATGATATCACCGGCTGTCCATACACCACTGCCTATGGCTGATTGTCCGCCCACTTTGTCCAGGTGTGCCTGCATTTCGGCATCTGTCTTAGCGATACCTACCGTCTCAAATCCCCAGATCTCACCGATTTCACGACCTGCTATATAAGTATTGATAGAGTTTGTCGGGTTACCGGGATATCTGTCGATGTATGTACGTGCATCGGCAAGGTTGAACTTAATGCCATAGCCCAGACCGAATCGGGTACGATCCTGCCAGCCGAGGGTAAGTTCCCAACCTTTGGTTTTCAAGTCACAGTTATTGGTCTTCGGGGTTGCAATACCCAGGGTGGCGGGCAATTCGACAGACGGACCTACCATGTTGTCCGTATAGCGGATATAAGCATCGAACGAACCGGTCAAACGGTTGTTGAACAATCCCCAATCAAGACCTACGTTCCAGGTGCGTACCTTTTCCCAGGTCAGGGCTGTACTGATAAGGTCGCCTACATAAGCCGTATTAGGTTTGAGACCATTCTGCAACCAACCACCGTTAGCCTGTCCCAGTTTCATGGCGCGATAGGTAGGATACCAACCGGTAGTATTCATATTACCCAGCTCACCATAAGAGAGACGGAGTTTCAACTGATTGCAAACATCGGCAAAGTCTTCCCAGAAATGTTCCTGAGCAATGTTCCAACCCAAAGAGAAGGATGGAGACACCTGCCAGCGATTACCGCGGCGGAAACGGGATGTACCGTCATAGCGTATATTGGCTTCCGCCAGGTAGCGTCCTTCGTAGTCGTAGTTCAGACGGCCAAAGAAACCGGCAGTAGCCCATTCGTTGCGATAGCCACCCACTTCGGGCACTTTATCCTTGCCTGCACCGTCGATATTGGAGATCAAATCCAGTTCCGGCAGATCTTCCACCTGCAAACCATAACCTTTTGCCTTAAAGAACTTCTGGCGCATTTCTTCCGACTGGAAGCCGCCCAATATCTTGAAGTTATGAACATCATCAATAGACAGCGAGTAGGTAGAATAGATATTCCAGTTCATATAACTGTCTTTCTTGTAATCCTGATAGAGGCTGGATGTTCCCTGAGTATCTACGATATTGCCCGCTACATCATGGTTGTAATAAGGCAGTCCCGTTTCACGGGTTTCATACTCGCTGGTGCTGTAGTTGAATTCTACATTGGTAATCCAGTTCTTGATAGGCTCGAATACCAGACCAGCCTGATGGTAAATCTTATCAGTCTGTACATCATGTACACCACCCAATGCCAGAGACATGGCGGGCGTATCGGCATTACCGTTAAAGTAATAGCCATTCTCATCATAAACCGGAAGGTTAGGCCAAGTCTGACGACCGATTCTCTCGTACAAGCCACCACCAAAATTAGTCGGACGGCTCAAATCCTGGCGGACATAGCGCAAGCTATAATTGAACTTCAACCAACTGGTCAGTTCCGCATCGAACTTGGCGGTAGCATTGTAGCGCTTCAACTCGTCGGAGCCATGACGCAGCAAACCGTTCTGATCCAAGTAGCCCAATGAAGCATAATAGCTGAATTTATCACCGCCCCCGCTGATGCTGAGGTTGTGTTCCTGAGAGAAAGAAGAATCTTTGTAGATTTCAGAGAACCAGTCCGTATTGGCATAAGCAGTGGTGAACGGGTCGCCGGCAGGCTTACCCCATACATTACCGTCGGTCAGCAGACCGCCTCTGTTCGTACCGCCATTAGCCTGGAAGTCGAGCATGTTCTGCATAACCTCGTTGGAGAATTGCGGATTGTCCTGGCCGTTGCGTGCCGCTTCATTGAAGTAGTTGGCAAATGTATACGAATCCATCATTTCAGGCAGGTTAACCGGGCTATTTATACGGAAACTGTTGTTGTAGTTGATAGTAGCCTTGCCCGACTTACCCTTCTTGGTCGTTACCAGAATAACACCGAACGGTGCACGCGAACCATAGATAGAAGAAGCGGCGGCATCTTTCAATACAGAAATGTTTTCGATATCCTGCGGGTTTACCGTATTGATATCGCCTTCCATACCGTCGATCAAGATCAGCGGGCTACCGCTTGAACCGTCGCCGATGGTACCGTTACCACGGATATTGATGGACATATTCTTATCCAACTCACCTGTGTTTGTAGTAATCTGCAAACCCGGAACCAAACCCTGCAATGCCTGAGTAGCGTTTGCTACGGGGCGTGCTTCGAGTTCTTTGGCTGTTGCCAAGCCTACAGATCCGGTCAGGTTCACCTTCTTCTGTGTACCGAAACCTACTACGATAACTTCATCCAGCATTTCGGAGTCTTCCGCCATCTTCACGCTGATGGAAGTCTTTCCGGCTACCGGAATTTCTTGTGTTTTGTAACCGATAAAACTAACGATCAACGTGGCATTGGAAGGTACCTTCAGGGTAAAATTACCATTAATATCGGTAATCGTTCCGTTTGTCGTGTTGCCTTTTTCAACAATGCTGGCACCAATAACCGGTCCCAATGCATCTTCCACTACACCTTTCACATTGATTGCTGAATTTTGTGCGTTCAAGAACTGAACATTCAACAGAAGAGTCATACAAACTACCAAAGCGATATACGCCTTCAGTCTGCGTCCTTCAAAGAACCTCTGTTTTTTCATTGCATAAACTTTAAGATTAAACATTTAATTTGTTTTCCATATTCACGAATCTCATAGTCGTGAAATCGTCGACAAAAGTAAACACCTAAATAGGAAGAGGGCTCTAATATTAGTCCTGTGAGGTAGAATTTTAGTTTATCCACCTAATTAAATCATAATTCGACTTCGAAAAGCGGGCAAATAACATCAGTTCACCACAGAGGACACAGAGTCTCACAGAGTTTTGTCCTTTCTCTCATAAAATTCATCGAATGTTATTTATCACGTGAACCGTTCCAGATATTCAGTAGGCAGCATTCCGAACTCTTTCTTGAAGCAAGCGCTGAAATACTTCGGATCGTTAAAGCCTACGGCATACGCCAGGTCGGAGATACGCACCGCACTCCCCTTCTCTTCCATGATGCGGCAAGCAGCCTTCAGGCGGATGTTGCGGATAAAGGCAGACGTATTCAGCCCAGTCAGAGACTTGAGCTTCTTATAAAGGGTGGATTTGCTGGTACCCATTTCCTCTACAAACTGAGGCTGGTCGAACTCGCTGTCTTCCAGATGGCGGTTGACGCAGGCAATGGCACGCTGCATAAAGTCTTCGTCGATGCTGGTATAGTCCAACTCTTTCACCTCAAAGACGAGCTGGTTCTTAAAGTCGTGCGCCTTGCGCTCCCTGTACTTCAGCAGATTACGGATGCGGGCATGCAGCACCGCCAGGTTGAAAGGCTTGCTGATAAAGGCATCCGCCCCCACTTCGTAAGCCTCGGCACGGTCTTCCTCTTTATTCTTGGCAGTAAGCAGGATGATGGGAATATGGCTGAGTTCCAGTTTGTTCTTCACATACCGGCAGAACTCTATACCATCCATCAGCGGCATCATCACGTCCGATACAATCAGGTCTATATCCTCATTGTCGAGCACCGTCACAGCCTCTTGGCCGTTTTCCGCCGTATGAACATTGTATTCGCGTTGCAGCAATTTCACCATCAACTGCAACAATTCTTCATTATCCTCTACCACCAGGATGGTATGCGCCTTTACCTTTTCGGCAGAAGCCTCTCCGCGTACTTCTTCCTCTTCGAGGTAAGTCACGGTTTTCTGTATCGGCAACACGGCATCTTCATCAATCTGCTCTTCTTTGAAGTAAGAGCGGTCGATGGGCAAAGTCACAATGAACTCCGTTCCCTGTCCTTCTTCACTTTCCACCTCAATCTTTCCACCATGCAGCACCACCAGATCCTTGGTCAGCGAGAGGCCGATTCCTGTGCCTATGGTATTGAATTTCCGGTAATCCCCCTCATAGAAACGCTTGAAGAGCATCTTCTGCTTCTCTTTGGAGATGCCGCTGCCGCTGTCCTTCACGTGCAGCTGTATGAAGTCCTTATCCTCGGCATACGAAAGTGTGATTTGTATATAGCCCCCATCCTTATTATACTTGGCAGCATTCGAAAGCAGATTATACAGAATCTTGTCCAGCTTGTCCGTATCGAAGTAGCCGATAATGGACTCAGGGTTACACACCACCGAAAAGTGTATCTTGCGTTTCTTCACAAGCGGCAGGAAGGATTCCGCTTCGTTCTTCACGAACGCAGCCACATCTCCGGGAGAGACGCGCAGCTTCAGGTTGCCGGTTTCCGCCTTGCGGAATTCCAGTATCTGCTGCAACAGCCTGATGAGCCTGTTGATGTTATGCCCCAACACCGTATAAATGTCATCATGCCCGGGAACCAGCATTTTCAATTCGTCCACCGTAGCGGAGATAATGGTCAGCGGAGTGAGCAGTTCATGCGTTATGTTCGTAAAGAACTGCAACTTCACATGATTCAACTCTTCGAGTTTGCCCTTCTCCATCTCGCGCAGATGCAGCTCATTGCGTAGCTGCATCCTGTTCTTTGCGGTCTTGAAGGCAATGTAGATGCACACTACCGCTATCAGCACATAGATGACGTAAGCCCACCACGTAGCCCAGAAAGGCGGCAGTACCACTACTTCAAGCTCCCTGATTTCTCCGCTCCAGATGCCATTCTCGTTCGTAGCTTTCAGGCGGAACTTATAAGTACCGCTCTCCAGGTTGTTGTAATAGGCAAAGCGCCGGCTGGCATCGGTGTACTGCCAGTTCTTGTCGAAACCTACAAGCTGGTAAGCATAGCGGTTCAGGTCGGGATTCTTGAAAGTGAGCGAGGCAAACTCGATACTGAAATTATTGTATTCGTAGGGTAACTCTATTTTCTGTGTGAACGAGGGCATCACGGGCGAAATCCGCTCCCTGACATCCGGTGCCAACGAGGCAAACGAACGGTTGAATATCTTAATGTCCGTAATCAGGTAATGCACCTCTTCATTTCCATCTTGCAGCGTCTCGGGCGAGAAGCTGTTATATCCCTTATTTCCCCCGAAAAACAGTTCGCCATTGCGGTTGCACGAGGAGTGGGCGATGAAGAAGTTATCCTGAAGGCCGTCTGCCGTAGTATAAACCCGGACGCTGGACAATGTTTCCCTTGACGAAACATTCAGCCGCACCAATCCCGTATTAGTCCCCAGCCACAGGCAGCCCTGCTTGTCTTCTTCGATAGAGCCTACCATATCGCTGGGAATATTATATTCGCGGTTCTTCTCGGTGAAAGAGTTCTTGGCGCGGTCGTACAGATACAAACAGCCGCCTTCGGTGCCTGCCCACAGCCTGCCCGACTTATCGACGTGCAGGCATAGCACCGAGTTTACTGCGAGTTTACCGTTCGTATAGCTATAATTGCTGTATTTCAGCGTTTCGGGATGCTGTATGTTTCCGGTGATATGTATAATGCCGCAGTTTCCTGTTGCCACCCAGAGGCTGCCGTCCATATCTTCGATGATGTCCTTCACGTGATACCAGTCGGCAAACTCGCCGTCTTCAAAAGGAAGTACACCGAATTTATAATGTCCCCCGTCCGCCAGGCTCACGCCCATGCCGCCCCGGCAACCTACCCAGCAATTTCCCCGGCTATCCTCGCACAGCGCCGAGGCACAACTGGAATATAGGTAAGGAGTATTGAGCTCCGTCAGCACCCGTACCTTTTCTCCCTTCTTGTAGACCAGGATTCCGCCATCATAGGTTCCGAACCACAGTTCGCCATTCTTGCGCTGAATCACAGAATTGATGGTAGGCACGCCCGATACATTCTCAAATCCGGGAATGCGGGTGTTAAAGGTCAGTTTGCCGGTTGCATAGTCTTTGCGCGCCAGCCCGAAACTTCCCGCACCAAACCAAAGGTTGTTCTCCGAATCGGCAAATATGGCACGTACCGAAGTCGTAGGCACATCGTCCTCCACCAGATTCAGCGAGTGGCTGGTAAACGGCGGCAAGTCCGTATTGACCATCAAGACGCCGCCGCCGATGGAACCTAGCCAGATGTTATCGGAATAGTCGCGCAGCAACGTGTTGATTTCGTCACAGGGAATATAGTGCGACGAGTGACGGGATTTATAATTAATGAAGTGTCCGGGCTTGTCCCGCTCCATGATGCTCAGTCCGGCACGGGTACCAATCCACAAAGTATTCGTATGCAAATCCTCTACGATGTCATAGACTATGTTGTCCGAGAGGCTGGTTTCGTCTCCCGTCCGGTGGGTATAGCTCGTATAGGTCACCTGCTCTATATCTTTGGGATGGTTCAGAAGGAACAGTCCGCAGTCCCATCCTCCTACCCAGATGTTCCGGTCGGCATCCTGATAAATCACGTGCGCGGAGTTCCGTTCGTTTATCCGGGGATAGGCATAGAACTTATCCTCTCTCAAGGAATGGCGAAAAAGCCCGTGCGACCATGTCCCTACCCACAAGTCTCCGTCCGCATCTTCGAACAGGGACTTTATGGCAGGCTGCGTAAATACCCCCTCGCTCACCCGGCTGTCGTACACCACGAAAGAATCCTCTTCCGCCACATACCGGCATAGCCCGGCATCGGTACCAATCCATACCCTGTTATCCCGGGTGGTCAACAAGCATGACACAGCGTTATTGGGAATGGTGGGGTAAACATACTGGCGCATCTCGCCCGTTTTCTTATTGAGTACATTCAGTCCTTCCTGCGTACCTATCCAGAGGTTGCCGTCGTAATCATCGGCAAGGCAAAAGATATTGTTATTGGTAAGCAATCCGGGAGTATACAGGTTCGAGCGGTAAACAGTGACCTGATAACCATCATATTTGCAGAGTCCATACCGGGTAGCCACCCAGATGAATCCTTCCCTGTCCTGATAAATCTTCTGAACCTCGTCCGTAGGCAGGCCGTTGAGTGTAGATATTTGCTTAAAATCCAGCCGTGAGTCCATAATAACATCTGCCGCCCCCGCTGCCACAGGGAGCAAAGTCAGACAAACCAATAACACACAGCACTTATAGAGAGAGCAGAAGCCTGCCGTAATACTTTTCATACCATCAGATATTAAGAATCACGGCAAATATAATAGTTTTAAGCTTATGCGAGGGAGAATTATACGTACTTTTAGTCTATAAACAGATAGAATTGAATTCTATCCTTCCCTTTGTTGCTTTAATCAGAAAGGACTACCTTTGTATCATTAATTCACAAATAGGAAAACAAAACATGAACCAA
Source organism: uncultured Bacteroides sp. (assembly GCA_905203765.1). Classification (GTDB taxonomy): domain Bacteria; phylum Bacteroidota; class Bacteroidia; order Bacteroidales; family Bacteroidaceae; genus Bacteroides. Next base: position 20,840 of record CAJKXC010000017.1, read on the forward strand.
AGAACTTGGATCTGCCTGACGGCAGTTTTATTCATCCACTTCGGAAGCCTTCGCCTACAGGGACAGACGGATTCCTTACAGTTATGGAAGGACTATCGGGCGGCAGTGGAAGATGCCAGCGTGGCAGAAGCCGCCGAGATAAGCCACACGCTGCCTGCCATCACCAAACCCGGTGACAATCCACTGATGGAATGGATAAACGAAAACGGACACGACATGGTGCTGGTGGCATCGATGACCGACGCCGAAGAAGCAGACAAGTGGCGTGAGGACAGCACCTTTTTGCTTGGCAATTCCTTGCCGTGGGTCACACTGCCCTACGATTTGGAAGAGCATCTGCGTTGCCTTCCCCTTTGTACCGATTCGTTGGAGTGCCGCATGCGGATGGTGCAACTGCTTGGCCTTCCGCCCGACTGCAATTATGACCGGATTATCTTTTTCTATGCCGAGCGTGACCGCCTTTTCCGTCCCACCCCCGATCCGGAGATAGACGACAGCGAGGCATCACTCGATTTCCCGGCCGATGTTCCGGAGCATTACCGGAAATGGTTCGCAGAAAACGAAGCGCTTTCTTACCATTCGGTAACGCCCTATCCGTGGACGCGGTTAGGCTATACTTACGACTGGCATCAAGGGGCAGCCACCGTGCAGGGACCGGGAGAATTCATTGTTCATCCGGGAGCCAGGGTAAGGGTAAAACAGAAAATAACGATCTGGGAATGGTATCAACAATTATCCACCCATCGCTTGTCACTTCCAAAAGAATAGGCTACTTTTAGCGGGACGATATGCAGAGCCGATTACCAACTTATCTCCCGACAAATCCACTTCGAACAGATGGGGAATGCGGATATATCTTCCGTTTACCTCTTTGTGGCTGTGTACGGACATCAGCCATTTGCCATCCAATGTACGGAACAGCATGCCGTGCCCGAAGTTAGGCGGGGTGATGGGCTCTTTTTCCTGTACCCACGGGCCGTCCAGCGTTCCGCTTTCAGAGTAGGCGACGCCTTGCGTATAATCCTGGAATACCCAGCTTGTCCATATCATACCCAGGCGACCGGTAGCTGTTCTGAAAAGCCACGGGCCGTCGGTCACACGGTTTGGCGCTACCTTATCGCCCATCTTCTCGCGGCTCCAGGGTGAATCGCTGGCACGGAAAAGTATCTTTCCTTTGCCGATAGTGCCACTCAGGTCGGGTTTCAGTTCTATTTTCTCCACCGTACCGTTCCAGTTCTGTAACCATTCGTGGCAATAGACCATATAGGGCTTGCCGTCGCTATCCACCCAGAAGGTACCGTCGAGCGTCGGCTTATCGGCAGGCAGATAAGTAGGATCTTTCATCGGGCGGTAAGGGCCGTCGGGCTTATTGCTGACCAACACGTGGCTGGCACGGCGGGGAATGACGTTTCCCTTCACCGAGTCTATCCGAATGGCATTGTTGGTAAACGTGGCGAAGTAATAGTACTTGCCTTTGTACTGATGCAGTTCCGCCGCCCAGATTTCGGGGTTAGGTCCCATCCAGGATGCCGGGTCGGTTTCCGTAACCCGGTACGGACCTTCCCAACGGGCAAGATCCTTGCTCTTCCAAAGCAGGCCCCCCGAACCGGTCATATAGTACATATTCGTTTTCTTATCGGCAAGGATACAGGGGTCGCTCAGATGGATGGAGTCAAGAGGGATGTCCGTACGGAAGCGGCCGGACACTTTCTGCTGTGCCGGCAGCAAGACGGCAACCAGCAACAGGGCAAGCAATAATAAATTTCGTTTCTTCATGGTAGATTTTATTTAGTAATTGCCACAAAGGTAAACAGGAAATGGATAGCCGAGGGCTAATTATCGGTCAAAAAGGGCGGGTAATACTTCTATCGTATCTTCATTAAGATTGTAAAGGCGGGCGAGAAGACAGTAGATTTTCGTATATTTGCGAAATTACAAATGTGCTCGATGCACTAACGAATATTAGTTATGAATACGAAAGATATAATAAACACACGTTGCGGTTGGGCAGGAACAGACGAACTGTATATAAGATACCACGACGAGGAATGGGGAAGACTCGTTACCGATGACAAAAAGCTGTTTGAGTTCCTGGTACTCGAAAGTGCCCAGGCAGGATTAGCTTGGATTACGATTCTCCGAAAACGTGAGGGATACCGGGAAGCCTTCCATCACTTTGATGTGGAGAAGGTAGCGCAAATGACGCCGGAAGACGTCGAACGATTGATGCAATTTGACGGAATCGTGAGGAACAGGCTAAAAATCAATAGTGCAATCAATAATGCAAAACTATTTATGGCAATCCAGAAAGAATTCGGCAGCTTCTATGAGTACACTTTATCATTCTTCCCAAACCGGACACCTGTTATCAATAACTTCAAGACCCTGAGCCAGATTCCCGCCACCTCTCCCGAGTCGGATGCCATGAGCAAAGACATGAAGAAGAGGGGATTCAAGTTCTTCGGTTCGACGATGTGCTATGCTTTTTTGCAGGCGGCAGGGTTTGTGAACGATCATTTGGAAAGCTGTTTCTGCAAAGCAAATCAATAAGACATGAGAAGTATTGTAGCGAATCCCAAAGCATTCGTGTTTCTCCTGCTGCTTTCGGTTATCGCAAATCTTAATGCACAAGGCAATATGAGAACACCCGTAGAACAGGATTCACCGGCTGACACCTTGAAGGGCGATACACTCACCTTTGACAGGAAGCCGGGAGAAAGCATCCGTATCGGCACGCTTACAGTCTCTTATAATGAGGGATATACGGCAAATATAACCAATCCCGGAATGGAGTACGACGGATATGAAACCAGGGATTCATTCAAGTTGTACGAAGACGGGGAAGAAGGAATTGTTGAGTTTCTTTATATCAGCACGAATGAGGGAAAGGACAATGTGAGAGTACAAACATGGAAAGGATATAAGATAGAGATATTAGATGACCGGAATGAAGTGCTGAGATTGAAGATTACAAAAGAATAAGAACTTACCGGATAAGAAAACAGCCGCTCTCCTCTCCGGGAAGCGGCTGTTCTTCTTTATCATTCCATGATTATTCCAGCGCCACGTTGTACTTCACCGGAGTGAGTATGAACGTGAACTCGTAATCAGCATAAGGCACCTGATACTCGGGGCGGGTAATGCGTCCCCAACTGTCTTCGCAACCCAAACCGGTCTGTACCTTGTCGATGCAGAGGTTGGTGAGGTCGGCTTCTTCCACTTCGGGAGAGTGGCCGTTCTGCTTGTGCCAGCCTTCGTCCAGGGACTCGATGGTATAATGCAAAGCGGATGCGGAGAACGGAGCGGCAGCTACAACCTCTACACCACTGCCTGCGGGATTCAACATCTTCCACCAACGGATATCGGTCTTCGTACCGTTCTCTTGCGGACGGATGTAGGGGTAGAACTGCTCGGTGACGCTTTGGCGGTAGATGCCCAAGTCGGCAGCATGGTTGCGGTCGCTGTAATTCTCAACCGGACCACGGCCGTAGTATTCGATGGTTTCGAAGCTGCGGGGCATAGGCATCTGCATACCGAAACGGAACATGGGGGATACCTTTGCGCTCTTGTCGGTGGTCAGTTTCTGAGTTACCTTAACGGCACCGCTGTTGCTGATGACATACGTCAGATTCAAAGTAGACGATACGCCCGGCATTTCGTAAGCAGCCTCTACAACTACCTGGTTGTTCTCTGTGCGCTGGGTGAAAGAGGTCATCTTCATTTCGGGATTCTTCCAGGCAGCATATTTGCGTTGCAGACCGGCACCGTAATCATTATCGGTAGGAGCACGCCAGAAGTTAGGAGTCAGGGCTTTACCCTCTTGAATCAGTTCCTGACCGTTCACCTGATACTGAGTCAGGTAGCCGTTGTGCTTGTTGAATTCAAGACGAAAAGCATCACCGGTAATGATGAGGTAGTTATAATCGTTCTCCTTCACCACAGGGGCAATGTCCTGAATATTGCTCAACTCGCAGTTCTTCAAATCCATAGAAGGAGCCTGATAAGGATTCAGCGTCAGTTGCTCCTTGGCCACGGCATAGCCGGCAGGAAGCAGACCTTCGCGGTTCTTCAGCTTGTAGGATACATTGAGCAGCCATTCCGTGCACTGGCAGGTCTTGCCCAGGTCGAGCTTAATCTTGGCAGTCTGTTGCGGAGCGACATTCAGGTTTTCTACACGGCCGGTACGCATTACTTTTCCGCCTTTCAGCACTTCCCATTCCAGGTAGTAGGCAGAGAGGTCGCGGAAGAAGTATTCATTATATACATTGATTTCGCCGTTCTTCAAATCAGCAGGAGTAGTCCAGATGTCCTGATAGATGCGGCCTACTTCGTACATATGAGGATTGGGCACGCGGTCGGGGCTGATAAGTCCGTTATCGCAGAAGTTGCCGTCGCTGCCGTCGTAGCGGTTGAAGTCGCCACCGTAAGCATATATCGTCTTGCCGTTCTTGCCTGTCCAGCGTACGGACTGGTCGACGAAGTCCCAGATAAATCCACCCTGGTATTTGGGGTACTTGCGAACCAGGTCCCAGTATTCTTTGAAACCACCTTCGGAGTTACCCATGGCATGGGCGTATTCGCATTGAATCAGCGGTTTGTCTTTGGATGAATCCTCGCAATATTGTATGCAACGGTCATAGCCGTAGTACATCGGGCAGTAAATATCCGTCTTTCCCTTCTGCCCTGCCTGCTCGTATTGCACGGCACGGCTGGGGTCTTCGGCTTTAATCCAGTCGTAGGCAGCCTCGAAGTTCGGGCCGTATCCCGCCTCGTTGCCCAATGACCAGAAGATGATGCTGGGATGGTTGAAGCCACGCTGTACGTTGCGCTGGTTGCGTTCCATGTGTGCACGGGCATAATCGGGGCGCTTGGCAAGCGTTTTTTCACCGTAGCCCATTCCGTGGGATTCGATGTTTGCCTCGGCTACCACATAGATACCATACTCATCGCAGAGGTCGTACCACAGGTTGTTGTCGGGATAGTGGCAAGTACGCACGGCGTTGATATTGAATTTCTTCATCATCTGGATGTCCTGCAACATACGTTCGCGCGAAATAACGTAGCCGTAGTCGGGATCCATCTCGTGGCGGTCGGCACCCTTGAAGAGAACGGGCTGGCCGTTTACCAGTAACTGCGAGTTCTTCAGTTCTATTTTGCGGAAACCTACTTTGACGGGGATTACTTCGTCGCTGCCTTGAAGCGTGGCGCGCAAGGTATAAAGGTAAGGAGTTTCCGCCGTCCATTTATACGGATTCTCTACATTCATCACAACGGTGCCGCTGCCGTGGGCTGTTTCCGTTGCCACCGGTTTGCCGGCGGCATCCAGCAGTTCCAGGTTGACGTTGCCGCTACCCTTCAGGTTGAGAGTGACGCGCAGGGAACCGTTCATATAAGCTCCGTCCAGGTCGGGAGTGACGCGGATATCTTCGATGCGCTTCTTGTTGCGGGCATAGAGATAGCAATCGCGCCCCACACCGCTATAACGGAAAAAGTCCTGGTCTTCCAGATAAGTGCCGTCGCACCAGCGGAACACCTGGAAAGCAATCAGGTTCTTCTGTCCCGGTTTCAGATAAGGAGTCAGGTCGAATTCCGCTTCCAGCTTGCTGTCTTCGCTATAGCCTACGTAGCGGCCGTTCACCCATAGATAAATGTTGGAAGTTACCGAACCGAAGTGGGCAATGACATCCTTGCCTTTCCAGTCGGCAGGAATCACGACTTCGCGGCGATAAGAGCCTACATGATTGTTCTCTGTGGGTACCTGCGGCGGGTTGCTCTGGAACTGGTTGCGCCAGGCATAGCTGGTGTTCACATAGATAGGATCGCCGAAACCGTTCAGTTCCCATACGCCGGGAACGGGCATCGTTCTCCAATTCTGATCGTTGAAACCCGGTTTCCAGAAGTCGGTGGGACGTGCATCGGCATCTTTTACTCCGAAGAACTTCCATACACCGTTCAAGGTCATAAAGTTGGATGATTTTTCTTTTACGCCACGGGCAGCCGCATCGGCAGATTCGTAGGCGAAATAATTAGTGTGCATCGGAGCACGATTCACGGCATTAACCCCAGGGTCGAGCCATTCGTTGAAGGACTGCGCACTTGCACTCAAGGCAAGAGCCGCAAAGAGTCCGGTAATGAGATGATTCTTCATGCTATTAAATTTATGTAAAGTTTGTAACGGGGGGGAATGTAAAAATTCAACTCCTTAGAGGGGTCTAAAGAGTTGAATTCCGACATATCCTCCCGCTGCAAATATAGGCAGGAAGATAGAGCTAAAGGGTGAAAAATAGTTCAAAAAAGACAGTTCTTAGTTCATTTTGACCCATACGGCGCCACCCTGCGGTTGAAGCACCAGTTGGATGCTACCGTCGGCTTTCACCTTAATGGCTTTCTCTTGCGGTTGTTGCTGTTTATCATCGCTGTAAAATGAAACCGTTTCGCCTGCCAGCATGGGCAGTGTAAGTTTCAGTTTCAGCGTTTCCTTATTTGCATTGATGGCAGCCACGTACCACTTATCACCGTGGCGGCGGGCAAGTACCACATACTTTCCGGGATAACCGTCGATGAAACGGGTTTCGTCCCAGGTAGTAGGTATCTGCTTCATAAAGTCGAGGCAGACCTGCGGCGCATCCGTCAGGTTACCGGGAGATAAAGCAAAGTTCTGTATCGGGTTTTGGAACAGCACCGCTGTCGCCAATTGGAATACATCGGTGGTACGGCGGATATTACCGCCATCGTTTCCACGGTTCATCCGCTTGTTCAGGAAGCAACCGCCGAACTCCATGCATCCTACCGTGTTGCGGATAAACGGGTGCAGACAAGCATTGAATGCCTCTTCATTGCAGAAGTGCTGGTTGAATATCAGATTCTCGGAAGCCAGGACAGCTTCACTGCCCACGTAATTAGGGTACATCCGTTCCCATCCACGCGGTATCGTACAGCCGTGGAAGATAACCATCAAGCCGTGGTCGTCGGCATCGCTCAGGATATCTTCATACAGTCGCATCGTCTCTTGCTTGTCTCCGCCGAAGAAATCGACTTTGATGCCTTTCACGCCCTGGATCTGGAGCCATTTCATCTCGCGCTTGCGGATAATCGGAGTGTCCATCCGGTTGACAGGACCCTGCTCGATGTCATTCCAGTAACCGCTGGAACTGTACCACAAGAATACATCTACGCCCCGGCTGTGGGCATACTTGATAAGCTGCTCCATCCGGTCGCGGCCGATATTGGTGTCCCACCAGTTGTCTATCAATACATATTCGTATCCCATAGCTGCCGCCAAGTCCACATAGTGCACCTGGTCATCGTAATTGATGCTACCATCCTGCCAGAGAATCCAGCTCCACGTGCCACGTCCCATCTTATAGTCGTGTTCCGTCTCGTACAGCGGTTTCACCACATCCCAGGGCACAGTCGTTTCTACGATCGGTTTCAGGGTTTCGCCCACCGTGATGGTGCGCCACGGAGTAGCGCCCGGTAAAGAGAAAGCCGGAGCCACCGTCCCGTTGCCGTTATTTTCTTCCGGCATGGGGAAGGCAATCGTAAACAGTCCGTCCACCGCATCGCTCAGATGGGAAGCGCAATAATGACTGTCTACTCCCGTCTCGCTGACGAGCACCCAACCATCCTCTCCTACCCTGAACAGACAGGGGAATGTATATCCATGTCCAAATTGCGAACGTGCATTCAAGGGAGCATCCGCCTTATATTCTTCCTCATAACTGGGCTTTGTCCGTTTCCAGCCTATCATGGCATCGCTCTGCGGACAAAGGAAAGTGGTGGTATGAGACGGAAAGCGGAAACCGGTCTTTTCCTGACTTACGGTAACGCTTCCCCGCTCTCCCTGACGGGGAAGCAGATAGCGGAATGCCACGTCATTGTCACTGACGCGGAACATTACATCCATTATCTGCCCTTCCGCATTGGCAAAAGAGCACAACAATTCATTGGCCTGATAGTGCACACGCGAGGTCTTGATGCGCGTCTGCTCGTAGGTGGTATCGATTTTCGCTTCTTTATATCCCATCCATTTCATGGTTCCGGCAAAGTCTCCTACATTCGTTTCCAGTCCCAGCGGAGAAGGCGCAAGCATCTGTTTTCCATTGTATGATACGGCATAAGAGGCGGCTTCCCCTTCCGGGCACGATACGGTTAATTGCAACTTACCATCGGGGCTGCTGACGGTAATATCCTGTGTTGTCACCGGTTTCCCCCACTTATCGGTGATACGCATCAATTCATCCCGGGTGATGGGAATAATCGTACCATGACGCGGATGAAAATTCATCTTTACTTCACTGTCTATCACTTTGAAGTTCTCCAGGTCGGTAGTCTCTGTAAACTGATATTTGCCTTTCATATATACGTCATACATCAATATATATTTATCCTGTCCTATCAGTTTGAAGGTACCTGCACCTTCCACCGCATCTGTGGTCTGTTGCTTGTAATCAGGGCTTTCGTTCCACCGCCCGGAAGTAAGCGAACGGGTGGTGGCTACCTTGATGCCATTGCCGTGGCCTTCTGTCTTATAGAAAAGGTGAAAGATGCCGTCTTTATAAACAATATCCCCGTCGATGCACGACTTCCCTTCTTTCGGCAGGAACAAAGGCTTCGGTTCGCCAAGCAAATCGGTGAAGTCGTCGTTCGCATAGGCATAATAGATTACATCCGGTCCGTCGCCGTACTTCATGCTCCAATATACCATGTACTTTCCGGCTTCGGGGTCATAAACCGTCTGCGGAGCCCATACACGTTTCAACTGTTCCTGGCCCGTATAGCGTTTCTGTATATTGATGATCGAGTGCGACCAGTTCACCAGGTCGGTAGATTTCAGCAATACCATTGCCCGGTTGGAATCCCATCCGTTACCGGAAACCATATCCGTCACCACCATATAGAATGTCTTTCCATCTTCGCAACGCAGGATGTGAGGATCGCGCACGCCGCCCGTAGAACTGATAACTTTCGAGTCGATCACCGGCTTGCCGCCATTCAGCGTCCAATAGCTGTAACCATCCATGCTGACGGCATAGCACACTGCCTCTTCACTGATATGGTTACCGGTGAAATAAGTAAACAAATAAGCAATGCAATCCTTCTCATAGAAGGATTTCTGTTGAGAAAATCCCGGAAGGGAGAATAGGAAGATTGATACAATCAACAGATTTACCCGTAACATGAGTGTTTTTCTATGGTTCATAATAGTTTTATATTGAATTATTTAGCGAGTGTAAAAATAACACTTTTCCATATACGACATATAATAAGTGTATATGTTACACAACATATACACTTACTTATTTCGTCAGACTAACCGTTATTCAAAAATGCTCCTTTTGATATACGCGTACATAGTCCACTTCATACCTCATCGGCAGTGCGTTGTCGTCAATCTCTCCGCCGTTGAGGCCTCCGATAGCAAGATTCAGCAGGATGTACTGCGGCTTGTGGAAAGGATTTATTCCCTCGCCTGCACTGCTGCCGTTCACGGTTTTGCTTAGCGGAATGTCATTCAGTAATTCGTCATCGAGATAAATCTTGATGGCTGTCTCGTCCCAATCCATGCGCCAGATATGGAACTTATCCGCCCAATGAGGATCGCGGTCGGTGAAATGGGTGAACGGAACCGTCTTGCTGTTCCATACGGCACCATGTCCTTTTTCACCTCCCCAGCAAGCATTGGCAAGGATATGCGGCACACCTTTTATGCGATAGTACTCCATCACGTCAATTTCTCCGCACGAGGGCCACGGCAAGTCACGCCCCAGCAACCAGATGGCAGGCCAGGCACCCCCAGCAGTAGGAATCTTGGCACGTACTTCGAGGCGCCCGTATAGGAATTCAAACTTTCCGGCAGTGGTGACCGATGAGGAAGTGTATTCCACAAATTCGCGTTTCTTACGCCAATCGCGGCTTCCGGCTTCGTACAAAGGATTCTCCCGATGCTCCTTGCGAGCTTCTATAATCAGCTTGCCACCTTTGCAGAATGCGTTATCCGGCTGATACCACTGGGCTTCCTCGTTGCGGGCATACCCGTTCTCGTAGTTCCAGGTAGCCTCATTAAGGCGACCTTTCTTATTGAATTCTTCACTCCATACCAACTTCCATTCCTGGGCGGAAACAGAAGCTAAAGCACACCACGCCAAAAGCGCGAACATCATTTTCCTTTTACTGTGTTTTCGTAGCATACAAAGTTCTATTTAAAGATACAACATATTAATTACTGTGGCAAATTTATCCTTTTAGTAGCACTTCACGGACTGCTCATCGTTCAATAAGGGCGAAATATCAGTCATTATGCCGTGCAGCCAGGCAGAGGGGGTGAAGGCAAATTCCTATTCGACGGAAAGAGAAATGGGTTACGCCGAAAGAGAAAGTTTCTTCGCCCGCCAGCAATACTTAGAATAAAGGCTTTATTCGTAGGAATAAAAGCTTTATTCTTAAGAATATAATCTTTATTTATAAGAATAAAGCCTTTATTCTAAGTTTGCATAGCATTCAAAGGGAGTTTTCTCCGCAAGGATGACAAGTTTCATTCGAAGGAAAAAAACATTCACAAACCATGCTTTCTCCCGCCAAAAGCTTACTTTTGCAGCGAATAACTCTCAAACTCTATGGCAGGCATCTATATACACATCCCTTTTTGCAAGACGCGTTGCATCTATTGCGACTTCTACTCTACCACCCGCAGCGAGCTGAAGCAGCGATATATAGCCGCTTTGTGCCGGGAACTGGAGATGCGCAGGGAATATCTGAAAGGGGAACCGGTAGAAACCATCTACCTGGGGGGCGGCACTCCCTCGCAACTGGCAGAGGAAGATTTCAGGCAAGTGTTTGAAACGATTGAAAAGGTTTACGGACTGGAGAACGCCCGGGAAATTACCCTCGAAGCCAATCCCGACGACCTGACGGACGAATATGCCGCCATGTTGCGCACCCTCCCCTTCAACCGCCTCAGCATGGGGATACAGACCCTTGACGATGCTACCTTGCGGCTATTGAACCGACGCCACAGCGCCAGCCAGGCGATAGAAGCCGTAGAGCGTTGCCGGCAGGCAGGTTTCCGCAATATCAGTATCGACCTTATCTACGGTCTGCCGGGCGAAACGGACGAACGCTGGAAACGCGACCTGCAACAAGCCATCGACCTGCGCGTAGAACATATCTCCGCCTATCACTTGACTTACGAAGAGGGCACGCGCATCTACGAAATGCTGCAAGCCCACCGCATCCATGAGGTAGATGAAGAAAGCAGCGTGCGCTTCTTCTCCACCCTGATAGATACGTTAGGCAACGCCGGATATGAGCATTACGAAATATCCAACTTCTGCAAGCCCGGCATGTACTCACGCCACAACACATCTTACTGGAAAGGCATCCCTTACCTGGGCTGCGGACCTTCGGCACACTCATTCGACACCGGGAGCCGCGAATGGAACATTTCGTCGCTGGAGAAGTACATAAGTGCCATAGAAGCAGGCGGGCGGGCATTCGAAACGGAACATTTAGACCTGGTAACCTGCTACAACGAATACATCATGACCAGCCTGCGTACCAAGTGGGGAATATCGGCAGAAGAAGCAGAACAGAAGTTCGGCACGAAGCTATGGATTTATTGCAGGGACATGGCAGCCCCGCATCTGAAAAGCGGGAAACTGGAAGTGCACGACGGACACCTCCGCCTGACGCGCGAAGGTATTTTCGTTTCGGACGGCATCATCAGTGACTTGATGTTTATTGAATAACAAACAGGGATATGACCGAACAAGAAGTCAGGCGCTACCTGCGCCAAATGAAGGAAGAAAACTCGGAACAAGCGTTCCATGGTTTCTACGATTTGTGCTACGACCGTCTGTTCCGCATCGCCTACTACTTTGTGAAGCGTGAGGAATGGGCACAGGAGATCGTGCTCGATGTCTTCATGCGACTTTGGGAACAACGCGCCAAACTGCCGGAGATAAAGAATATAGAAGATTATTGTTTCATCCTCACCAAGAACGCCTCCCTCAATTATCTGGAGAAAGAGAGCCGGCATACCGCCTTCTCCACCGAACAACTTCCCGAACCTTCCGACCAGGCGGATTCTCCCGAGGAAACACTCATCAGCGAGGAACTCTTTGCCCGCTACGTCAAAGCCCTGGACCGCCTGCCCGAACGTTGCCGCGAGGTCTTCATCCGCATACGCGAAGAGAAGCAGAGCTATGCCCAAGTGGCAGAGGAACTGGACATCAGCGTAAAAACAGTGGATGCACAGTTACAGAAGGCGGTGACAAGGTTGAAGGAAAGCCTCCTGGAATAAAGTTCAGGAATCACCACAGAGGACACAGAGTCTCACAGAGTTTCTCTTTAACTTCTTTTAGCAAACATCGCATAGGGAGTTTCTCGAAAGCACTTGTCTTTACTTACAAAGAATAAAGAATGAAGGTAAACAACGAGAATATTGACAAGGTACTGAACAAGCTGATAGCTTCCACCCGCTCGCCCAGGGGACGCTTCGCGGCAGGCAACAGCTGGAAACAGCTGGAACAACGGCTGTTTGCCAAACGCAGAAAGCGTATGTTCTGGCTGCGAGTGGCAAGCAGTGCGGCAGTGGTATTGCTGTGTGTGGCCAGTTGGGCAGCCTACTATTATGTACTGCGTCCCGAGCCTGTACTTCCCCAGTCTGCTCCGGTAGAGACACAATCCCCGAAGCCCGTCGGTCTGCCGGATACGCTCTACTTCAGCCAGCAGCCGTTGGAAGACATCACCCGCCAACTGTCCGAAGTATTCCATACGCCTATCCGTATCGAGGGCGACAGCCTGAAGAACTACCGTATGACGGGTACTTTCAGTTCGGACGAAGGACTGGCAACGATTCTCGACCTGCTGAAAGGCGCAGGCAACTTTACCTATACTCAGACAAACGACACTATTACCCTTACTAGCAAACTTAATTAAACATGAACCATTCTACTATCTGTTCACACCACCACATCAGAGCTATGCTCCTGATGTGCGTGGTTATCTTAACCACTTCGATTTATGCACAGAATAAAGAAGTACGCCTGAACATCAACATCCGCAATGCAACGCTGGAAAGTTTTGTGAAACAGCTGGAAAATGCCACCGGCTTCTCCTTCGTATATGGAGAAGAAGTAAAGTTGACACGGCGCATCAACCTGGAAGCCCGGCAGCAAACCATCAGCGAGATATTGCAACGTGCTTTCGAGAACGAACCCATCAAGTTCGAAATCTCAGGAAAGCACATCCTGCTCTATAAGCGGACTGATCCGCAGAAACCCGTTAGCCGTAAGTACACTATCAGCGGATACGTGACCGACGGGGCGTCTTCCGAGACGCTGATTGGTGCCAATATCCTTGAGAGTCGTCGTTCCACCGGTACTGCCACCAATCCTTTCGGTTTCTATACACTCACTCTGCCGGAAGGAGAAGCGGAACTGACTTTCTCCTATCTGGGTTACGAATCCCGGCGCAGCCGCTTCGAACTGACCAAAGACACCGTGCTGAACATCCCGCTCACCAGCAACAACCTGCTGGCGGAAGTGGTAGTGCTGTCCGACAAGCACGAAGCCGGCCTGCAAAGCACAGCCATGGGAGCGCACGAGATTCCGATGTCGCAGATACGAAGCACCCCCTCCATACTGGGCGAAGCCGATTTACTGAAAACCATCCAACTGCTGCCGGGCGTGCAGGCAGGCATGGAAGGCTTCTCCGGCATGTATGTACGCGGCGGCGGTCCCGACCAGAACCTGGTACTGCTGGACGGCATCCCGGTATATAACGCCGACCATATGCTGGGCATATTCTCCATCTTCACACCCGAGGCGGTGAAGAACACCACGCTTTTCAAAAGCTCCTTTCCCGCCCGCTACGGCGGGCGCCTCTCCTCTATCGTCGACGTGCGTACCAACGACGGAGATATGCACCGCTACCACGGCGCACTCAGCATCGGCGCGCTGACGGACAAAGTACACATTGAGGGGCCCATCTGGAAAGAACGGACCTCTTTCAGTTTCAGCGCACGCGCCATCCCTACGGTATTCTTCAAAAGCCTCATTGTGGACAAAGACGAGAACTATTCCGACAAATACAACTACTACTTTTATGATGTCAACGCCAAGGTGAACCATAAATTCAACGACCGTAGCCGCCTCTTCCTCAGCTTCTACAAAGGGAAAGACCACTATCACTACGACAGCTACGACGGCAACGGCTCTACAAACGACAACACATACAAAAGTTATTATAAGGACAACAGTCACCTGAACTGGGGAAACACCATCGCCTACGGGCGCTGGAACTATGTATTCAACAGCAAGTTGTTCTGCAACACCACCCTCTCGTACAACAATTATGAGATGAGCCTGGACGGAGAGATGGAAGATACCTATATGGCGGGCAAACAGATACTCAACAAGTATCACTACTCTTCCAGGTTCAGTTCCGGCATCCGCGACTGGAGCGCACGCATGGACTTCGACTACACGCCCATCCCACAACATCACATCAAATTCGGAGCAGAATACATCTACCACACCTTCCGTCCCGGCGTATCTACCTCGAAGATACAGGATGTAGACGACGGAACCGTTCAGCAAGATACCATCTATAATACAAGCAGCAGCCGGGAGATGCACGGGCAGGGAATCTCCCTTTATGCCGAAGACAACTTCAACGTTAGCGATGACCTCAGCCTGAATGCAGGTGTGCGCACCGCCCTCTTCCATACACAGGGGAAAAGCTACTATTCGGTGCAGCCGCGCCTCTCGGCCCGCTACAATCTCGGGCAAGGATTCTCCGCCAAGGCATCTTATACCTGCATGGCGCAGTATGTGCATCTGCTCTCGTCCACCCCTCTCTCCATGCCTACCGACCTTTGGGTACCCATTACCAAGGACATCAGCCCGATGTATGCCAACCAGTACTCCATCGGGGGATATTATGCGGGACTGCCGGGCTGGGAATTTTCCATCGAAGGGTATTACAAACAGATGCGGCACATACTCGAGTATCAGGACGGCGTATCCTTCTTCGGCACTTCCACCAACTGGGAAGAGAAAGTGGAAGTGGGCGAAGGCCGCTCCTTCGGATTGGAATTCATGGTGCAAAAGACATTGGGCAATACTACCGGCTGGCTGGCATACACCCTGTCCAAGACCGACCATCGCTTTAAGGACGGTACCATCAACCAGGGCAAATGGTTTCCCTATAAGTACGACCGCCGCCATAGCATCAGCCTTGCCCTTAACCATAAGTTCAGTAGCCGCATCGACGTGGGCGCTTCGTGGATATTCAACAGCGGCGGTTGCATCACCGTGCCCGAGAAAGCAACGATTATCATCCGCCCCGACGGCAGCACCGAAGAAACCGGCTACATCTCCCACCGTAATAACTACCGCCTACCCGCCAGCCATCGCCTGAACCTGGGCATCAACTTCAACAAGAAGACCAAGCATGGTATGCGAACCTGGAATATCAGCGTTTATAATGCATACAATGCGATGAACCCGAACATCGTATACAGTAAATATAAGAATGGATATAATGCCGAGAATGATTTCTATGAAAGCATTTACGGCCAGTCTTCCAATAAGGAGAAAGGCAAAGCCACCATCAAGAAACTGACGATACTGCCTTGTATCCCTTCCGTCACCTATACCTACAAATTCTAAAAGGCCCCGAATATGAAAACAAGAATGAAATTACACCTTATTATATATATAGCCGCAGCCTGCATCCTGACGGCCTGCGAAAACGAGATTCCCTACAATCCCGGAAAGCAAAAGACGCAAATCATTATGAACGCCTTGCTCGAAGCCGGACGGGCGGAAAACGATGTTTACCTGCACTTGGGCGAAGGCTTCGGCATCGAGCACCTAAACGAAGCGACTCTCTCCCTCTACGTGAACGATAAACTGGAAGAATCGCCCAAAGCCATATCGCCGGAAGAAATCTACGGTCATATGGAAGGAACGATTGACCAAGACAAATACGAAGCATTGCTGAAAAGCATCCGGTACAAGCGGTTCCGCCTCACTACCGTTCTGCATCCCGGCGACAACATCCGCCTGGAAGCTACCGCCGAAAACGGAAAGTATCACGCCAGCGCCGAAGTAACCGTGCCGCAACCGGTAGAAAACCTGCACGTAGATACCAGCCTCGCCTATCTGCGCGAATATAGCGGACAAACCCTCTACCGCCGGTACAAGATTACCCTGCAAGACCGCCCCGGCGAAAAGAACTACTACCGGCTGGATATCCAAAACAACCTCAACTACCGCTGCGAATACCGCGAATACATAACGGACGAGAATGGCGACCTTATCCCCAGCGAGGACGGATGGAGCTGGCTCTATAATACGAAAGACACCCTCATCACCTACAATGATACGAAAATCATCAACCGTGAAGACGTGATACTGACCGACGGACACCCCGGCGGTTACGACGATGAAGATAACGAACTGTTCCCCACCATCGAGAACAAATATAATATCTTCACCGACAACAGTTTCAGTAACTCTTCGGCCACGCTGAAAGTCTATACCCCTCACTACAACGATTATTATCCGATGCTGAGCGATTACTCTCCGTCAAGGAGAAATTACGACCAGATATACTATAAACATACCATTGCCATCCGGGTGCTCACCCTCACCGAATCGGAATACCGCTACCTGAAAGCCTTGAACTGCCTGGACGATGGAGACTATGACGAAGCACTGATGGAACCTATCAGCCTGCCCTGCAATGTAAAAGGCGGATTGGGCTTTGTAGGAGTGGCTGCGGAGAGAAAAATGACCATCGAGTTTCCTGAAATACAGCGATGGCAGATGAACAACAATTAACAGTAACCGCATTGATACGTGTCTGGCAGCCGATCAAAGGTCATTTATCGTTTTGCTCCTAAAACAGCACATATCGCATCAAACAGATATATTTAAATCCCGTTTATTACAAATACATTACATTTTATTCCTAAAAACAGCCGTTTTCATACCTATTAATTGATATAAATCAAGAAATGAAGATAAAGCCTATACTTTCCTTTGCATTTGCTTTTGTGTTATAAAACATATTTCTACATTTGCATAGGTAAAAAGAAAAGCTAAGTGCTTAGATTGTTTTCAATAGGTATTAGATTTAGTTTTAAGATTAGTTTTTAGGTATAACAATTAAAAAGTAGGTATTATGAAACGTTTAGGATTAACACTCGTAGCAGTACTGTGCTTGTCTGCTACATCATTTGCAGCAGGAAAACAACCGACAACAGAAAAGACAACTGCAAATGTAAAATGGGAAGGTAACATCAACGTAAGTAAGTTAGGACGGTATTTGGACTTGAATGCCGGCCAGTACGAAGAAGTAGCAAACATCTGCGAATTCTTCACCGAACAGATGGAGCGCGCTACCACTTCAAAGAAGGATCAGGAAAAGCTGCTTCGCAATGCTGTTTACGGCAACCTGAAGTTGATGAAGAAGACTTTGGATGAAAAGCAATATGCCAACTACACCAAAGTTCTGAACGCTACCTTGCAGAACAAGGGTATCGAAGTGAAGTAACATTCACTTCCGATAATTGCGGAACGCGTATTAAGTAGATATAAAAAAGGCATTGAACTTTCGGAGTTCAATGCCTTTCTTTTTGCGGCAATGCCGCCGTATGAGTCTCTTTCTTATTTTATCGTCACCATCGTTGCCCCGAACCCGTACTCCTGGAACGAAGCATCCTGATGGCGGTAGTTGGGATACTTGCGCTTCAGTTCGTCCAGCAATGCTTTGCGGAGCACACCGTCACCTTTGCCGTGGATAAAGACGATGCGCTGTTCGCGCTTGTTCTTGTATTGCTCCAGCACTTCGCGGAACTTATCGAGCTGGTAATTCAGCATTTCGCTGTTGCTCATGCCGCGGGTGTCGTCCAGCAGTTCGCCGATGTGCAGGTCTATCTCGATGATTCCGTTCTTCCCGCCACGCTTCACAATGGTTTGGGGTTTGGAAGGCGCATCCGCAGGTTTCTTCTGAATCAAAGCCTCCTGCAATTCTTCTGCCGAAACATATACTTGCTTGATGGGCTGGTCGTCCTTTACAATATCGTAGACCAATGCCGGTGTTTCGAAGAAATCGGAACTTTGGAAAGTATGCAGTTTATAGAACTTCACAGTGTCGATGCGAATCTCCACAGCAACAGAGGGTTTCATGGCAAACGAGCGGTTGTCCTTGAAGGCGATGAGCTGCACTGCCACACGTTCGCGGTCGTTCAGCTCCGACTTCTCGAACTCTTCCAGCAGAAGTTTCGTGTTCGGCTCTATCAGACCGTGAGAGCGGGTGCTCCATGACTTTCCTTCGGCACTGAGGTAGGTGTAGTACATATAGTAATTGCTGTCATTCACCAGATAGGCTTCGAAAGGCGTGGTGCTGACTGCTTTAACGTCCTCCGGTACAAACGCCAGAAATACGTTCAGTACATCTCCCCCTTTCATTTCGGGCTGGCGATAGACTGAAACCTCGGGCTTTGCCATGGGCTTCACCTCTTCTTCCACTTTCTTCTTGTTGGCAGCTGCCTTAACAGACGGAGTGGGAATGTTATAATCATCCGTCTCTATCACCACACACTCGTGCACGGGCATGGGTATGTCGAAGCCATCGGCATCTTCCACCAACACAATGTTCTTTCCCTGAAACCCTGTCACAACACCGCCCCCTACTTCGCTGAGGAAACGGACTTTATCTCCTATTTTCATCTTTCTGTTTACTGTTTAGTATTTACCATTCGCGACCGGGAGTGCTATAAAAACCCAATCGCCTCGCAAAGATACGGTAACTCAACAAAAAAAGATAGAAAAAAGACGATAAATATCCGTACCTTTGCCCCCCGTAAAAAAGTAATGTCATGGAACAGAACCCGAAACACATTCATATCAGCGAATTCAACTACCCGTTGCCGGACGAGCGTATCGCTAAATTTCCGCTGCCCGTGCGCGATCAATCCAAGTTGTTGTTGTACCGCCACGGCGAAGTTTCCGAAGATGTATTCACCTCGCTGCCCCAATATCTGCCCGCCGGCAGCCTGATGATATTCAATAATACCAAAGTGATCCAGGCACGCCTGCACTTCCGCAAAGAGACGGGAGCGCTCATCGAAGTGTTCTGCCTCGAACCGATACAGCCCAACGACTACGTGCTCAACTTCCAGCAGACGGAGCATTCCGCCTGGCTCTGCATGATAGGCAATCTGAAGAAATGGAAGGAAGGCATCCTGAAACGGGAAATGACCGTCAAAGGCCAACCGCTGACCTTGACCGCCGAACGCGGTGCGTGCCACGGCACCAGCCATTGGATAGACTTCCGGTGGAACAATCCCGAAGTGACCTTTGCCGATATCCTGGAAGTTTTCGGCGAACTGCCCATCCCGCCCTACCTGAACCGCGAGACGCAGGAGAGCGATAAGGAGACTTATCAGACGGTATATTCCAAGATAAAAGGTTCGGTTGCCGCCCCCACTGCGGGACTGCACTTCACGCCGCGCGTACTCGATGCGTTGCGCGAAAAGGGCGTCGACCTGGAAGAACTGACACTGCATGTAGGAGCAGGTACCTTCAAGCCCGTGAAGAGCGAAGAGATTGAGGGGCACGAGATGCATACGGAATATATCTCCGTATCGCGCAGCACATTGCAGAAGCTGATAGCACACGAGGGAAAAGCCGTTGCCGTAGGTACGACCTCTGTCCGCACGCTCGAAAGTCTTTATCACATAGGGATTACGCTTCTCAACAATCCGGACGCTACGGAAGATGAACTGCACGTCAGGCAGTGGCAGCCATACGAGATGTCTGCCGAAGCGTCTGCCACTCCTGCCGCCGATGCCCTGCAAGCCATCCTCCGTTACCTCGACCGGCACGGGATGGAGACATTGCACACCAGTACGCAGATTATCATTGCTCCGGGCTACGAATACAGAATCGTGAAAGCCATGGTCACTAACTTCCATCAACCTCAAAGTACCCTGCTGCTGCTTGTATCTGCCTTCGTACACGGCGATTGGCGGAAGATATACGACTATGCACTCAGTCACGATTTCCGGTTCCTGAGTTATGGGGATTCGTCTTTATTAATACCGTAAACAATAATGTAAGGTTACAGATTGTAACCTTAAAGACCCAATAAAGGTTGTCGCAAATTGCGACCACCTCTTTATAGAACAACGACCATGGATGATGAATTAATATTAATTGAAAATAAAATATACGAGATACGCGGTACCAAAGTCATGTTAGACTTTGATTTAGCAGAACTTTACGGCATAGAAAACAGAGTTTTAAAGCAGTCTGTTAGACGAAATATTGAAAGGTTTCCTGAAGATTTCATGTTCCGCCTACTTCCGAAAGAAGCTAATGATCTAATACTCACAGGGGTATCACAAAATGTGATACCCCCTTCATACAATATCGGTACAACAACTCTATTTGCTTTTACCGAAAATGGCGTTGCCATGCTATCTTCCGTTCTTCGCAGCCCGCTTGCTATTCAAGTAAACATTGACATCATGCGTGCTTTCACCAAAATGAGGCAGTTCGTTCTTTCACAGAAAGACTGCAACTTATCCGTAAGAGAGGAACTGGAAGGGATAAAAGAACAGCTTGCAGAGATTGCCGAAGATTTAGAGAGCAACGAACGTGACCACGAAACCCTTTTCAAGGCTATTGCCGAGATTTCACTTAAACTACAACTTAATAAATCCAATCCCGGACGTATAGCCGTAAAAGGTTTCCAAAATAAAGAAGAACAATGAACAGCGACAACAATCAGGAAATGTTTCCCCTGGTCGATGAACAGGGCAACATCACAGGTGCCGCCACGCGCGGCGAATGCCACAACGGAAGCAAACTGCTGCATCCGGTAGTACATCTGCACGTTTTCAACTCCCGGGGCGAACTGTACTTGCAGAAGCGTCCCGAATGGAAAGACATTCAGCCGGGCAAGTGGGATACGTCCGTAGGCGGTCACGTGGACTTGGGCGAGAGCGTGGAGATAGCGTTGAAACGCGAAGTGCGCGAGGAACTGGGCATCACCGACTTTACCCCCGAAAGCATCACACACTACGTCTTTGAATCTGCCCGCGAACGGGAACTCGTCTTTGTACACAAGACGGTGTACGACGGAGAAATATCTCCCAGCGACGAACTGGACGGCGGACGCTTCTGGACAGTGGAAGAAATCAAAGCGAACATCGGAAAAGGAGTATTCACCCCTAACTTTGAAGGAGAAATAGATGTACTCAGTCTCTGAACAAATCGTCCAAGAGCACCTGACTCTGTACACAACCGGAATGCATATTTTCCTTCACACCGTATGTAGTGACTAAAGTCAGCATCAGCGACTTCCGTGTCTTTGTCTCTTCCCGGAAAGCCGCAATTTTGTTACGCAGTTTCTCTTCGTAGTCCTTGGTGATGACAAACTGTGTGGAGCTATATTTCATTTCACAGAGGTTCACTGTTTCATCCCTACGATCAATCACCAAATCTATCTGTGCACCCTTCTCCACGGCAGAGCTGTTCCACGAACAAACTAATGTCTGCACACCCGATATTCCCAATGCACCCTTCAACTGCTGCACATGATCCAAACACAGCATTTCAAAAGCATAGCCACTCCACGTAGTATGTAACGGAGTGTTCTGCGAAGCTGTCCAGAAATGTTCATCCTGATAACGGTTATTACAGATAAAGTGAAAATAGAATAGCGTATAGAAATCGACTAGTTGAAACAGAGCATCCCGCCTCTGACGTTTTGCCGGGAGTGCACTTGCTTTTCCAAAAGGCTCATACTGACGTATAAACCCGCAACTCTCCAACTCTTCAAGAGCCGTACTGAAAGCTCCGTTATCAGTGAGTCCGGTATGCTTTACCAGTTCCTTGCGAGTCAGTCCTTTCGCTTTCGTGGCAAGCACCGTTACTATCTGCGTGTGCAGACCGGCATTTTTAAACAAGGCCCGATAGAGATTCTCAAACTCATCAGCCAATTCGGCATGCTCTCCGAAGAACAGACGGTCGATGTTTTGCGCCAGGCTGCGATCCTTACGCATGAAGGAAAGATAATATGGAATACCACCCATCACCATATAGCATTCGGCTATATCACGACGGGAATACGAAAAACCGTTCACCGAGAAATACTGTTCACATTCGCTGAGCGTGAAAGGTTCCATAATCATGCGGTGTGTGATGCGATTGTGCAACCCACCCCTGCTCTTTATCAGTTTATTTATCATCCACGATGTAGCCGAACCGCAGACTATCAGCTTTACGTCCGTACGGACAGCCGCCCAGCTGTTCCAAAAATTCTCGAGGGCACTGATAAAGCCCGACTTGGGCGTATCCATCCAAGGCAGTTCATCAATGAATATCAACTTCGGCCCTTCGGGTAGCGTCTCCAAATAACAGGAAAGTTCATAAAAAGCCAATATCCAATTCTCCGGTACAGATAAGGAAACGGCCTGTTTATGCTTCTGAAGGGCAATGCCGAAGTTCATTAACTGCTCCTTCATCTTTGCGTTATCCATCCCGGTTACATAAAAGGCAAAATTATCCTTCGCCATCTGCCGAACCAAAAAGGTCTTACCCACACGACGACGACCATAAATAGCGATGAACTCAGATCTATCAGAATCTACATATTCCTGCAAAGCCTTCAGTTCCTTTCTGCGCCCTATCAATGTTGCTGCCATACCTACTTCCTCCTATTATAATCAGCGCAAACATAACAAAAAATAAGCGTTAGCGCAAATTATAACTCTATAATCTGCGCTAATACAATAAAAAGAACTCCTTAGCGCAAATTATAATAACTATGAATATACTTATAATTGGCTGAAAATATTTCCCGAAACACTTGACATCGCCTCTCCGATTTCGTATATTTGCATTCGTAATTCTATTTAGAATTCAATTTTAAATTAGCATAAACGGAGAGGCATCGCTTCTCCGTTCTTTTTTTGTCCTCCCGGCACCCCGTTTCGAATGCCACACTTCAGCAAGTGAAATGCCACACCTTAACGCTCCCAATGCCACACCTCAACAGGTGTAATGGCAGGCATTCGGTGCACTGAAGTGTGGCATTCGGACTATTCAGGTGTGGCATTCCCGACGATGAAGTGTGGGAAAACAGACCATGTATTCACCCAAAACATACCATGTATTAAGGTAAAACATACCATGTATTGAGAGCAAACAGACCATGCGTTCCGACAACATAAACGGGAAGCCAAAGCCTCCCGTCCGTTAAACTTCCATAAATCTGCTCTTGACAAGAATCGGGTAACTATTCAGGTGGTATAGTTCTCGGCTACCCTCATCATTACTTCAAACGGAC
>CAJKXC010000018.1 GCA_905203765.1 uncultured Bacteroides sp.
GCCTCACGGCACCAGATCCTAAGTCTGGCGCGGCTGCCAATTACGCCACACCCGCGGGGTAATTCCGTTTAGCGGGGGCAAAGATAGAAAGATTTTTCGTTTTGGCAAATTGTTTCACGGATAAAGTCTCTTTACGGATTTACTTTCAACAGTTTCCGGGCTTCCTCTATGATGGTGTCTATGCCGTTGTCTTCGTCTTCCTTGCTCATGTCCACTTTCTTGTCAGGGTCGATGCCGAACTCGATGTGTTGCTTTTCCGCATTGAGGTGCGGGCTGGCGGAGAAACGTACGCCCCATCCGTTGGGCAGTTCGGAAGAGAAGGGAAGGCCGGAGCCGCCACCGGTTTTGTCACCGACCAGGATGACGTTGGGGAAGCAACTCATGGAGTTCACGAAGTCGTTGGTGGCGCTGTAAGAGTGGCGGTTGGTGAGCACTGCCACCGGCTTCTGCCAGCGGATGCTGTTGGAAGGTTCCAGGTAGATGGCGGCAGGGCTGGAAAAGTCGTTGTGCCCTTTGCCCGTCTTGTGCTGGATGTAGCCCGTCAGTACCTTCTCGTTGGTGAAGCGGGCGGCAAAGCGGGTGGCATAGGTCAGGTCGCCGCCGCCGTTGTTGCGCACGTCTATAATCAGTCCGTTGCAGACGGAGAGGTAGGAGAGTATCTCGTCCAGGTTGCCGTTGCCGATACCGCTGGAGAAGTCCGGGTAGGAGACGTAGCCTATGTTATCGTCCAGGATGGTGTACTTGGCGCCGCCGGCGATGCGGTAGTCGCGGCCGAGGTAGTTCCTCTCGATGATGCCTTCGTTGTAGTTGCGCGGATAGTCCAGGTACCAGTCCCAGTAGCGCGCCATGTTGGAAGAGGAGTATAGGTTGACATGCCCGTCCTTCAGTTCGGCAAGCATATTGCCCAGTATCTCGAACAGCCCGTCGTTGCTCATGCCCGGGGTGATGAGCGGCTGGTATTTATTGTGGATGGCGTCCCAGTCTATCTGCTTGTAGTCCAGGAAGCAGTATTGCTCGTCGATAATCTTCCACAAAGCCTCGAAGTTCCCTTGCGGGGAATTGTTGAAATCGTCTTCGCGGATGCAGCTGCCGAACAGAGGGAGCAGGGCGAGTAGCAGGCAGTATATAGTTTTTGTTCTCATATCTTTTATTTCTGTTTCCTGTTAGGGAATAAATATAATTCTTTGACGAATCCTACCATGAACACGTGCGAGTAGGTGTGCATCTTTATCTCGTTCACCTTCGCCTGCTGTGCGTCCCAGATGTAGGCGAAGCGCATCCGGGCGCGTCCTACGGGGAAGTCTGCCGTCAGCATCTGCCTCAGGGAAGGCTGGTTGTGCAGGGAAGTGAATTTGATGACTCCGTCCCAGTGTCCCAGCGTGAATATCTCGTAGTACGACTGTCCGTAGTTGGGGGAGAACATGACGCCCATCAGCGGCAGGTTCAGCTGATAGCGCAGCGTGACGGGGCGGTTCTTGATGTGCAGGTTCCAGATGGCCATGCCCGAAGCTGCGAGGTTGATGTAGGCGCGTGCCTGGGCGGGATTGTTGCCGTTGCGCAGGTTGTAGACGAAACCGCCGTTGAGGTCTGCCACTCCACCGGCAAGCAGCTTGAAGTTGGGCGTGATGGGGAAGTTGTAGTGCAGCCCGTAGTTCCAGTTAGCCAGTCCGGAGAAGGTATTGTTGTTATCCACCCGGTTGTGGGTATAGCCCAGGTCGGCTTGGAAGAAGGTCTGCTGGGAGACGTTGCCGTCCATCCACTTCGTCATGCGCATGCTTTCGCGGGAGATGCGGAAGTCGATGCCTTTGTATTCTTGCGGCGACAGGTAGGTGTCGAACACATTGGTGAAGCCGACGCCGTACAGGGTGGCTCGGGTAATGATGCGGTTGGGCTCCAGTGTGGGGAGAGAGGTGGGGAGCGTATCTTGCGCCTTTAGTCCGCCAGCCGCCAGGAGCAGCCCGCATAAGATGGTTATTTTATATCGATTCATAGTCTGTCGCCAGTCATTAGTCACTTACTCTTAATTCAAAACATTTATTCTTTGAGTGCAAAGCATTGCTTCTTTTACTCCGAAACATTGCTTCTTTTGATGCAAATCATTTACTGTTCGGTTCAGGCCGCAGGTTTAGAACAGTTTCATCTGCCCCGTTATCTCGTCAATGATGTCCCCGTCGCTTTTCCCTTGGTCAGGGTCCAGTATTTCCGGTTCGTTGTCCTCTTCCTGTCCGTCCGGCTCCTGTACGGGTTGGGGCTGGCGGGTAGGTTCCAGTTCGTTGACGGTTTCGATGGTGAACGTTGTCAGACGCTTGCCTCTTGCCTTGAAGCCTTTCACGCCGATGAACTCGTCCGCTTCCACAATCATCGGTTCGCGGAAGCTGTCATGGCCGCCGAATACCACTTCCAGTCGCGGATAGCATTCGTCCGTCAGCAGTACGAGGCTGCTGTTCTTGTTCTCGCCCATGTAGTTCTGCTTGCGCGGGCTGCCCTCGAAGCAGAAACGCTTGATGTAGGGCAGGTTCTGCTGGTCGGCATCGTAGAGCACGGCGGTCCAGACCTTGTTCGGGTCGTATTTCTCCAGTACGCGGATATTGCCGTCGTAGTGGTTGTTAAGGTCGAAGTTGGTGGTGTAGAAGTCTCCGTTGTTCTGTACCACGAGGATGGAGTCGTCGCTCTGGAACTCGCCGAGGTACTCTCCGCGTCCGTCGTAGTTGAGGCGCAGCACGTCGTTGTCGAACCATACCTTGCGGCCGCCCAGCGTGGAGCCACCGCGCTGTTTCAGCGCTATCTTGTGCACGGGGAGCTTGGTCAGGATGTTTCCCATCGCCTGCCGTCCCTTGATGTTGATGGTGCTGAAGTCTTCTTCGAAGATGATGCGGCGTACGCGGGGATTGGGTTTCAGCGTTACTTTTATCACTTCCGCTTCGCCGTTGGGGTTGGCACTGAAGTAGGTAACCCGCGATTCGGGCGTGCCCTGCGTCACGTCGTATTCGCGGTCGCGCACGATGGAAGTCACGGCAAAGCGCTTGATGTAGCTCGTTCCTTCCTTGCCGTCGCGATACACCACGTTGTAGATGGTGCGCTTGTCGTTCTTCTTGAAGACGTTGGCATAGAGTATGTTCTTGCCCACGAACTTTTTGTCCGCTACCGGCGTGATGATGTACCTTCCGTCGCGGAAGAAGATGATGACATCGTCTATGGGCGAGCAGTTGGCTATGAATTCGTCTTTCTTCAGGCTGGTGCCGATGAAGCCTTCTTCGCGGTTGATGTAGAGCTTTTCGTTCGCCTCGATTACTTTGGTGGCTTCGATGGTGTCGAAGTTGCGCAGTTCGGTGCGCCGCGGGAAGTTCTTGCCGTATTTCTCTTTCAGCATACGGAACCAGTCCACGGTATATTCCACGATGTTTGCCAGGTGGCGGTCTATCTCTTCGATGTCCGCTTTCATGCGGGCTATCAGTTCTTCGGCCTTGTCGGAGTTGAACTTGAGGATGCGTGCCATCTTTATCTCCATCAGTTTGAGGATGTCGTCTTTGGTCACCTCGCGGATGAAGGTGGCATAGTATGGGGTCAGCCGCGTGTCGATGTGTTCGCAGGCGGCATCCATATTCTTGGCTTGCTCAAATTCCTTGTCCTTGTAGATGCGTTCTTCGATGAAGATTTTCTCCAGGGATGCGAAGTGCAGGCTTTCCAGGATTTCGCCTTTGCGTATCTCCAGTTCCAGGCGCAGCAGTGCCAGCGTGTTGTCTACCGACTTGCGCAGCACGTCGCTCACGGTGAGGAAGTGCGGCTTCTGGTCGTCGATGACGCAGCAGTTGGGCGAAATGCTTACCTCGCAGTCGGTGAAGGCGTACAGGGCGTCGATGGTCTTGTCCGACGATACGCCCGGGGCGAGGTGCACCAGTATCTCGGCGCTGCCCGACGTCAGGTCTTCCACCTTGCGTATCTTGATTTTCCCCTTTTCGCTGGCTTTTACGATGGAGTCGCAGATGCCCGCTACGGTCTTTCCGTAGGGGATTTCCTTGATGGCAAGCGTCTTGTTGTCTATCTTCTCTATCTTGGAGCGCACGCGCACGGCACCGCCGCGTTCGCCGTCGTTGTACTTGGATACGTCGATGGAGCCACCCGTCTGGAAGTCGGGGTATAGCTTGAATTCTTCGTTGTGCAGGTATTGGATGGAAGCGTCGCACAACTCGTTGAAGTTATGCGGCAGTATCTTGGACGACAGACCTACGGCAATACCCTCTACGCCCTGTGCCAGCAGTAGCGGGAACTTTACCGGCAGTGTCACCGGTTCCCGGTTTCGTCCGTCGTAGGAGAGCTTCCATTCGGTGGTCTTGGGGTTGAATACTACGTCCAGTGCAAACTTC
The DNA here is from genome assembly GCA_905203765.1 of uncultured Bacteroides sp. Classification (GTDB taxonomy): domain Bacteria; phylum Bacteroidota; class Bacteroidia; order Bacteroidales; family Bacteroidaceae; genus Bacteroides. Next base: position 4,365 of record CAJKXC010000018.1, read on the forward strand.
GTCAGACGTGCTTCGATGTATCGGGCAGCGGCGGCATCGTCTCCTGTCAGTATGTTTCCCCAGTTTCCCTGACAGTCGATGAGCATGTCCTTTTGTCCCAGTTGTACCAGGGCATCTTTGATGGAAGCATCGCCGTGCGGGTGGAACTTCATGGCCTCGCCCACAATGTTTGCCACCTTGTTGTAGCGTCCGTCTTCCATGCGGCGCATGGTGTGCAGGATGCGGCGCTGCACGGGCTTCAGTCCGTCCATGATATGGGGTACGGCACGCTCCAGTATCACGTATGAGGCGTAATCCAGAAACCAGTTCTGGTACATACCGCTCAACTGGTGTTTCACGTTGGCATCTTTCGTGTCCGCGGGCTTATATTCCGAATGTTCTTCGCTCCCGGCCGGGAGCTCCTTATCCAAATCGTCTTTCGGTGCTTCAAAATCTTCGCTCATATTTATTCGGGAATTGTCTATTCTATGATATTACTGATTTGTCAGTTGCACGCAAAAATACGAATTTTGTTCGATAAATGAGAAATTATGCAGAACTATTCTTTAAAACCTCTCGAACATCCACTCGTCGACTTTCAGTTCTTTGCCCTTAAATACGAAATAAAGGTTGTGAATACCGTCTTTGTCCGTGTCAATCTTTGTAGAAACGGTCTGCAAGGTGTCTGTGCCGAACGAGATGGAAGCCAGTACTTCACCATCGGGTTGGTCGAGGCGCACTTCCAGCGTGCCGTGTCCCGTTGCCGTGGCACGAAATAGGTCGGGAGTTCCTGAGAAGAATACCCCCCGTACGGCTATGACCGACTTTTCGTGCCCACTGCCCACCGCAAGCATATTGCCGGGCGTGGCTGTAGGCTCAAAGCGTATGCCTTGTGTGGCTGCTGTAGTTTCGGCCTGCTGGTGAATGAACGGGTTCACCGGCTTTATCTGGTCCACTCCCTTCAGAGTGGCCTGCCCCATCTCCAGTTTCACGTTCTTCTCGTCCACTTGCAACTTGTTTACGCAAAGGCTGCGGAAACCGCCATTGGTACCTTTGTACTCCTGCAGGCACATATTGTGATAGAACAGGTAATAGTCGCCCTTGTATTTTTGCAGGTGGGTATGGTTGTTGCTGAAGCCCATACCATAGTCTCCGGGATTCTTGAAGTAGTTGTCCACATACTTCCAGCTGTCGGTGTCGAGCGGCGTGTGTGAAGTCATATACGACATACAGCAGGTGCTGGGCTCGTCCACCCCTTTGTGGGGCCACTCGGTGCGCTTGTTCCAATCGGTGTTGTAGGTATAAATCCACGTGCCGTTCCAGTAGTTCAGTTCGTTGGCTTCGAAATGATAGGGGGCCTTTATCTCCACCACCTCGCTGTCCAGGCTGATCAAGTCTTTGCCCAAGCGGACAATGCGGGCATCTCCGGGCATATAGTCGGTACCGGTTTCTCCCTTTCCGCCACCGCCGAATGACAGCCAGCCTGTTCCCTCGTCGTCTATCACGGCACCCGGGTCGAAAGGTGCCCGGCAGTTTCCCAAGCCTTGTGTGAACTGGCTTATCAACATACGCCCCAGCGGATCGGTCCACGGTCCTACGGGAGAAGTAGAGGTCAGTACGCCCACACCCGCACCGCTGTTGGAGTAATAGAGGTAAAAGTGGGTCTTGCCGTCCGCTTCTACTTGCGACACAATGGATGGTGCCCACGAGGCTATTCCCCACGGCGAAAGAGCCTTCACGTCAATCAGTCCGTGATAAGTCCAGTTCACCATGTCATCGGTGGACAACATGACCAGCGAATGGATGTATTGGTATGTATTCTTGCCGTTTTTTCCTACACTGTCCAGTTGTTGGGTGTCGTTGGTACCATACACATAGAGCCTTCCGTTGTATTCCACTGACGTGGGGTCAGCCACAAAGATGAAATCCGACAGCGGATTGGCGTTGTTTGTAGTGAGCTTCGGTGAAATGTCCGAAGGTTGCAGGACTATATGGTCGGAAAATACGGCCGGTAACCGGATTTCTGCTTGTAACTCCGGCATGCCCAGTAACATTAAAAAAAGGAAAAGGGAAGAAATGTAATTATACTTTTTCATATTCATATGATTTTATTGTTTTCAATGGTTTGTAATTTTCAAGGTCAGAGAAATCTCATTCGGCTTTTTATCTTTGGGGACTTCTACGAGCAATCCTTCAGAGGTCCTTCTGAACTTTACCTTTCCGGCTCCAAGCAGTTCGACTTTCTTTATAGTACTGCTATAGAGGGAACTGTCCGATGCCAGCGACTTAATCAGTACTTTCCCGTCTTGGGGCCATTGCAGGATGTGGGCGTACAAGTCTTTTCCTTTCTCCACAAAGCGGATATCGGCAGAAGTATAAGGCGCATTTTTCCCTTCATTGAATCCTGCTCCATCCAGCGGAATTACTGTTTCAGTGGAAGGGCCTTCGCCATAGACGCGCCAGGGACGTGTGCCGAATATACCTTCCCGGTTCACTTCCATCCAGGCGGCTATACCTTCCAATATTTTCTCTTCTTTGTCATCTATGGTACCGTTGCCTTTAATGGGTACGCTCAACAGCAGGTTCCCGTTTTTACTTACAATATCAATGAGCATGTGGATAACGGTTTCGGCGGATTTATACCAATTATCTTCATAAGCCGAACGGTTATAGTGCCAGGTACCAAGACAGCTGCAAGTCTGCCAGGCTTTATCCTGTGGTTTGGATGGAACACCTTTTTCCACATCCCATACGATGGCCTCTTTGTGCTTCTCTTCTAATTTCTTTCCGAATACTACGGCATTGAGTCTGCCCTTATTGAGCTTCATGTTCTGGTTATAATAATGGGCTACCACTTTCAGACCGGTATCGTTGATAGGCCAAAAAGGCAATACACTGTCGTCAAAATAAACCAGGTCGGGGTGATACTTGTTTATCATGTCTACCGTACGGTCGAAGAAGTTGTCATAATAGCTCTGTGGTGGTACGGATGTTCCTTCCGGCCAGTCCCATACGTTCCATGCGTGTCCGCTCAGTGCATGGTTTTGCACATACAGTTCTTGTGGATCGTAACCTTCCCACCACTTTCCTTTGCCATCTTCCTTGGTCACTACGCGGGCATCGTATGAGATTCCTGCGTATGGTCCTTTTTTGTCGGCTCCTTGTGCGGTTTCATACCATGTCCATGCGTGCGAGGAGTGAATACTGACGCCAAATGGCAATTTGTTCTTCCGGGCAGCCCTTTCCCATTCGCCCAGTACGTTCCGCTTGGGACCCATGTTTACCGAATTCCAGGCTTGGTATTTACTGTCCCATAGATCCATATTGTCGTGATGGTTGCCCATCGCAAAGAAGTATTGGGCGCCGGTCTTCTTGAAAAGAGCCACCAGCTTTTCCGGTTCCCAGCTTTCGGCTTTCCATTCGTTGATTACGTCTTTGAAGCCGAATTCCGACGGGTGGCCATAATGTTCCAGATGCCATTTGTAGGCATCTCCGCCTTCTTCATACATGGCACGGCCATACCAGTCACCGGCTTCGGGCTGGCATTGCGGCCCCCAATGTGCCCAGATGCCGAACTTGGCATTGCGGAACCATTCGGGGACTTCGTATTGGGACAAGGATTCCCAGGTTGCTTCAAACTTTCCTTGTTCTGCTTTCTCTTGCTGCGCGTATGTATCGGTTCCCCAAATGATGCAGGCCGATAAGAGAATAATTTTAATTGTGTTCTTTTTCATGATGTTCATTTTTTTGTGATCCGTGCTGTCCATCCACCGCCGGGAGCCAGCTGTACATTCAGTTTATCTTTTGAGGTTACGGTGCGTACTTCTTTTTTATAGTCGGTAGCTTCACGGTCAGCATTGATACCATCGGCAAAAATTTCGGCTTCGTAGTTGCCTTCGCCGAGGAAGGAGAGGTCGATGGTGCAGCTACGCGGAGTCCAGTTGGTCATGCAGCCTACAAACCAGGTGTCTCCCTTGCGGCGTGCTATCGTGATGTATTCGGCTATTTTGCCATCAAGGGCAATGGTTTCGTCGAAGGTGGTGGGCACCTTGGCGATGAAGTCGGTGCATTCTTGTTCCTTCATGTATTTGCTGGGACTGTCGGCAAGCATCTGCAAGGGTGCTTCAAAGACGGTGTACATAGCCATCTGATGTACGCGTGTACCTTGACTCATGGGGCGGTCGTTGACGGAACGGAACATCCCGCGGGTGGCGTTGATCATGGCTCCGGGCGTATAGTCCATCGGACCGGCGAGTTGGCGCAGATAGGGGGCGGTAACATCGTAGCGCGGGAAGTCATGCAAGGGGGCACCGTTCACGATAGGCTCCCACTTGCTGTTTTCCAGTCCTTTCACACCTTCAAAGTTGAGGATGTTGGGATAGGCGCGCTGGATGCCGAAGGGTTTCAGTCCGTGTAGGTCAAGCAACATGTGATGCTTGGCGGCACATGCTGCGAGTTGTTCGGTAGAAGAGATGGCGAGTTGGTCGTCGCGGTCGAAGAAATCAATTTTGAAACCTTTGATTCCCATTTGTGCATAGTGGCTGATAACTTGTTCCACGGCAGGGGAGATGTCGCCTCCTCCCGTAAGATTGCGCCAGCTTGCCCAGAGGATGATACCTACGCCTTTTTTGTTGCCATATGCCACCAGTTCTTCGAGATTGATTTCGGGACTGATGTCTTCCATTAATGATTCCTTTCCGCTCCAACCTTCGTCGATGATGATATACTCCAGCTGGTTTTCGGCGGCAAAGTCGATGTATTTCTTATAGGTGGGCGTATTCATGCCTGCCTTGAAGTCCACGCCGGTCAGGTTACAAGTATTCCACCAGTCCCATGCCACTTTTCCGGGTTTAATCCAGGATGTGTCAGCGATGCGGCATTCGGGTGCGAGGCGTTGCATCATGTCGTTGTTGGCGAGTTGTGTGTCGTGGGTAACAACAAGCACGGCACGCCAAGGATAGGTCTGTTTCCCTGTGGGACGCCCGTTGGGGCAGAAGTAGGGGGCATTGTTGGGCTTGCTGATAACGTCGGCACGTTTGGTAGGGACGAGGTTCAAGCGGTCATAGCCTCCGATGACTGTTTCCTGTGGATAGGGGGCGAATTCTGCCTTCACTCCGTGGGGCATCTGTGGGTTGGCAGTGAGGAACATGCCGGGATAGTTGGACAATCCGGCTTCCATAATGACGGCTTTCTTTCCGTTCTCCAGTTCTACCATCAGCGGAGTAATGGCAAGCGAGTCTTTGTACATGCGAGAGAGGGGGGCCTCATCGTAGTAGGACTCGAAGGAGTAGCAGTAACGCTCGCCGGCGCGATTGTCGTTAATATAGGGCACGAAAGCGTGGTAATCGCGGTCGAAGTTGAACTCGGCAATCTCGTTCTTCACGCAGAAAGGCTTGCGCAGTTCGGAAACAAAACGATAGGCGGCTCCGTCGTCGTAGGCACGGAACTGTATGCTGTAGCCGTTACGGCATTTCAGCGTGAGTTGGTTATAAGTGTCCTTCACACTCGCCTTTTTGTAGAAAGGAGTGGGGAAGGAAGTGTCGACAGAAGTACGGGTGGCTTTGGTCACCTTTACATCTTTGCCGAAGGTGAAAGCAACGGGCTTTCCCTCAGCTTCGGTGCATTGCATGGCAATGTCCGAAGGCAACAGGACGGTGGTTCCGTCGTGCACAATCTGCCAGTCGAGGGTTTTGCCGGCGTTGACGGTGACAATCAGTTTGCCGTCGGGCGAGGACAGCTGATATTGCCGGGCATGTGCGGTTAGTGTGCAAAGGAGTAATAGACTGATAATTGGAATAGTGAGGCTCTTCATAATTGTTTTTTGTAAGTTTTTAAATGAACGATTTATGAATGGATTGTTTATCCTGATCTGTATTATTTACTAAAGCTGAGGTATTCTGTCTGCGCTCCCTCTTCCAGCCCTTCGTACACAGGCGCATCAGTGATGTCACCAGTCAGGCGGTCAAATGCGCCTGCCCAGTAGCAGGGTGTACAGCCGTGGGCTTTGGCCTCGGAAGTGACGGAACGGGCGAACGCTTTGCAGGAAAGGTCATGCCCTTCTTTCGCCGTGGGATCGCTGAGTGTGCGGCGCATCATGCCATATTCGCCTACGAGAACGGGATAGCCCTTGGAGACGAACGTATCATACATCTTGCGAAATTCCCCGCGGACATAAGCTTCGTTGTTATCCTTCTGCCAGCGCACGGCGAGGTCGCCCGTGGCATACTTCTCCTGCTCTTCGCCCCAGAACCATTGGCACATGGCACCGCCCCATGCTCCGTCCTCGTCGAGGATGCAGAACGTGGCGGGTGCATAGAAATGCACCTCTATGCCGAGGCGGTCGGGTGTAGGGTCGTTTGGCAAGTTACTCATCAACTCGGTTGCAAGGTCGATGTTGGTGTTGGGAGCCTGTATCAGGATGGTGCGGTAGAGGTTACGTCCGCCCGTCGTGCGCACGGCGTCGATGCAGGCTTGGTGGTATTTGCGCAGCGTTTCCCACTGCTCCGGCGTTTCGGCATTAGGCTCGTTGGCAGAGGCGAAGATAAGGTGCTCATCGTAGTCGCGGAAAGCGGTGGCAATCTGTTTCCAGAAACTGCGTTGCTTTTCTTCGACAGCCTCGTTGTAGCCGTTAGGGATGTCGTTCTCTAACCAGCCACCGTCCCAGTGGATGTTAAGGATGGCATAGACGTCGGCATTCATGCAGTAGTCTACTACTTCTTTGACGCGTGTCATCCATTCGGGTTTGATGTCCGAAGTGGTGCCATCTACCACGTACTGGTTCCATGCGCAAGGTATGCGGATGCCGTTGAAGCCGTTAGCCTTGGCATTGTCAATGACGGCTTGTGTAGTCAGGGGTTGTCCCCAGGCTGTTTCGCCGCCACTGGCTTCCAGGGTGTTGTATAGGTTCCATCCTTTGCGAATGGAGTGAAGTAGTTCCATGGCCGTGTGGCTCATACCGCTGGGGTCGGGATTGGGAAAGTTTCCGCCTTCTTGGGTGATAGCTACCTGATAGGTGTCTCGTCCGTCAGTGATGGTTATGGAAGAGGTGCGCACCGCTGTGGATGGATTGAGAGTGAGGCTGACAAGGTATTGGTCAAGCCCTGTGAAGCGCTCGCCATCGGCTTCGACTACACACCATTCGGGATTGGCTGAGGTGACTTCATAATCACGACCGCATTGTACATAGAACGTTTGTTCACCGCCCACCGCACTGAAGGTAAGTGAGTGTTTGGAGACAGATAAGGGACTGCTGTTTGCCTGCTTGTCGTCATTGTTGTTTGAACAAGCGACGTTCAGTATAGTAAAGAGCAGGAATAATGGATAAAAAAGTTGTTTCATAAAAGTGTAAAGTATGAATGTGTTTTTATAATCAAATGTAACTCCACATCAAGCCTCGGCTTCTTATGCCGGGTCTTGATGCGGAGCGGCATCGCGAAGTTACTTCATCGGAACTACGCGGAAGTTGTCGAAGTAGAATTCAACGTTGAACGGACCGTTGCCGGTAGGATTGGTCATTTGGATAGCCAACTCGTCACCGTCACGGCTTTGGAACTCGCCCCAGGTGGATTCATCGACGAGCGAAGAGAGCGGAATACTGCACTGCATCCATTGCCCTACCTCGGTCTGCCCGGTGAAGTCACTCACGGGACGGTAGTCAGTGTAGTTGTGAGCTTCATTGCCCTTGAGGTAAATACGGAAGACGGGGCCTTCGCCATATTCTTGGGCTACGAAGCATTCGAACTGCAGGGCCAGGTTGGCAGTCGGTGTAGAGGCCGGCAGGACGGCTGCATCGATGTTCCATACAGCACTGTTCTGCAATTGTCCCCACCACCAGTTCCATGCAGAGATTTCTCCAGCCATCTGGTAGCATTTGCCGTCAGAGAAATAGGGAACTGTCGATCCGTCGGCTGTGATGGCCGTAGCTTGTCCACCCCACGAGAAGGAGCCGATGTTATCGTAGTTGAGCACCACATTCTCCAAGGGGTAGAAGCCTTGAACCTCAGCAGTACCACCCATTGTGGTAATGGCCAGTGTACAAGTGCCTTGAGGTGCACGGGGCATGGTGAAAGTAAGAAGGTCGTTAGCTTCGCTGATAGTGACGGTGGAGAGGTCTACCGAACGGTTGCCCATCGTGATGGAAGTGATGTCCATAAAGTTTTGCCCGAGGACAGTGACCGTGGTACCCGTAATGGGCATCATGGAGTTTACTTTGTTGATACTCGGCGGAAGGGCTGTACGACGGAAGGGAGTGAATGTTGCAGCCGTATAGCATTCCACTACCAGGCTACCTTCGTCAATCAAGCCTGCCGGAGCCTGGAAGTAGATTTCATCAAAGTTTTTGCTGACTGTATAATCCGTTACTTCCACCGAGACGGGTGCATCGGTAATATCTTCCATGGCAGTAGTGAAGTAAACGCGCTGAATCTCATAGAAGTTGCCGCCGATGATACGCAGGGGTGTGCCTGTCTCTACAGGGAAGGTGGTGGCCACACGGGTGATGTAGGGTGCGGGTGAGAGCACGTGCATGGAATAGGAGGCTGTGCCGTGGGAGGTCTCAATACGCAGTTCGCCTGTCAGTCCGGGATTGGCACCCGTCAGCTTCAAGTCACTGGGGATAGTGAGGATGAGGTTGGTAGAAGTGCCGTAGTTGCTGTTGAACGAAATGGATTGGTCGTTGATGAACACTTTCTTCACATCGTTCAGGTTCTCGCCGATGACTACGATCATTGTGCCGGGATTCACATCGGTAAAGGTACTGTCGGCCTTTTCGGGGTCGACAAGACGGATATGGTGGATGACAGGAATGCCGCCACCCTCATCGTCATTGCAAGCAGTGAAGAGGTTGCAGGCCAATAAGATGGTCAGCAACACAAGGGGTAAATGGATATATTTCATACTGTAATTGTAAATTTGAATGATGAATGTATAGCTTGATTTATTCGCTGAACTCATACGCAACAGGTTCTTCGTTTAGCAGTGGGTTCTGGATAACATCGCTTTCCGGATAGGGCATCAGGATGTTGCCGTGATGGATTTCGATGTTCTCGCCCGGTTCGGACCAGTTCTCTATGCCTTCGAGAAAGGTGTCGCCGTCGTAACGGCCGAAGTGCAGGTAACCGTCCTCATCCTTCACGATGGCGTCAACGGTATAGCCACGGTACTGGTTCTGGAAGTAGTTGAGCATATAGTCGGGCTTCCAATGATACCATGACACCATGTCATACCAGTTGCAATATTCCATGGAGAACTCCACGCGGCGTTCGCGGATGATGTCCTCAAAGGTGACACGCTCCTTGCGGGGGATGCGGGCACGGTCGCGGACAAGATTCAAGGCTTCCAGGCCGGGACCACCGGTCAGTTCCTCATTGTTGCCCAGACAAGCTTCGGCATAGGTGAGGTATACATCGGCCAGACGCAGGATGTAGGTATTGAGCGGAGAGTTCATTGACTGAATGTAGCCGTCATTGTCATCGTCAGGCCCGCCGGGTACACCTTTCTTGATGCTGGATGTGCTGCCGTCGTAGGTATAGCCCCCATCGGCGATGCAGATGTAGGGATAGTATGTTCCCGGTGTGCAGAAGGTAGCGTTGCGGCGGATGGTATCGCCCAACTCATACTGCTGGAGCATGTCGATACTTGCTTGGTAGCTACTCCAAACGTTTACGCCGCCGGTCATCTTGCTGTTGCCGGCAAGATCGGCCAGGAGCGTGTTGCAGACACCCCAGTCACCCAACGGCACCCATTGCATGGCGATGAGTGACTCAGGGTTGTTGTTGTGTTTGTACTTGAAGAGGTCTTCGTAGTTCCCGTAGAGGGAGAGACCGCTGTTGTTTATCACGTCGGCTGCCAGTTCCTTGGCTTTTTCCAGGTCGGCATTGTCGCGTGTGCCCCCCTGCCAGCCGGAGCGGGCGAGGTAGACTTTGGCGAGCATACCTTTGGCTCCCCAAGTGCTGACGCGTCCTTTGGCGGCAGCTACTTCGGGAAGGTTCTCGATTGCGTAGATAAGGTCGCGGATGACGAATTCCAGTACATCTTCCTCGCGATGGAGCGGTTGCATAGGATTGTTTACCACTTTTGTGTTGTCTTCGATGATGATGACCGGTCCCCAAAGGCGTACCATATAGAAGTAGGCGCAGGCCCGCATCAGGCGTGCTTCCGCGATAGCCGTACGTTTGGCCTGCTCGCTCACGCTGCTGCTGCATTTGGTCAGTACATCGCTGATGACGGAGTTAGCCATGGTGATGACAGAATAGAACCCGGTCCAGGCATTGGCAAGGTTTTCACTTAGAGCCGTCACCTTGAAGTTGGTAAACTCGGGCGATCCCCAGCGGCTGAAGTTGTCGTTGGCGCGATTGCTGCCTAAGGGAACAATGGCACGGGAGTTGAGGTCGAACCACGCCCGGTTATAAAGCGGTGCGGTAGCTTGTTCGAGGGCATCATCGGAAGTGTAGTAAGTTACGTCCACATAGTTGCCTTCGGGGGCACGTTCCAGAAATGAGTCGCTGCACGCTGTTAGTAGGAGGAGCGACGATATGAGGGTGATAAATCTGTACTTCATATTGCGTATTAGAATTATAAATGATTTGCTAAACTTGCTAAAAATTAAAATTAAGTCCGAATGTATAAATACGTTGCGAGGGGTAGCGGGCATCGTCTACACCGCGCAGGAGGACATTGTAATTCAAAGCACCCACTTCGGGGTCGTATCCCTTGTAGCCGGTAATGGTCCAGAGGTTCTGAATGTTTACATAGAGGCGCAGGTGGTCTATTTGCAAATGGCGCAACCACTTCCGGGGGAAGGTGTACCCCAATGAGATATTCTTCACACGGAGATAAGAGGCATCTTCGATGAAACGGTTGGAGATACGGTTATTGTCATTGGCACTACTGGTGGTGATGCGTTGTACCTTAGCCTGGTCGGCATTGGAAATGTAAACATTGGAGAGCTCCTCGTCGCCCACCTCAGGGTCGTGCATGGCGATTTGGGCTATGCCGGTAGCTTCCTTCAACAGGTTACTGTTGCGCATGGGGTCGGTGAATGTGCGGCGGACAAGGTTGATGGCCTTGTTGCCCACCGAACCGTTGAGGAATATGTTGAGGTCAAATCCCTTATAGGAGAAATAGTTGTTGAAACCGAAGGTGAACTTGGGGGCAGGGTTGCCGAGGAAGGTTCGGTCCTTTTCGTCTATCACGCCGTCATCGTTCCGGTCTTCATAGATGTAATCGCCTACCCAAATGCCCGATTTGCTGATGGCCTGATCCTTAGGAATGGCCACTTGGATGGGATTGCCCGCTTCGTCGAGGAGGAAATTACCGTCGGGACCTTTCTTGTAAAAGTCACTCTCTTCCTTGAACATACCGATGACTTTATATCCATAAAACTGTCCCACCGGTTCACCCACCATGGTATAAGTCAGTGTTTCGGAGCCGTTGATGCCCGAGATGGCCGATGACTCGGAATAAAGTTTCGTCACTTCGTTGCGGTTGATGGAGAAGGTGAGACCCGAGGTCCAGGTGAAATCGCGGGTCTGGATGTTGTGCGTATTCAGAGTAAGTTCCACACCTTTGTTGGTCATGGCACCGGCGTTGACCCACGGCGCCCTGATCAAACCGCTGACGTAAGTCGGGAGAGAGGCTTGCATGAGGAGGTTGTCGGTCTTCTTATAATACGCATCGGCGATAAGTTCTATACGGTTGTCAAAGAGGGCGAGGTCAAGACCCACGTTGTAGGAGTTGGTCTCTTCCCACTTCAACTCACGATTGGGATAGTTGCTGGCATAGAATCCCGTTCCCCAGATAGAAGCTGCTGAGGCCATGGTTACGCCGTAGGCATACGAACCCGCCCACTGGTTACCTACCACACCCCAACCAAGACGGAGTTTCAAGGAATTGATGACTTTCACATCTTTGAGGAATGCTTCATTGTTGATTTTCCAAGCCAAAGCCACCGAGGGGAACCACCCCCAACGGCTTTCTTTGGCAAACGATGATGAACCGTCGGCGCGAAGTGTAGCTGTCAAGAGATAGCGGTCGGCATAGTTATAGTTCAGACGGCCGAAGTAGGACTCGATAGCTGACGAACCGCGCGAACTGCTTGCCTTGGCCGTGGTGGCATCACCTGCATCCAATTCGTGTACCGAATTGAAGAGGAAGTTGGTGCGGCTGCCGTTCAGTGACTCGTAGTTATTCTCCTGCGCCTCGTGTCCTGCCATAGCGGAGAGTCCGTGCTTGCCGAAGTTATTATTATAAGTAAGATAGGTCTTCAGTGTCCAGTTGCTTCCGTTGCCTGACGAGCGGCTTGCCGATGACTGCTGCTTGAAGTTCTCATAGTCGTATGAAGGGGTAAATCTGTAGTCGTTGTTATAATTGTAGTTGGCAGCATACTCCGTACGGAAAACGAGCCCTTTCCATAGCTTCACGTCGGCGAAGAAGTTGACATAGACCTGCGTGCTGCGGCTGTAGTTTTCGTTCTGGATAAGGTCGGAAAGAGGGTTGGAGAAGTAAGTTCCATACATATTTTCCGACTGCATACCGAAACTGCCGTCAGGGTTGCGTGCAGGAACCTCGGGAAGTTGGTTGAGGGCGTTGTAGATGGCGCCGGAACCATCCACGCGGTTGGTCTGCTGTGTACGGGCTACAGAAGCGCGCAAACCGGTGGTGAGCCACTTGTTGATATCGTTATCCATGTTGACACGGAAGGAGAAACGCTCGAAGTCCGAACCGAATACGATACCGTCTTGTTGCAGGTAGCCGCCCGAGAGAGAGTACTTCATATTCTGCGAACCGCCCGAGATGTTGACCTGATGGTTGTGCATCGGAGCGGTACGGAAGATTTCGTCCTGCCAGTCGGTGCCGGGACCAAGGAGCGAGGGGTCCTTGAATTCCTCGCGTGCACCGAAGCCGATGGCTTCGGCGCGAAGGTTCTGGTAAACGGCATATTCGGGGAGTGACAGCGTTTCCAGTTTCTTGGGAAGTTGTTGGAGAGCGTAGTAGCCTTCGTAGGAAACCTTGGTCTTTCCGACCTCACCCTGCCGGGTAGTGATAAGTACTACACCGTTGGAAGCACGGCTACCGTAAATGGCTGTTGCCGATGCATCTTTCAAAACTTCCATAGAGACGATGTCTGCCGGGTTGATGGAACTGAGCACACTGCTGTTGCTGCTGCTGTTACCCGAGATGGCCACACCGTCGATGACGTAGAGCGGCTCGTTGCCGTTCAGGGAGTTGATACCACGGATGCTGACTGAAATACCGCCACCCGGAGTACCCGAGTTCTGTGTCACCTGTACACCGGCAGCACGTCCTTGCAGGGCTTGGTCGAGCGAAGTAACTACGGACTTTTTCAGTTCATCGCCCGTAACGCTGACCACTGAACCGGTCAAATCGCTGCGCTTCATCGTACCGTAGCCCACAACTACCACTTCGTCCAGTATCTCGCTGTCCTCTTGTAGTTGGATGTCTATACGGGTAGAGCTTCCTACCTTCACTTCCTTGGAACGGTAGCCTATGTAAGAGACTACCAATGTCTGTCCCGGACTCGCCTGGATGGTATAACGGCCATCGGGGTCGGTGATACCACCTGTGTTGTTCTCTTTCACTTTGACGGTAGCTCCGGCGAGCGGTTCATCGTCCGATTCCGATTTGACGACACCGGACACCGTTCTGGTCTGCCCGTACGTGGAAATAGTACCCAATCCCAGTAACACGATAACAAGCAATTGCTTCAATCTTGCCCATTGCCATTGGGAGCATACATTTGCGTGTAACTTCATAATACTTAAATTTAAGATTTAAAAATATTGTTATCAAAAGCTACGGCAAATATGAAAAGTTATTATAATAGCAGAGGTACGCCATGTCTTAAATAGCGTACCTTTATGTTTCAAGTTATCATTTTAGACTGCGAATATAATCGGATGGTGATATCCCAAACTCGTTCTTGAAGTTGATTGTGAATCTTTTGGGAGAATTGAACCCTACTTCATAAGCAATTTCGGCAATCTGTTTCTGGCTTTTTTCCAGGAGCTGTTTACTACGTTTTAAGCGGATGATCCGGATGAAATCTGCCGGACCTTTACCGGTGATGCACATCAGCTTCTTGTAGAGATGGCTACGGCTTAGCCCCAATTCTGCCCCTAACATTTCTACTGAGAAGTCGGAATCACTCATGCGTTCTTCAACTATTTTGATGGCCTTTCCAATAAATTGCTCGTCTAATGGGGTGATTGTAATTTCATTAGGCGCCACTTCCATTTTTAAACTGAATTTGCGGTGGCATCTTTCGGTCCACTCAATGAGTTTTTTGATACGCAGCTTCAATAAATTAAAGTCAAATGGTTTGACGATATAATCATCGGCTCCCTGTTCAAACCCTTCCGTCCTGTACTCTTCTGCCATACGGGCTGTAAGCAATATAACAGGAATGTGGGACCATTGCATATTTGTCTTGATTTGCCGGCATAACTCTGTTCCGTTCATCACCGGCATCATGATGTCGCTTACTACGATATTGATGTTGTTCTCTTCTAATACTTTCAGTGCCTCGGCTCCATTGTAGGCAGTCCGTATGGCGTATTCGCCGGATAGGAATTCGGACATGAAGCTGCAGAAATCCTTGTTGTCGTCCACTAAAAGGATGGTATACCGCGCTTCTTCCAGAGCCGGAGCAGAAGGTTCGTCTGGAACCTTATCACCGGATAGCGCTTCCGGAAGTGGTTCTTCCTTTTCGCCGGTATCTGTGACGATGGGAAGTTTGACGGTAAATACGGAACCTTTGGGAAAGTTGTTCGTGACGGAAATGGTTCCTTTATGCAGAAGTACATATTCATTTGCAATATGCAGGCCGATTCCGCTACCAGTTTTCTCCTGCGTCTGCGGCAACTGGTAAAAACGTTCAAAAATATGTTTTTTGTCTTTATCTGCGATACCTTGCCCGTTGTCGGCTACGCAAATACATACATTTTCATCTTCACAATAAAGATGTACATTGATTTCCCCTTTGTCCGGGGTGTATTTGAAGGCATTGGACAGTAGGTTGTTCATTACCTTTTGCATTTTAACCGGATCGAAGGATATATTCAGGCTTTCCACTTCACACATAAAACTGAAACAGATGGTGTGGTCGAGGGCGTATTCCTGGAAGGTGGTACATACCTCGCGGATAAAGCAGACAATATCTCCCGACTTGTAGCGTAGCGTTTCGGCCCCTACATCCAGTTTGCGGAAATCGAGTAGGGAGTTTATTAATGTAAGTAATTGCTGTGCATTGTTATTGATTATATTTAGCTTCTTGCATATTCCCTCATCCACGGTTTCTGACAATAACATCTGCAACGGGCTGATGATAAGCGTCAATGGTGTACGCAAATCATGGCTTATGTTGGTAAAGAACTTTAGCTTCATTTCATTCAGGATCAACTTTTGTTCTTGCTCCATCTTTTCCCGTTGTTGTTCCAGTCTTGTGTGATGGTGCTTCCTGAACCGGTATATTACATAAGATATTATTCCAATAGTAAGCAATATGTATAAGGCAATAGCTCCATTGCACAAATATATCGGTGGTGAAACGGTTATACTCAGTCCGGTAGCTTCGTCATTCCATATTCCGTCACTGTTACAGACCTTAATCAGCAACTTGTAACTGCCCGGGGGAAGAGTAGTGAAAACTACTTTGTTCTCGTTTGTATAGTACCACTGAGTATTCAGCCCTTCCAATTTATAGGCATATCTTATTTTATCGGCATTCAGCAAATCACCTGCGGCAAATTCAATGGAAATCAAATTGTCGTCATGCCTGAGTGACAATGATGTAGCTTTATTGAGCACACTTGTCAACAGCTTACGTCCTTCGTATATTGAATCTACTTCTATGGGCTGGTTGCCGATGGTCAGGTTTGTAAAATATACCTTTGCCAGCGGCCGGCTCTTCTCGGTCAATTTATTAGGGTTTATGAATGTGTAACCGTTAGTACCGCCCAGCAGCAAATCTCCGCTGGACAATTTGCAAGCGGAATGGGAATTGAAGTAGTTCTCGGATAATCCGTCTCTGGTAGAAAGGTTTCTGAAAGAAAAGTCAAGGCCTTTCCCAACATCCTGTGTCACTTCCAATATAGACAACCCGTTGCTTGTTGCAAACCACATGTTTCTATGGTTGTCTTGAATTATACTTTTTATGAGATTGTCGCATAATCCATTTGTTACGTCGAACCGGTACAATGAGTCGCTCTTCAAGTCCCACGCTGTCAATCCCTGCTTATGGGCTAACCACAAGATGTCTCTGTCGTCCTTGAATACAGTAGAAATAAAAGGTTGCTTGAATGCTTGTGTTCCTTTCCGATTGGTATAGAGCATTTCCGGTATTTTGGTCATGATATCCATTACGCATAGCCCGTAAGTGGTTCCGATGTACATTTTGTCGCCATGGTCATAAAAGATATTGAGTGCATAGATGCCATATCCGCCGGGCAGCAGATAACTTGTTCCAATGTTCATGTCCGGATTGAAGCAAACCAAAGTCTCCCTTACACAACCTATCCACAAGTTTCCATACCGGTCTTCTTTCATGCTCCATATGTCGCTGTGGGGTAATTTGCTGTTTTCAGGAGTAAAATGGCGGATGCTGCTGTTGTCATAGCAGAATAATCCGTCTCGATAGCTTCCTGCCCAAATGCGTCCTTTATGGTCTTCAAGCAGGCTGATAATGGCTATATCAGGTATCGGCAGTTTGCGGATGGCAAATCCTTTTTGTTTTTCTTTTATATAAAGTCCATTTCCATCCGTCCCCAACCAGATATTGCCGGCCTTGTCTTCCAGAATTGAAGCTATATCGCCGCATTCCTGATGCTGGGTATCGATAAATTCATGGAAACTTTCGTGATAGTAGGAGATTCCTTTCTTGAAGTTTCCCAGCCAGATGACCCCTGAATCATCGCGGTAGATTGTATTTATCCTGTTTGAAGCAAGGGAAGTGGGAGACACGGGATTATTCAGAAGGTTGATAAGATTGTCGTTCACGTAATCATAGATAAAGACTCCCTTGTGGTCCGTACCTATCCAGATACGTCCGTCCGAACTATCCAGTATGCTCCTTATGGCATTGCTGCTTGTCGTTATCTCAGAATGAAGCCTGATTTGCCGCCATTCCGATTTCTTGTTTCTTTTGTGGAATATCCATTCATTGGTGTCAGAATACACCCAGATTCCGCCATGATGATCGATGTATACATTGTCATGATTTCCAGCAATGGGGTTTGGAGGTAAACAGGCATTATCTATTCGCTCGCATTTTTTTGTGCGGTTCTCTATCTTCAACAGGATTGAGTCCCATAGGAGATACAGGTTTTCACCATCATCACTGACACTTAATTTCGGGGTTTCTTCCGGAAGGTCTTCTATCCTGAATGTTTTAAGGGCTTTATGGGAAAAATCAAAATAGAAGACATCTTGACCTTGTATCACCCACAAATTGTGCTTCTTGTCAATATGTACTTTGTACTCGCCATTTATCCGGATACCCATTGTCAGGAGATATGAGGGTATATCGGTAATGAAGTTGTCTTTGTCGCGGTTATATATACAGTATATCATATCGGTTCTAATCCACAAGTTGCCGGAAGCATCTTCCTGCAAGTTCCCAATATCGTTGGATAATAGCGAATTGCTATCTTTCTCCTTGGGCTGGTAGACCTTAAAATTATATCCGTCGTACCGGTTCAGTCCGTTATCAGTTCCTATCCATAAGAAACCTTCACTGTCTTTCAATATGGCTTTCACGTTATTATTTGAAAGTCCATTCTCAACATTCAAATGGCGGAATACATACGGAGTTTGTCCTGCCACTGGTGTATAAACCGATAGCAGCCAAATGAGGGAGAGTGCTAATCTGTGTAAATGCTTTGTAAAAGACATACTGTATAATCTGAAGTTTAATCTTCCAAAGATAGCGATATCCTGTTTAAATAAACGTAAATATGTTGCGTTAATGGGGCTGTAATGTTGCATTGCGGTCGTGAGTGTCTTAAATATGCTATCTGTCTGTCTGTTTTGCAGGCGAAAAGATACTAACTTCGGCTTATTTATTATAACTTTGTGAGCGTTAGGATATTCTGGTATTGCATTATTTAATCTGTCAATAAAATACTTATTCTCTAATGGAACAAACGTTTTCGGATATATCTCTCTATCATGAGTACCGGTCGGGGAAAGATACGGACGGCCTGTTGTCGCAGAAAATATGGGATGACCTGAACTTGGACGATTTCTTTGCATCGATGGATGCCACCTCTTCTTGTGTGGGGCGGCAGTATCTTTACGACCTGATGCACTATAACCGGCTTTCCGAAGTGGCGGAGCATGAGAAAGCTATCGACGAGCTCTCCGCAGACAAGGCACTGCGCGCGAATATCCAGCGCGAGTTGAAGAAACTGGACAAGTCGGATGCCTATACCATACCCTCGCTGTTCGCCACCGCCCATCCGGTATATTCCCGCCGCTATTACCGCTTGCTGTGCGTGTTGCAGTTCGTTCCCTTCATTCTGTTGGGGGTGACTTATCTTACTTCGTCCCTCGTCTGGCTGGGAGTGCTGTGTATCGCTGTGCTGGTGAATCTGTTTCTGCACTATCGCAGCAAGGCGCGCATTCAGGGGTATTTCTTTTCCATTCCCCAACTGTGGCGGTTGCTCAGGCAAGCGGAGAAGCTGGCGGAATATCCGCTGTGCGCTTCGGTGTATGGCAATATCCGGGACACCTTGCACAACCTGCACCCGCTGCTGAAGAAGTTGTCTTCTTTCCGTTTCAGCATCGGGCTGGAGAATGACGCGATGATTATCGGTTACTACCTGACCGAACTGATAAATGTGTTTTTCCTGCGGGAAGCCATTCCCGTTTCCAAGGCTTTCTTCCTGCTGCAAGGCAGGCAGGAGCAGATAGAAGAAGTGTTCTGTTTCTTCGGGCTGGTAGATGTGCTTTGTACGGTATCGCTGATTCGCGACGGATTGCCGTATTATGCTTTGCCCCAGCCTTGTGCCGACGGCGAGACTTTCCATGCCGAGGGGCTTTACCATCCGCTTGTCGAGGACTGCATCCCCAATGATATTACCCTTCACGGCAAGTCGGTTCTCATCACCGGTTCCAATATGTCCGGCAAAACTACATTCATCCGCGTGATAGGGCTTAATCTGCTGGCAGCGCAGGCGCTCCATACTTGTTTTGCCCGCAGTTTCCGTTTCCCTGTAGATACCAGCTTGTCTTCCGCCATCCATCTGGAAGACAGCCTGATGGAAGGAAAAAGTTACTTCCTGGAAGAAGTGCAGACCATCAAGGAGATGCTGGAACTCGGCAGCAGCCGTCACCGCCTGTTCCTGCTCGACGAACTCTTCAGGGGCACCAATACGGCAGAACGCATCGCCATCGCCAAAGCTGTACTTTCCGCCTTGGCGCGGCAAGGCAACCTTGTCTTTGTTTCCACGCACGACATCGAACTGGCTTCCTTGCTCGGCGATGAGTACGAGTTGTATCACTTCAGCGAAAGTGTGACAAACGATACCCTGTCCTTCGACTATAAGTTGAAGCCGGGACCTGTGACCGAACGCAACGCCATCCGCATCATCGAGATGTGCGGCTATCCCGACGAAGTAGTGCGGGAAGCGTATCGGATAGCGGGAACAAACCAGTCATAGCTTTTCTACTCCATCCATATTGGTCAAAAACACTTCTCCCTCGTACCTTCTTCGCTTCTTCTTCGCTCCTATAGGGGGAGAAAATGAGCGGACCAGGTACGGAGCGGGTACGGAGGAGGTACGGGGAAAGTAGAATTGTTCTATTTCTCCGATTTCGTTCCTTCAGTTTTGCCTGATATGTTTTCTCTTTATCTTATCCGATTAGGAGGTTGATATTCTCTTCTTTCATCTTTTCTATATTTTCTTCCGAAATATTACTGTCGGTGATGAAAGTGTTTACCATTGAAATCGGACCTAAACTGGCAAATGCGCTCACCCCGATTTTGGAGGAGTCGGCTACCAGGAAAACATGTTCGGCGGCACTTATCATGGCAGATTTTACCATCAGGTCGCTGAGGCTTGGGTAAGTTAGGCTCATGTCTGAAGATATTCCTGCCGTGGCAAGGAATAGTTTGTTGGCATGGAAATCCTTGAGGGAGTCGGCTGCCATTTTCCCCGTTAGCGAAAGGGTGGGGGCTTTGAATTCTCCGCCGGTCACAATTAAGTTGATGCCGGGATTTTCACCTAAAATTAATGCAATGTTCAGTGCATTGGTAATGACTGTGAGATCCCTGTATTGCGTAAGTAATTTGGCGATCTCTGTGGTCGTGGAACCTGAGTCGAGAATAATGCTTTCGCCTTCGTTGATAAAAGAAATGGCTTTATGGGCTATTTCTCTCTTCTCTTCGATATGGGATTGGTTGAGGACTTTCCCGGTTTTTGCAAACGAACCTACGTCTTTCAAGAAGGCCCCGCCATGTTCTCTTTGGATATATCCCATCTTTTCAAGAGCTTCTAAGTCTTGTCTGATAGTTACATCCGTTACGTTGAATATTTTGCTCAACTCTTGGACTTTTGCATGTCCGTCTTCGCGGATTAGGTTTAAAATCTTAACTCTTCTTTGGTTTAGTGCCATGATCTAACTTTATATGTTCTTATTTCTTCGATATTCTTGGATATCTTTGATTGATATGATTTTTAATTGGAACTTCTCTGCTATTTCGAGTAGTTGCGGCAAGCGAGCCATTGTGCCGTCGGCATTCAATATTTCGATAAGAGCTCCGCCGGGTGTTAATCCCGCCATTCTTGTCATATCGATAAGGGCTTCGGTGTGTCCGTCACGCTCTAATACGCCGTTATCCCTGCCACAGAGGGGGAAAATGTGTCCCGGACGAGCCAATTCTGTCGGCTTTATGTTGCCGGTAACTAAAGCTTGTATGGTAGCATGGCGGTCGTAGGCGGATACTCCGGTTGTACAACCGTATCCTTTCAAGTCGACAGACATGGTGAACGGGGTTCCTAATAATGAGGTGTTGTCTTCTGACATCGGATATAATTGCAGTTCCTCACAGCGTGTACGCGTCAGTGGAACACAGAGTAGTCCCCTTCCGTGTGTAAGCATGAAATTAACGATCTCGGGAGTTATTTTTTCACCGGATACGATAAAATCGCCCTCGTTCTCTCTGTTTTCGTCATCGACAACTATTATGACTTCGCCTTGTCGGATTGCTTCTATTCCCTCTATTACAGTGTTGAGCATTATATAACCTTTTTATTTTTTGCGCAAAGGTAGTCAAAAAAGGTCAAATGAAAGCCGATTTATGATGCTTTTCTTCTTTTTTGCTCTAATATTTATCTTTTCTTCTATTGATTGCTTTTGTTTTATATTTTATTTATTTACTTTTCCTTTCTTAATCCTCATAATATATGTTAATAAAGAAAAGAAATCTTTCGTTTACTTTTGTTTTATGCTTTTGTTTTCTTTCTTTTGCAAAGTAAACGAAAGAATTTAGTGTATGGAAACGAAAGAGTTGTTTATACAAACAGAAAAGAATCGAAGACGATTAATAGAGATTATCTATCATGCAAAGGCCGGGCATGTTGGCGGGGATTTATCATGTCTTAATATTCTTACGGCCCTTTACTTTGATGTAATGAATGTAAATGCAAGTTGTCCTAAAGATGATTCACGCGATCGCTTCATCTTGAGCAAAGGTCATTGTGTGGAAGCTCTGTATGTGACATTAGAATCAAAAGGATTTATTACAGAGGGGGTTCTCGACACATTGGGACATTATGGCTCTGTTCTTTCGGGACATCCTACTATCGAAGTGCCGGGAATTGAAGTGAATACAGGCGCTTTGGGACACGGCTTGTCCGTTGGGGTAGGCATTGCAATTGCAGCTAAAATGGATAAGAAGAGTTACAAAACTTATGTACTGATGGGAGACGGAGAGCAGGGTGAGGGCTCTATTTATGAAGCTGCAATGGCTGCCCGCCAGTATAAGCTGGATAACTTGGTGGCTGTAATAGACCGTAATCATTTGCAGATTAGCGGCGATACGGAAGACGTAATGGGGATTGATGATATTCATGACCGTTGGACAGCTTTTGGCTGGGAGGTAAAGGATATGAATGGTGATGACATGGAAGATATTGTCAGGACTTTCCGTTCTATTGACTATGCCAATCATCGTCCCCATCTGCTGGTGGCCCATACTACAAAAGGCAAGGGAGTTTCTTTTATGGAAGGAGTCGCCAAGTGGCATCACGGTGTTCCCAGTGCAGAGCAGTATGAGCAGGCCATCCGGGAGATATCAGAACGAATTAAGAACTTAGAAAATAAATAAGTATGATAGCTTGTAGAAAAAGTTTCACCGATACTTTGTTGTCATTAGCCCGTGCGGACAAAGATATCATTGCCGTAACAACGGATGCCCGTGGTTCGGTGACGTTGAATGATTTTGCCAGGGAACTGCCACAGCAGTTTGTTGAATGTGGTATTGCGGAACAAGATGCCGTAGGCATTTCGGCAGGACTGGCACATAGCGGCAAGAAGGTTTTTGTCTGCGGTCCGGCATGCTTCTATGTAGCCCGCAGCCTGGAGCAAGTAAAAGTAGACTTGGCTTATAGCCGGAACAATGTGAAAATATTAGGTGTAAGTGGCGGTGTAGCCTATGGGGCATTGGGTGCTACCCATCATAGTTTGCATGATATTGCTGTGTTGCGAACATTTCCGGGCATGAACATTGTGTTGCCTTGTGACGCCCGCCAGACCAAAAAGCTGGTTGAATTCCTGATTGATTATCCTGAACCCGTGTATGTGCGGGTAGGTCGTGCCGCTGTGCCCGATGTTTATGAAAACGATGACTTTGATTTTGCAGTGGGTAAAGCCAATACATTGCTTGATGGTACTGACCTCACTATCATCGGTACGGGCGAGACTGTGTATCATGCTTATCGAGCTGGTCTGGAACTGCGCAAAAAAGGTATTTCTGCCCGTGTGCTGGATATGGCTTTTATCAAACCCTGTGATGAGGCAGCGGTTTTGAAAGCTGCGGTTGAAACCCAACGCATTATCACGGTGGAGGAGCATAGCCAGTTTGGCGGTCTTGGTGCCATGGTCACCGAAATTATCTCGGAACATCCCGTACCGGTAAAGATATTGGGTATTCCTGATGAAAATGTGGTTCATGGAAATTCGAATGAAATCTTTGCGCATTACGGTCTGGACTCCGACGGTATTGTGAAAAGCGCATTGGACTTCCTTAAATAATTGATATCTGCCTTTATATAATACATAACATGAAAAACTCAATCATTACAATTGACCAAAGTACATCTGCCACCAAGGCCATGCTTTTCAACGAAAAGTGTGAAATGATACGTCGTGTCAACGTGAGCCATCAGCAGTATTATCCGCAAGTAGGCTGGGTAGAGCACGATGCTGAAGAAATTTATCAGAATGTGTTGAAGGGAGTGGCAGAACTGTTGAAGGGTGAAATTATGGATAGCACAACTTATTCATTGGCTATCACCAACCAACGTGAAACGGTGGTGGTATGGAACCGGCATACGGGAAAACCGGTATGCAACGCTGTGGTATGGCAGTGCATGCGTGGGGCGGACTTCTGCAATGAACTGAAAAAGCAAGGATACAGTGAAATGGTGCAGGCAAAGAGCGGCCTGTTGATAGACCCTTATTTCTCGGCCAGTGGTGTGAAGTGGATACTTGATAATGTGGAAGGTGCACGCAAGGCTGCTGACAATGGAGATTTGCTGATGGGAACGATCGATTCGTGGCTCATTTGGAATTTGACGGAAGGTAAACGCCATGTCACGGATTACACCAATGCTTCCAGAACTTTACTATTTAATATCCATACTCTGCAATGGGATGATGATTTATTGAAACTGTTCACTATTCCTGAAAGTATGATGCCCGAAGTATTGCCATGCGATGCTGTTTTCGGAGAAACGACAATTGGCGGCCTATTCAGGGAACCTATTGCTATTGCAGGTGTATTGGGAGATTCGCATGGCGCATTGACCGGTCAGATGTGTTTTGAAGAGGGATTGGGTAAAACCACCTATGGTACGGGCTCATCGGTAATGGTAAATATTGGTGGAAAAGCAGTGCCGGCTCCTCAAGGTTTGGTTACTTCTGTCGGTTTTGCCGCTCTCGGCAAAGTGTTTTATGCTTTCGAGGGTAATATTCATTGCACCGGAGCTACAATAAGCTGGTTGGAACAAAAACTGAAGATGATTGCATCGCCGGGTGAGGCAGAAGCACAAGCTGTTGCAGTCAAGGATAACGGCGGCGTGTACTTTGTCCCTGCTTTTGCCGGATTGGGCGCCCCCTGGTGGCACAGCGAAGCAAAGGCTACTATTTCCGGCATGACCTTAGGAACCGGACGGGCCCACATCCTCAGGGCTGCCCTTGAGTCTATAGCCTATCAGGTGAATGATTTGGTAAAAGCTATGACTTGTAAGGCAGGCATCGGACTGAAAGAACTTCGCGTAGACGGTGGCCCTACAAAAAATAAGTTTCTGATGCAATTCCAGGCAGACTGCCTGCGTGTCCCTATCGACTGTTCGGACATTGAAGAAGCTTCGGCACTGGGTGCTGTGGTGATGAACGGAATAGCCCGTAAAGTATGGACCGGCTTTGAACAGGTAGCTGCCTTGCGCAGAAGCCGATGCCGAATAACCCCACAGGATAATGCGCAATTGATGCACGACTGGTACGAGGGTTGGCTGAAAACTGTGAACCAATTAATCAAATAGAATAATCTTTATAGTAATAAATTTAATACCGACAATGACAATGGAAAACAAGAAGAAAATGTGCTTTGGCATTATTATCGGCACCCGTGCCTATTTCAATTCTGAATTGGCAAAAGACGTTCGTAAACAACTGTTGAAGACCCTTACCGATGAGGGCTATGACTATGTAATTCTGCCCGAAGATGCAACTCCGACCGGCAGTAGTAGTATCGAGACCCGTGAAGATGGCCTGAAGTGTGCCGACCTCTTCCGGCAGAACCGTGACCGTATTGACGGTATCATCGTTTCATTGCCGAACTTTGGTTTTGAGATTGGCATTATCAATGCTATCAGTGTAGCAGATCTGAATGTCCCTGTCCTGGTACAGGCGTGCGATGACGAAAATGACAAGGTTGACTTGGATAGTCGTCGTGATGCTTTCTGCGGTAAGATATCGGTCTGCAATAATCTTTATCAATATGGTATACCGTTTACTGATACCACTTTACATACATATTCTATCTATTCCGACTTGCTGGCTAAAGACATCAATAAGTTTGCAGGTATCTGCCGTGTAGTCAACGGCTTGCGTCATGCCCGTATCGGAGCTATCGGTGCCCGTCCTGCTGGCTTCCAGACCGTACGTGCCAGCGAGAAACTGTTGCAAAAGAGTGGCATTACAGTAGTACCGGTAGATCTTTCGGAGATTCTTGGTGCTGCCCGCAAAATAGAAGATACGGATGCCGGATTACTGAAAAAGTTGGAGGAGATTAAGTGTTATGCCGCCGTTCCCAGGGAATATAGCGATAAGTTAGTGTTACAGGCAAAATTCGGTGTGGCTGTGGAGCGTTGGATTGAAGCGAATCAGATTGATGCCGTTGCTGTTCAATGCTGGGATTCTTTGGAACAGAACTATGGCTGTGCGGCTTGTGTGACAATGAGTATGCTGGGCGAGAAACTGCTTCCAGCAGCTTGTGAGGTCGATATTGCAGGCGCTGTATCCATGTATGCTTTGACGTTGGCCGCAAAAGGACAGTCGGCATTGCTCGATTGGAATAACAACTTTGCAGAAGACCGTAACAAATGTGTATGTACACACTGCGGTAACTTCCCGAAATCATTCGTGCAGAATGACTTGAAGCTCGGTACGTTGGGCGTTTTGGGGCGCACCTTGGGTAAGGTAAATACATTTGGTGCCGTCTATGGCAAAGTTACCAAAGGAGATTTCACTTTCTTCCGTATCTCCACCGATGATACCAAGGGATGTATCAAAGCCTATCTGGGTACCGGTGAAATAACCGATGACCCGTATGGAATGGATGGATGTATTGCCGTCACTAAGGTGGATAATCTGCAGAGCTTAATGAAACACATTTGCAAGAACGGTTATGAACATCATGTAGCTATGGTTCGCAATGATGTGAAGGATATTCTGAATGAGGCCATCGATAATTATTTGGGATGGAACTTATATGTACATGAATAAGGAGTCGCACCGTAAAAACTGGGAAGAAAAACTATGATACTCGTTGATAACTATGTTTTAGCCATTTTGTGTTGTGCCTATTGCTGCCTCTGCTGGGGTTCATGGGCCAATACACAGAAGATGGTGACTTCGAAAAGCTGGAGTTTCGAGCTTTTCTATTGGGACTTGACTTTCGGTTTGTTCTTTACGGCTCTGTTGGGTGCCCTTACTTTGGGCAGCTTGGGCAGCGAAGGGCGTACTTTCTTTGAAGATTTGGCGGTGATGGACTGGAATAGCATGAAATATGCGCTACTGGGAGGCATCGTCTGGAATTTTGGGAACATCTTCCTCACGGCTGCCATCGCTGTGGCAGGCATGTCAATCGGCTTCCCTATCGGTGGTGGGCTGGCCTGGATTGGCGGCATTATTTTTAATTATCTGCTTATCTCTTTGGCAGGTGAGGTTTATCCCGGAAATCAAACGTTGCTTTGGATCGGTGTCGCAATAATCGTTATCGCTATTTATATCTGTGGGCAAGCCTATGGTAAGATGTCGGCAAGCAATGCTTCCACTCCGAAGAAAGGTATTCTACTGGCTATTGTTGCGGGACTGGCCATTATGTTCTTTTATGGCTTGGTTGTAAAATCGCTCGACCCACAATATGTTACGGGCGGTACCGGAACACTGACTCCTTATACGGGTGTATTCTGCTTCGCTGCGGGAGTGCTTGTCACTACTCCTGTCTTTAACGCCTTTGCTATGAGCCATCCGGTGCAGGGCAATAAGGTGACGATGAAGGATTACTTGAAAGGCGATGCACGCACGCATCTTGTCGGTATGCTGGGTGGTTTCATCTGGATGAGTGGCATGGTGGTCAGTTTTATGGGAGCCGGCTCTGCCAACCCTGCCATATCTTATGCACTGAGCAATGCTGCACCGGTTGTAGCCATGATCTGGGGATTCTTTGTATGGAAGGAATTCAAAGGTGCTCCGAAAGGTACCATACCTTTGATTGCAATCATGTTTGTGATGTTTGTAATAGGGCTGGTACTGATAACTCTTTCAAACTGATGTTTTTAAAATTCATTGTTAACCCAAAATAGTATTAAATGAAAACAATTGTAACGCAAATTAGGCAGAAAAGGTTAATGGCTCTGGTGCTATTCCTTTTGGTAGGTATGACATCTGTTTTTGCACAGAAACAAGTGAATGTGTCTGGTAAGATCATTGATGAACTTAACGAACCGATGATTGGTGTAAGCGTATTTGAAAAAGGCACTACAAACGGTGTAATAACTGACCTGGATGGTAATTATACTTTGTCGGTGACTGAGGGCGCTACCATTATTTATTCTTATATCGGATATATAACCCAGGAAAAGAAGGCTGTTGCCGGTACTATGAATATTACACTGAAAGAAGATACCAAGACTTTGGATGAAGTGGTAGTAGTAGGATATGGTGTACAGAAGAAAAGTTCTGTAACGGGAGCCATATCTTCGGTAAAGGCGGAAGATTTTGAAAATCGTACCATAACCAATGCAGAACAGGCCTTGCAGGGAAAGACAGCCGGTGTACAGATTATTTCTGCATCCGCAGCTCCGGGCTCAAATCCTGCTATCCGTATTCGCGGTTATAGCAGTAATGCCAGCTCTGACCCTCTATACGTAGTCGATGGTTTGCGCACGAAAGATATCAGCAATATCGACCCGAATGACATTGAAAGTATGGAAGTACTGAAAGATGCAGCCTCTGCCGCGATCTATGGTGCCCAGGCAGGTAATGGTGTCGTTCTTATTACCACCCGGAAAGCAAAGAAGGGAGTTCGCCGTATTTCTTATGATTTCCAGCTGTCTTCACAGACTTTGGGACGTACTCCCGATATTCTGAATTCTCAGGAATATGTCAATTATATGACTGAGGGTAACCTTATTCCCAGAGAGACAATCGATAGATACTGGGATGGAAAGACAAATACCGATTGGGTGAACGAAACGTTTGAATCGTCCATGATGCAACGCCATAACGTAAACTTCCAGGGAGCTAATGAAAACGGTTCATTGTTTGCTTCGCTCTCTTATTTAAGCAACAATGGTCCTATTGTAGGCGATAAAGATGTTTTTGACCGTATTACCGGTACTGTCAATGCTGACTATAAAGTGAAGGACTGGCTGAAGTTTACGACCAACAATTCATTCTCCCGTTATCATGTACAGTCTGTAAGCGAAGGTTCTGCAACCGGTTCCCTTATGTTGTCTGCCATTCAGCTTGATCCTTTGACTCCTGTCACCTATGCACCGGACAAACTGCCTGATACCATGATTAACTATATGAATCAAGGCCATACTTTGCTTCAGAATGCCACTGGGGACTATTATTCAATTTCTCCTTACGGTGATTCCAACAATATCAATCCGTATATAATGCGCGACCGTGGTACGACAAAAAGAGACGGCTTTGTGTTCAGTGGCTCTACGTATCTGGACTTTACTCCCATCAAGGAGCTGGTTATTACTTCACGCCTGGGTTACCGTTATACTTATAACAACTCTTACGGCTACACGATGCCTAACATTACTTGTTCGGACCTTTATCAGGACTATGTATCTGTGAATGCTACAAGCTCGAATACCACTTACTGGCAATGGGAAAACTTTGCCAACTATACCAAGACATTTGCAGATAAACACAATGTAAACGTTATGGTTGGTATGTCTTATTCTTCCAATACCTCTTTTGGCGTGACGGGTGGCATCAACGGTAGCCGTTCCGGTGATAAACTCGATTTGGGTATTACCAAACTGGATCCCAATTATGCATACTTTGCCTATCAAACGGGTACGGCTACCCGTACGGTTAGCG
The DNA here is from genome assembly GCA_905203765.1 of uncultured Bacteroides sp. GTDB lineage: Bacteria > Bacteroidota > Bacteroidia > Bacteroidales > Bacteroidaceae > Bacteroides. The sequence continues at coordinate 33,432 of CAJKXC010000018.1, forward strand.
GTGGTGAAAAGCGCAGATATGCAAATCTATCATACTTCGGCAGAGCTTCTTACGATTATGCAGGCAAGTATTTTGCCCAGTTTACTCTGCGTGCCGATGCTGCCGATTTGTCTATTCTGCCTTTGCAGAAACGTTGGGGATATTTTCCGGCCGTATCTGTCGGTTGGGTGCTTTCCAATGAGAAGTTCATGGAAAATATCGAGGCAATTTCTCACCTGAAATTGCGCGCAAGTTGGGGACAGAATGGTAGTATTGCCGGCTTGGCAGATTATATGTATGACGCTACCATCTTGTCTGAAATCAGTTATCCCATGACCAATGATGTGTCTTATGAGACCGGTTCATTGCCATCGGCAACCGGTAACTATGAACTGAAATGGGAAACTTCCGAACAGATTGACTTGGGAGTTGACTTACGTATGTTGAACGACCGTTTGAGTTTTGGTGTGGATTATTATGAAAAGAAAACAAAGGATTTGATTGTAACCGGTATTACTCCTTCGTTGATAGTAGGTAATACTACCTCTCCAATGAATGCCGGTAACGTCAAGAACAGCGGCTTTGAGTTCGAACTGTCATGGCGTGATCATATCAAAGACTTCAGTTATAGCGTAAAAGCCAATATTGCAACCTTGAAGAATAAGGTGACTTATCTGCATGAGACCCTGGAACGTATCCAAAGTACGACAAGTGCCGGCATTGGCGTTATGAACTACTTTGAAGAAGGACACCCCATTTGGTATATGCGTGGCTACAAATGTACGGGTATTGATCCGGAAACGGGTGACCCTGTCTTTGCCGACTTGACTGATGATGGTATTATTGGAGATGCCGACCAGGTGGAGATTGGCTCTGCCATACCCGATTTTACTTATGGTATCACCTTGACAGCTGCGTGGAAAGGCTTTGATTTGACTGTTTTCGGATCCGGTTCGCAGGGTAATGATGTATTTGCAGGTTATAACCGTACTTCCCGTATGAAGGCAAATACTTTGAAAGAATTCTATGACGGTCGTTGGACTAAAGCCGGTGATAATGCAAAATATGCTCGTTCCAATCCCGGTAATTATGACAAATATTTGAAGAGTTCCAAATTTGTCTTTGATGGTTCATATTTCAAAATTAAACAGATTCAATTGGGGTATAATCTGCCTAAGAATCTGCTGAAGAAAGTGTCTTTAAGCAATCTTCGTCTCTATTGTTCTTTGGATGACTTCTTTACTTTTACTAAATATCCGGGATTTGATCCTGAATTCACAAGTACAGGTAATGCAATGGGGTTGGATATGGGTTCTTATCCATCCAGTAAGAAGGTTGTATTTGGTCTTAATGTAGCATTTTAATCCTTAATTCAATACGCAATATGAAAGCAAAATATATTTTATCAAGTTTAATCCTTGTCGGTTGCGTCCTCTTTTCCTCTTGTGTGGATAATCTGGATATCAAGCAACACGGTGTAAGTACTTTCGATGATTTCTATAAAACGGATGCAGAGGCGGAAGAAGCCATTATCGCTTGCTATAGTAACTGGAAAGCTACTTATGCGCCTGCATTCTGGTTGAAGAATCTTCTTTCGGACGATTGTTATGCGGGCGGTGAAAGCTGGACGGCTGCAAGTGCACAGTTGTTGTCGACTTATACGTTCGATTCGGACTTCTCTCATATCAAGACACTCTACACAAATCTTTATAAAGTGATTTATGCGGCGAATATTGTATTGCAGTATGTTGGCGAGGATTCTGCAGTAAAACTTCGTGCGCGTGCAGAGGCAAAGGTGTTTCGTGCCATGTCTTATATAGAATTGATCAGTCTTTGGGGAACTCCGCCATTGGTAGACCATCCGCTGGCTTCAGGCGAGTACGCACAGGCCAATGGCAATACGGATGCTTTGTGGGCATTGGTCAATCAGGATTTGACGGATGCTGCCAATAGTGGCGACCTGGACGAGAAATCGGATGTCGACAAGTTTACTTATCGCATCACCAAACAGTTTGCACAGGCTTTGTTGGGCAAGGCATATGTTTACCAGGAAAATTACAGTGCTGCTGCTACTGTGCTTGAAGATGTAATAAAAAGCGGTAAGTATGAGTTGTACAGCGATTATGAGAATATTCAGACAACCAAAGGTGAGGCCAATAGCGAAAGCATGTTCGAGAGTAACTATGTTTACGATGCCAATAATGCGACCGGCATCATGAGTGATATGATTTGGGTATACGTGCACTGGCGCGGCGATATGCTTTCTTTCAATGAACCTACCCAGGTTTATTCTCATGGTGGCTGGGGATTTTTTAATCCGACTAAGGAAAGTTATGATGCATTTGTTGAGATGGGTGATATCTACCGGCTGAATGCTTCCATCAAAACATACGGGCAAATGGAAGATATGGGTATTTCATTGAATGCTTCTGTTGCATATATGTACGACAATGCCGGCTATTTCAGTTGGAAGTACCGTGTGTATGAAGAAGACGTTATCAACTATTATTGGTTGCGTTGTCCAAACAATACCCGCGTAATGCGCTATGCAGAGGTTCTATTGCTTGCTGCCGAAGCTAATTTGCAGGCAGGTAATGCTGCGAAAGCTGCCGAATACGTAAACAAAGTGCGTACCCGTGCTCAATTGCTGGCTTTAGGTAGTGTTTCAATGGATGATATCAAGAAAGAGAAACGCTTGGAGCTTTGGATGGAAGGTTGCCGTTATCAGGATTTAATCCGTTGGGGCGATGCGGCAACTGTGCTGGCTAAGAGAGGTCAGGAAAGACCGGCTCTTTATAAAGACGGTCGTGTAAGTTGGGATGAACAGAAGAATGCTTCCGTGGGCTTTAAGACCGGTAAGCACGAATTGCTTCCATTCCCTGCAACAGAAATGAATGTTAATAAAAATATGACTCAGAATCCGGGTTGGTGATGTGCGAACTGGTATTAATCAATAAATATGATATTATGAATAAATTTAAATGCTTATTAATTTCAGGTCTTCTGACCGTGATGCCTGCCTGCATGCATGGGCAGAAAACGTCCAGTGAAGATTCTTCCAAGCCGCGTGTCATCATTACTTGTGACCCGGAACTCGATGATTTGAATTCTCTGATCCGCTTTTTGCTTTTCAGTACGGATTTCCGGGTAGAAGGATTGATTTATGCCAGCAGCCAGTTCCATTGGAAAGGCGACGGACACGGTACCAAGTGGTATGTGCCCGGACGGGAATATTCCCGTAACGGAATAGACTATCCACCGATGGAGAGCTGGCGTTGGGACCCGAATGAGCGTTTCATTGACGATGCGGTAGAGGCTTATGAGAAAGTATATCCCAATCTGAAAGTACACGACCCCTCTTATCCTACTCCCGAGTATTTGAAGTCGAAAGTACGTATCGGTAACATAGAGTTTGACGGAGATATCTCTAAGGACACTCCGGGATCGGAATTGATAAAGGCTGTGCTGCTCGATGACTGTACTGACCCTGTATTTGTCAATGCTTGGGGTGGTGCCAGCACCATTGCCCGTGCTTTGAAATCCATTCAGGACATTTATGAGCATACCGATGCGTGGAAAGGTATTAAGGAGAAAATAGCAAAGAAAGTAATCCTTTCCCTTTCGGGCGACCAGGACGATACTTATGCAAGATATATCAAACCTTTCTGGCCGGAACTCAGACAGATGGAAATGGGTGGTATGACGGTCGGTCTGGCATACAATGCCCAATTGAGGGCGTCCAAAGAGAACCAGATATTCTATTCTCCGGAATGGATGCAGGAGAATATCCGCAGCAAAGGTCCGTTCGGTGAAATGTATCGTGTCTGGGGAGACGGTAAGCAGATGGTGAAAGGTGACAAATTCGACTTCTTCGGGTTGGCAGGTTATACGGTCGATGAACTCAAGAAGCAGGGCTATGTCGTTTGGACAGGTGTGCAGCCGAAAGGTTCCTATCTGGCCGAAGGTGATACTTACTGTTATCTGAACTTGATTGGTAATGGCCTTCGTGGTCATGAAGATCCTACTTACGGTGGTTGGTGCGGCGGTAGAACTGTCTTGCCGGATTCAGTCAAGAACCTTCCTCGTATGGAGCAGATGAAGTATAGGGCTGAACATTATCCTTTACCCGATTTTACAGCTCCGGTAATGAATGGTATGGCTGCCCGCTTCAAGTGGTCGGTTACTCCGAATTATGCTGATGCGAATCATGAGCCGGTTATTGACGGGGCTCTTGCCATGACAGGAAAGCCGGGTGAGACATTGAAGCTGAAATATAAAGTAACGGATCCCGATAAGAATGAGGTTACTATTAAATGGTGGCAGTATGTGTCAGCCTGTACCTATAACGGAAAGGTTGCTGTGGATAATCCGGCTGCTGCCAATACAACCTTCACCATTCCTGCCGATGCCAAACCGGGTGATACGATTCACCTGATACTGGAAGCTACGGATAACGGTACGCCTCAGATGAACCGTTATCACCGCCTGATTATCACAGTAGCTGAATGATTTTAAAAATGAACTTTAATATAGAATACTAAAATGAAAAAGATTTTATTAGCAGCATTGTTCGTGGCAACTTGTGGATTGCAAGTATCCGCTCAGCAGAATCTGTTTGTTGCACAAGACCTCAAGTCTGCAATTGTAAACAATGATAATACAGTGACCTTCAATTTCAAAGCTCCCGACGCCAGGAAAGTGCAAATAGCAGGTGACTTTGCCGAGAAAGCAGAAGGACAACACATTGGCGGTATGGTAGGTGCCGGTCTGATTGATATGACAAAAAATGCCGAAGGTATTTGGACTTATACTACCAAGCCGTTGGAATCCGAACTTTACAGTTATGAATTTATGGTAGACGGGGTGCCTACTATCGATCCGAACAATGTGTATGTCTATCGTGACTTTGCCACAGTGAGCAATGTATTCATTGTCGGTAATGGCCCGGCTGATTTATATAAAGTGAATAAGGTGCCTCACGGTACGCTGTCTCATCGCTGGTATCATTCGGACGGCTTGAATACGGACCGTCGTATCAATATTTATACTCCGGCCGGGTATGAACAGTCCGGTGATAAGAAGTATCCGGTTCTTTATTTGCTGCATGGTATGGGTGGCGATGAAGACGAATGGACTACCTTTGGCCGTGCAACGCAGATTCTTGATAATCTGATTGCCCAGGGTAAAGCGGTTCCCATGATTCTCGTTATGCCTAACGGGCATGCTGCTATGGAAGCGGCGCCGGGTGAAAGCAGCCTGGGTTATTACAAGCCTTATCACATGACCAATGGTACGATGGATGGCGCTTTTGAAACCTATTTCCCCGAAATCATCAAGTTCGTGGAAAGTAACTATCGTGTACAGGCAGACAAAGCACACCGTGCCATTGCCGGTCTTTCAATGGGTGGTTTCCATTCGGCTAATATATCATTGAATTATCCCGATATGTTCGATTATGTGGGACTATTCTCGGCTGCGCTCAATGTGCAGAGAACAGAGCAAAAGAACAGTCCTGTTTATCAGGATATGGATAAGAAGCTGGCTGTCCAGTTTAAGAATGCTCCCAAACTTTATTGGCTGGGAATCGGCAAAGACGACTTCCTCTATAAAAACAATGCAGCTTATCGTGCCGACTTGGATAAGAAGGGATATAAGTATGAGTTTATGGAGACTCCCGGCGGGCATGTATGGACTTGTTGGCGTACTTATCTCTCTGTGTTTGCCCCGAAGTTGTTCAAATAAAACAGATTAGACCATGAAAAGACAATTCTTTTATATGTTGCTGACCGCAGGCGTGCTGAGCGCTTGCGGTCCGGGCACTCCTCAATTAGGCAAGGCTTCTGTCGATGAGGTCATCGGAGCTATGACACTGGAGGAAAAAGCCCATTTGGTTATCGGTACCGGAATGGCGGGGACTTCGGGTGACAGTACGGTTATCGGTACTACTAAAAAAATGGTTCCGGGAGCTGCGGGTACTACTTATCCGATACCGCGTCTGGGAATCCCCGCCATTGTATTGGCAGACGGCCCTGCTGGCTTGCGTATAGATCCTACGCGTGAGGGTGATTCTGCCACTTATTATTGCACGCATTTTCCCATCGGTACTTTGCTTGCTTCCACTTGGAACCAGGAGCTGGTAGAAGAAGTGGGCAAGTCGATTGGTAATGAGGTGCTTGAATATGGTGCGGATGTGCTGTTGGCTCCTGCCTTGAATATTCACCGTAATCCATTGTGCGGACGTAACTTTGAATATTATTCCGAGGACCCGCTTGTTGCCGGTAAGATAGCTGCTGCTTACGTGCGCGGGGTGCAGAGTAATGGGGTCGGTACTTCCATCAAGCATTTTGCTGTCAACAACCAGGAAACCAACCGGAATGCCAATGATGCCCGCATTACTCCCCGTGCTTTGCGTGAGATTTATCTGAAAGGCTTTGAAATAGCTGTGAAGGAGTCTGAACCGTGGACCGTGATGTCTTCCTATAATTATATAAACGGTACTTATGCTTCTGAAAACACAGATTTGCTGACTACCTTGCTCCGTGATGAATGGGGCTTCCGGGGAATGGTGATGACCGACTGGTTTGGTGGAAAGGATGCTGTGGCACAGATGATAGCCGGTAATGATATGCTCCAACCGGGCAGGACTACGCAGTATGATATGATTATTGAAGGAGTAAAGTCCGGTAAACTGGATGAGTCCGTACTCGATCGTAATGTAAAACGCGTTCTCGAACTGATTCTTCAAAGCCCTCACTTCAAGGGATATAAATACTCTGATAAACCCGATTTGAAAGCTCATGCTGCTGTTACCCGCCAATCGGCAACAGAAGGAATGGTATTGCTGAAGAATGATAACGGAGCTTTGCCCTTAGAAAGTAGTATCAAGAATATCGCTCTTTTTGGCTGTACTTCTTACGACTTTATAGCCGGAGGTACCGGTTCGGGCAATGTAAACCGCGCTTATACGGTTTCACTGCTGGATGGCTTGAAGAATGCAGGCTATCAGATAGATGAATCTTTGAAGAATACCTATGAGCAGCATATCGCAGCCGAAAATAAGAAGAATGCTCCTGATCCGTCTCAGGCATTCTCCAGATTTATGCCTATACCACGTCCGACGGAGATTGTGCCTTCGGCTGCGGCCTTGGCAGAGCAGGTTGCCAAATCGGATGTTGCTTTGGTCACTTTGGGACGTACTTCCGGTGAATTTGTAGATCGTAAGGTCAGTGACTTTGAATTGAGTAAGGAAGAGTATGGGATGTTACAGTCTGTATGTAAGGCTTTCCATGCTGCCGGTAAGAAGGTGATTGTGACTTTGAATATCGGTGGTGTTATAGAAACGGCTTCATGGAAGAATCTTCCGGATGCCATTTTGCTTGCGTGGCAGGCTGGCCAGGAAGGTGGAAACAGTGTCACTGACGTGTTGAGCGGTAAGGTGTCTCCGTCGGGCAAGTTGCCAATGACTTTCCCGGACAAGCTGATGGATGCCGCCTCTTCTGTCAACTTCCCGATGGATGCCCAGGCTGATACGGACGTAAGAAACAAAGGAGAGAAAAAGTCTGCAGTGAAGAATGTAGACTATACCAATTATGAAGAAGACATCTTTGTAGGCTACCGTTATTTCGACAGTTTTGGCAAGCAGGTGTCTTATCCTTTCGGCTATGGTCTTTCTTATACCACATTCGAGTATGCCAACCCGGCTGTCAAGGCTGATAACGGGATATATACCTTGTCGGTCGACGTGAAGAATACCGGCAAATTTGCAGGAAAGGAAGTGGTACAGCTTTATGTCTCTGCTCCGAACAGTGCCGGAATGAACAAGCCCGATAAGGAACTCAAAGCCTTTGCCAAGACCCGGGAATTGCAACCGGGCGAAGCGGCTACCGTTACCCTGGTTATAAAAGCAGCCGACCTTGCTTCTTATGATGAGGCTTCTTCTTCGTGGGTGGTGGATGCCGGTACATATAAATTCCAGATTGGTGCTTCTTCACGCGATATCAAAGCAGTGCTTAATGCCGATGTGGCTGCAGTTTCAGAGAAGACAAATGATATCCTGAAGCCGCAGGAGCCCGTCAGTACATTGAAACGCTGAAATATACTGCATAATTCAATTCTTAGTTGTGTTTAGGTTGGTTAGTTCCGATTAGGTAAATTAGTAGTGATTAGGTTAATGAAAGAGAAGCTGCTCCTATTTAAGGGGTGGCTTCTTTTGATAAAGGTAATGATAGTCGTAGTAATAAGATAAATTAATACCCGCTATGTCCTACTTATGATATAAATGCCTATCTTTGTGGCGCTTTTTAACTGAAAAAAAGAATCAAATTAATTTAGATACAACAAGAAATGGCACAAGAAGACGTTTTTAAGAAACTCGTATCACACTGCAAGGAATATGGTTTTGTGTTCCCTTCCAGCGACATTTACGACGGACTGGGAGCCGTATACGACTACGGCCAAATGGGTGTGGAATTGAAAAACAACATCAAACAATACTGGTGGCAGAGCATGGTGCTGCTGCACGAAAACATAGTAGGCATTGACTCGGCTATCTTTATGCACCCCACCATCTGGAAGGCAAGCGGACACGTAGATGCATTCAATGACCCATTGATTGACAACCGCGACTCCAAGAAACGCTATCGTGCCGATGTATTGATAGAAGACCAACTCGCCAAATACGACGACAAGATAAATAAAGAAGTTGCCAAAGCTGCCAAACGTTTCGGTGAGGCTTTTGACGAAGCACAGTTCCGCAGTACCAACGGACGCGTACTGGAACACCAGGCTAAGCGCGACGCACTGCACGAACGTTTTGCAAAGGCATTGAACGATAATAACCTTGACGAACTCCGCCAGATTATCATTGACGAAGAAATCGTCTGCCCCATCAGCGGGACCAAGAACTGGACGGAAGTACGTCAGTTCAACCTGATGTTCTCTACCGAGATGGGTTCTACCTCAGATGGTGCGATGAAGATTTACCTGCGTCCAGAGACTGCACAGGGTATCTTCGTAAACTATCTGAACGTGCAGAAGACCGGTCGTATGAAGATTCCTTTCGGTATCGCACAAATCGGTAAGGCTTTCCGTAACGAAATCGTAGCCCGCCAGTTCATCTTCCGTATGCGCGAGTTCGAGCAGATGGAAATGCAGTTCTTCGTAAAACCGGGAACGGAACTCGACTGGTTCAAGACCTGGAAGGAAACCCGCCTGAAATGGCACAAAGCACTGGGATTCGGTGACGACCATTACCGTTTCCACGACCACGATAAGTTGGCTCACTATGCCAATGCCGCTACCGACATCGAATTCCTGATGCCCTTCGGCTTCAAGGAAGTGGAAGGTATCCATAGCCGTACGAACTTCGACTTGTCTCAGCACGAGAAGTTCTCCGGCAAGAACATCAAGTACTTCGACCCGGAAACCAACGAAAGCTACACTCCGTACGTCATCGAGACAAGTATCGGTGTAGACCGTATGTTCCTCAGCATCATGTCGGCTTCGTATTGCGAAGAGCAGTTGGAGAACGGTGAAAGCCGCGTTGTCCTGAAGTTGCCTGCTGCGCTGGCTCCGGTGAAATTGGCTGTGATGCCGTTGGTAAAGAAAGACGGTCTGCCTGAAAAGGCTCGCGAAATCATCGACAACTTGAAGTTCCACTTCCACTGCCAGTACGATGAAAAGGATTCTATCGGTAAGCGTTACCGCCGTCAGGATGCCATCGGTACTCCGTTCTGCGTAACCGTAGACCATCAGACACTGGAAGATAACTGCGTGACACTGCGTAATCGTGACACGATGCAACAGGAGCGTGTAGCTATCTCCGAACTGAATAATATCATTGCAGACCGTGTAAGCATTACATCGGTGCTGAAGACGCTGCAATAATATACAAACCTGGCTATGTCCTGTCATTCAGAGCATAGCCCGGTCGATAAAAGTAAATACTATAATAATTGAATTGAATGAAAAGATCATCCCTTTTGTTTTTGCCTTTCCTGCTGTTCCTGGTAGGCGCTTTTGTGTCTTGCGATGAAGTGGAAGAGGTAGGAAAGTATGATAACTGGCGAGAACGCAACGAGGCCTTCGCCGATTCTATAAAGGCGTTGACGGGCGAGAACTATGTGTCTACTCCGGAGGGCGCTGATGCGATGGAGTTAGGAAAACTGTATGCCATACAGATACCGTCGACAAGCGGCGACAAAGGTGCCCAATATGTGTATTGCAAGAAGCTTGTTAAGAACGAAACCGGTGAACGTCCGCTCTTTTCGGGATATCATTCTACCGTCAGTGCCTATTATTATGGTACCATCATGATCGGCGACAAGTTTGATGGAAACTTTGAAGGGTATAGTGCCACAGACCGCAATATTCCCATTCCGCCGCAAAAGAATGTAACCGAGTTTAATTCTCCTACTACTTTCTCAGTGACAGGCGTTATTCCCGGCTGGACATGGCCGTTGCAATATATGCGTACCGGTGAGCGCTGGATGCTGTATATTCCCTGGGAGTCGGGATACGGTGCTACCGGAGATAGAAATGGAAGGGTCTTGGGATATAGTGCCTTGACATTCGACGTTCTGCTGGATCGTATTGTGGAATAAGCGCAGCTATACAAGATATAAAGAAAGGAGGTTGTGTCAAAATGCTGGCACAACCTTTTTTTATGCGCAAAGCCCGGA
>CAJKXC010000019.1 GCA_905203765.1 uncultured Bacteroides sp.
CTACTGCCATGATGCCGGGTATCTGAATGACGATGCGTTTGCTGCGCTTTCCTTTTACTTTTACCAGGATTCCTTCCACCCCGTCGAACACTCCGCCGTGAACGCGGACTTTATCGCCCCGTGTGAGGCAGACCTCTTCGGGTTTGTAGTAGGTGAGGTCCTCTTCGTAGTGGCTGGCAACGCGGATGAATTCCTGCATCTGGTTGTCGGGCACAACGAGTAGTATCAGCCCATTGCCTTCCCTTTGGGTGATGTATTGCAGATAGGAATGCTTTGCTTTGAATTCGGTCAAGGCGGACTGGGTAGCACGTACAAAGACGAGGTTTGACACTGCGGGAGCGAGTACACGTTCTTTTCGTCCTTGTTGCTCCTTAACGGTGTAGCACAGGGGGATGAAATTCTCTATACCCGCCTTTTTTAGTTCCTGCTGTGCCAGCATTTCTCTTTTATAAGCGTACATGGCGTACCAAACGCAGTTTTCTTTACCAATATTTTCCGCAGTCTTTTGCATTCCTTAGTGCTGAATAAGATGTTGATTTGCTCGCATACGTGCATAGTCTGGGGACCTTAACCTCTATGCATTGCATTGATATTAAGTGATTTACGCTGAATTTTATCTATATGCATCTTTTAACTTTTGTGCTCTCTCTTAGTAAGAGAGAACACAAGCGTTTAATATGCAGATAATCAGCTTATTAACAAGCTAAAAGATGTTAACCATGACTTAATTGTGCATATATTCGGAAAATCGTGTAATGATTTATAGAAATATATGGTTTTGTTGGATATTTAAATATTTAGTCGTTCTAATAATTTTATACGATTATAACTCATTGATATTCTATATTTTGAGATATAGATCAAGATGTGTTTGAATCTTTTTTCTTGGTTAATATTTGGATATTCCAATGCTTGTTTATACATTTGTCTGCTATAAGTGATCTTTCTTACTAAGAGAGAGCACAAATGTTATTTCTTTCAAACTTCACGTTTTTTCAAGCACAGATTACGCGCACTCTCCCTCTGAAGAACTTATTTCTATGCATAAATTCCAGGCGAAAAATATAAATTCGTTTTTAATATATTGATGATAAAAGAAAGCTTACTATCTTTGCCGCGATTTTAAAGCACACAAGGAGAGAGAATCGCTATTATATTCCACAACCACATAAAGAAAGAATGAAAACAATTGTAAATGTCCCCTCTCGGCAGAACACGATGCGTGAGCTGAGAGACTATCTGATGATTGCCTTGGGCATGGTATTGTACGGTATAGGGTGGACGGTATTTCTGCTGCCCAATGACATCACTACGGGTGGTGTACCGGGCATTGCCTCTATTGTATATTTTGCTACCGGATTTCCTGTGCAATATACGTACTTCACCATAAACTTCCTGCTGTTGCTGCTCGGCATACGCATTCTGGGATGGAAGTTCAGCATCAAAACCATCTTTGCCGTATTTACGCTCACCTTCTTCCTTTCGCTTATCCAGAAGCTGACGGAAGGCCTTGCCCTTCTGCACGACCAGCCGTTCATGGCTTGCGTCATCGGGGCATCGTTCTGCGGAAGCGGCATCGGCATTGCATTCACTTCCAACGGCAGTACGGGCGGAACGGATATCATTGCCGCCATCATCAACAAATACCGCGACATCACGCTGGGACGGGTGATGCTGATATGCGACCTTATCATCATTTCATCCAGTTACTTCGTATTGCAAGATTGGGAGAAGGTGGTGTACGGGTATGTCACTCTCTATATTTGCAGTTTTGTGCTCGACCAGGTAGTGAACAGCGCCCGCCAATCGGTGCAGTTCTTTATCATCAGCGAGAAGTATGTAGAAATAGGAAAGCACATCAATGAGTATCCGCACCGCGGCGTGACGGTTATCAACGCTTCCGGCTTCTATAGCGGGAAAGAGCAGAAGATGCTGTTTGTGCTTGCCAAGAAGCGGGAATCGACCATCATCTTCCGGCTGATAAAAGACATAGACCCCAATGCATTCGTATCACAGAGTGCTGTCATCGGGGTCTATGGAGAAGGATTCGACAGAATCAAGGTAAAATAGCCGCTTTCTCTTGATTCCAGCTATAAACGACAGGACGGCAGAGGAACGGTTTCAGTTTCTCTGCCGCTTCTTTTTCCATATAGTCGGGAGTGGTGAAAGTAAAGGTCAAGGTGGCATCCGCGGCAGAAAGATCGGCTTTCATCAGCAGCATATCCGCCGGGCGGCGGGCAGCCTGATACTCATAAATATCCACGCTGTCGGGAGCCTCGGCGATGAAATCGTCCATGACGGGCTGCTTCGGCAGATAGGACGAAAGCGGGAGTTCCTTCCAGTCGGTGGTATAGAACTTGATATGGCTGTCGCAAGCCGGAGCGCATGCGGTGGAAACGGTACAGATCACTTTCGTACTGTCGTTCACGGGCAGGAGTTTCATCTGCCAGGTGCTCTGGGGGGTCAGATTCACACGGATATAGTCGGGAGAAAGCTCCGTCATTTCGGATTTGCCGCCGAAGCTATTGGTTACTTCCGCCTTCATCTTGCTATCCAGAAAGTCTATAAAGTCCGCACGGTTCACGGGGGTAAGCAGCGGACACAGGGAGTCCGGCATATTCTTAAAGTACGTTTTGGCTTCCTGGGCCTGGATAGTACCCGCCCAGATAAAAGCCGAACACAAGAGAACACTCAATTTCTTCATCATATCATTTTTTCTATTCATAACATATAGCATAATATCCCGAGGTAACGGACATCCGTTTCATCAAAGCTGTTCAAATCTTCACTGTCCACATCAAGGACGCCCCACACCTCACCGTCTCGGTTCCTTAGCGGGACCACAATCTCGGAACGGGACGACGAACTGCAAGCTATATGACCGGGAAACGCATCGACATCGGGCACCACTTGCGTTGCGGCTTTCGCCCATGCCGTACCGCACACACCACGGCCTTTCCTGATGCGCGTACAGGCTATCGGTCCCTGGAAAGGGCCAAGTACCAACTCATCCCCCTTCACTATATAAAAGCCTACCCAGAAGAAACCGAACGTTTCCTTCAATGCCGCCGCCACATTCGCCAGATTGGCTATCACGTCGCTCTCACCCTCAATCAAACTCTTTAACTGCGGAAGCAAAGCACGATACTTCTCGTCCTTAGCGCCGTCATCTACATATAAGTTTTCTGCCATAACAATTTACAGTTATACCCCTAATATAATATTAGCATCAATGCTAAGTTTTCTACTCATTTCCCGCGCTACCTTCAAAGTAGGTTCGCATTTACCGGAAAGATACTCACTAACCCGCGAAGGACTAACGTTCAAGAGTTCCGACAGTTTAGTCTGGCTCAACCCCATTTCATACATACGAAGTTTAAGAACCTCGACCAAAGACGGGGCTTCCACGGGAAAATGCTCTTCTTCATAATCGGCAACCAAATCAGATATCAAATCCAATTCTATGAAATTCTTATCATCGGCCGGAGTATCATTACCGACGATTTCAAGCAGCTCTTCCACTCGGGCACAGGCTGCTTTGTACTGTTTCTCTGTCTTTATCTTTGCCATATCCTGCACAGTTTTACTATATCTCACAAACTTGAATATTAAGCCTTAGAACAATCCTTGTCATCATATTCCCTATGAGTGCCAATAAAACGGATAAAAACCTTTTTAGCGGCAAATAACACAATTGCAACCAGCCGGTAGTCATTACCTTTGATATTAAAGACAAACCTGTCATTGCCTACATAGTCGGCACTATTGAAAGTATGCTTTATATCGGCAAAGCATGTCCAGTCTGCCTTTTCGGTCTTTTTATACCAGTCACGCAGAGGTATATCGGCATCGGAATGCTTCTTGACATATTCTCTTATGGCTGAAAATGATATTATTCTCATAGCCTGTTTATTTAATGCAAAGATAGAGACAATTTCTGAAATACAAAACTTTTTTCCATTATTCAGAAGCATCTGAATATATTTACTTACTTCCCAAATATAGGAAGAACATTCCAATCAACACTAAAATGAGGTCGATAGCCTTGCTTTTTAAATTCTTTTCACGGAAGAACAGGGCACCGAAGAGGAAGGAGACAACCACGCTGCTGCGGCGTACCATTGAAACGATGGAAATCATGGAGTCGTCGTAGCTCAGGGCGTAGAAGTAAGCAAAGTCGGCAGCACAGAGAAAGATGGATATGCCGATGATGGTCCAGTCCCAATGGAAGGGGGTGCTTTCTTTGCGCTTGGGATACCACAGCAGCAGAATGATGGGGCACATGATAAAGACTTGGTAGACATTGTACCAGGATTGCACCAGCATCGGGTTAAGCTGCTTCATCAGGTATTTGTCGTACAGACCGCTGACGGCACCTGCCACGGCAGCAAGCACGATGAAGAGAATCCATTTGTTATGCTTGAAGTCAATCCCCTCTTTCTTGCCGGAACGACTCAACAGGAAGAAGGAAAGCACGGCAAGCATCACACCTATCCATTGATAAAGGTTCAACCGCTCGCCGAACACCAGCATGGCGCCTACAAGCACCATCACGGGACGAGTGGCATTGATAGGGCCCACAATCGTAAGCGGCAGGTGCTTCATACCGAAATAACCGAATATCCAGGAAGAGAGTACGATGAACGATTTGATAATAATGTACTTATGTACTTCCCATCCCACTACGGGGACATCGAACATCGTACCGCCCAACACCGAAGGGGCAAAAGCCGATATCAGGATGAAAGGAAGGAATATAAGGCTGGAAAACAATGTGTTCAGAAAAAGCACCGGAAGTACGGCGTTGTCGCGGAGCGACTGCTTCTTAAAGGCATCGTAGAAGCCTAAAAGGGCGGCGGAAAGGAAAGCAAGTAATAACCACATAATATTGAACCCCTCGTTCCCCTAAAGGGGAAGGAGAATAGTCTGTTTATAATAAGTTAATAATAATAATAATTCTCAATAGTCACCATTTCGGAGTATTCTCCTCCCCCTTTAGGGGGACGAGGGGTGAAACAACTCTTCCGGATAAGCCACATCAACCAGGAACAGCGCATTGCCGGGAACGGAAGTGCCGGCACGGCAACGATCCTTCTGCTCGATGACACGGCGGAAACCTTCCACAGTAAGTTTGCCGCGACCTACTTCGAGCAAGGTACCGACGATGGCACGCACCATATTGCGCAGAAAGCGGTCTGCCTGAATGGTAAATACCCAGGTCTGTTCATCGTGCTGCGTCCATTCGGCGTGCATGATCTTGCAGTTGTTGGTCTTGACATCGGTATGCAGTTTGCTGAAACTGGTGAAGTCGGTATAATCGAACAAGGTTTGCGCGGCTTCATTCATCAGCTCAAAATCGGGAGTCTGGAAGAGACGGCAGCGATACTGACGGTTGAAAGGCTGCTTGGCGGTAGTAACGTAGTACTTGTATGTGCGGGCAGTGGCATCGAAGCGGGCATGCGCATCGGGCTTCACGGGACGCAGACGGTAGACGGAGATGTCCGGCGGAAGAAGCCGGTTCAGCTTGTCGGTCATGAAAGCGGGGTCCAGGGGAATTTCGCTATCGAAATGCGCCACCATGAGTGAGGCATGTACGCCGGCGTCGGTACGCCCCGCTCCCACCACCTCTACATCGCGACGAAGCAGGGTGGCGAGGGCTTGCATCAGCTGCTCCTGCACACTTGCCCCGTTGGGCTGGATTTGCCAGCCGTGGTAGGCTGTGCCGTCGTAGGCTAAGTAAATAAAATATCGTTGCACGTTGTTTTGCTTTCTTTTTTCGCAGCAAAGATAGTACAAACCTGCCAAAAGTCATGAAAAAAGCAGGAATCTCTTCCCGGAGTTCGGGAGATTGGATTATCTTTGCGACGTTTTTATTCACCACAGAGGACACAGAGTCTCACAGAGAGAAAAATGCAGAGGTTTCACCACAGATTACACGGATTAACACAGATTACTTTAAAACTCTGTGAGACTCTGTGTCCTCTGTGGTGAAATCACATAAATAGTAGTATAATGAAACATCCTATAAGAATACTTCCCATCGTATTACTTGCCGGAATGGCCATTACCGTCACCTTTGCCGGTTGCAAGAAGAAAGATATGTCGCTCAAACTGAACGAACCCCGTAACATCCGGGGAGTAGTCAGCTATAAACGCTCGTTCGGAGATTTGAACGAAAAGCATTTAAATGTAGCACAGGCCATCGGTATCCGTCCGCTTGCCTCGCGCCAGGAAGCGGAGAAGATGAAAGGAAAGCTACGCCACATCACAACGAATGACCTTTATGCCGTAGACTCGCTGACGCATTCCATACCTTATCTTATCCCCGGCGCTGCCAGTCTGCTGGACAACATCGGGCAAAATTTCCTTGACTCACTGACCTCAAAAGGACTGAACCCGAACAAAGTAATCGTGACTTCCGTACTCCGCACCAAGGACGATGTGAAACGCCTGCGCCGCCGCAACGGGAATGCATCCGAAAACTCAGCGCACTTCTACGGAACAACGTTCGACGTCAGTTGGAAGCGGTTTCAGAAGATAGAGGACGAGGACGGACGCCCCTTACAGGATGTAAGTTCAGACACGCTGAAACTGGTACTCTCCGAGGTATTGAGGGACTTGAAGCAGGCCGACCAATGCTACATTAAGTACGAGTTGAAGCAAGGGTGCTTCCACATTACGACGAGAAAATAATGTGCTAATGTGATTAATCACATTAGCACATTAACATCTTCCACGCCAGCGGCAGATAAGCCGCCACATCGCCTGCCGTCATTCCGATAGCACCCTGTTTCTTGCAGGCGATATCTCCTGCCAAGCCATGCACATAGGTACCGAGACAGGCGGCTGTTTCGGTTTCATAGCCTTGTGCCAGCAAGGCAAGCACAACACCTGTCAACACATCGCCACAACCGCCTGTTGCCATGCCGGGGTTGCCTGTGTTATTGAAGTAACATTGACCAGAGGGGGTGATGATGGCGGAGTAAGCACCTTTTAATATGATGTGTACTCCGGCGTTCTTTGCCAGTTCGCGCGCCCTCATCAGGCGTTCGTAGGAGTTCTGGCACTTACCAACCAGGCGTTCCAGTTCCTTAGGATGCGGAGTCAGGATGCTGCCTTTGGGCAGACGGCCGAGGTAGCTGCGCTTCTCTCCCAGGAGATTCAGCGCATCGGCATCCAGCACCATAGGAACCTGGCAATTATCTATTAGTTCCAGCAAAGCGGTTTCCGTCTCTGCTGCCCGTCCCAGTCCGGGACCTACGGCTACAGCCTGGTAATCGTCCGTATCGGAAGGCGAAGCAAAGCAAGTATCGCTGATGTCCAGTTCCGTCATGGCCTCGGGTACGGCAGTCTGCACGATGGAGTTGTTGCAGAACGGCACATGCACCGTCAGCAACCCTACTCCCGAACGCAGACAGGCACGCGCCGCAAGTACCGACGCTCCTGCCATTCCCTGCGAACCGGCTACGAGTAAGGCACGGCCGAAGTTACCCTTATGGGCAAACTTCCCGCGGGGCTTCAGCAGATAAGGCATATCTTCGTTTTCAAGCAGATGGTAGTCGGTTTCTGTTTCCTCGATGGCATCCTCGCTCAAACCGATGTCCAGCAGTTGCCACTCGCCGACGAAAGGTTCGTTCTCGGCAAAGAGGAAGGAGAGTTTGGGCAGTTGCAGGCTCAGCGTCAGGTTGGCACGGACGATGCACGACTGCACGTTGTAGGTATTGTCCTCGCCCATCAGCCCCGAAGGGACATCGATGGAAATGACAGTGGCAGAGGAAGCGTTGATGTATCTCACTACTGCGGCAAAGCCGCCGCTCAGCGCCTTGTTCAGTCCGCTGCCGAAGAGGCCGTCGATAACGACATGGTCTGCCGTCAGCGTGGGGGGCACGAATTGCGATGTAATCTCGTGGAAGTCGATGCCCGAAAGACCTGCCAACCGTTCTTTGTTCGCCTCGCAGTCCGGGGAGAGGGAACCTTTGGTATTGAAGAGGTAGACTTCGGGGCGATAGCCCTTCTTTGCCAACAGGCGGGAGACGGCCAGCGCGTCGCCACCATTATTCCCCGGCCCGGCAAAGACGGTCATTGGGGTATCGGCACGCCATCGTTCTGAAATGGCTTTAGTCAACGCTTCGGCGGCACGCTCCATCAGGTCGATGGAAGCGATAGGCTCGTTTTCGATCGTATATGCATCCAGTTGCTTGATACTGGCAGTAGGAAATATCTTCATCTTGTTACTTTTTTGTTTATACGGCAAAGGTAGAGTGAATTGGCAGAAAAAACAAACAAATGCAGGGCGGTAAACAAAGAATCATTAATTTTGCAGGCAGAACATAAAAAGACAATAGAAAATATACTATGAGTGCACCCAAACATCCCAAAGGTCTTTACCTTATCTTCGCCACCAGTACGGCAGAGCGTTTCAGCTACTACGGCATGCGTGCCATCTTCATCTTGTTTCTTACCCAGGCGTTACTGTTCGACAAGGAACACGCAGCCTCCATCTACGGCAGCTACACCGGACTGGTTTATCTGACGCCGCTTATCGGCGGATATATCGCCGACAAGTATTGGGGCATCCGGCGCTCCGTGTTCTGGGGAGCGATGATGATGGCAGTGGGGCAATTCCTGATGTTTGCCAGCGCCTCCATGCTCGATGCCCGGGAACTCTCCCACTGGCTGATGTACGGCGGACTTACCTTTCTTATATTGGGCAACGGATGTTTCAAGCCGACGGTGGCCTCCCTCGTGGGACAACTCTACAAGCCGGGCGACAAGCGGTTGGACTCCGCCTATACCATCTTCTACATGGGTGTCAACGTCGGTTCGTTCCTCGCACCGCTGGTCTGCGGATACTTCGGCGAGACGGGCAATCCGCAGGACTTCAAATGGGGATTCCTGATTGCAGCCATCGTTACCGTGTTCACCGTCATCCTGTTCGAGACGCAGAAGAACAAGTACCTCATCGGCCCCGAAGGGCAGCAACTCGGCATTATCCCCGACTCCAAGAAAGAACAACCGCAAGCTGCCGCCAAGACTGCCGGAGAAGTAGCGATAGACAAGAGTAAGAAACTACGCAATTATCTGCTTCTGGGATTGCTGACCGTGGCACTCGCTACTTTCTTCTACTGGTGCTTCGGCGACGAATGGATCAGTATCGGTATCTTCACTGCCTGCATCGTGTTCCCCGTCAGCATCTTGCTCGAAGGTTCGCTCACCAAGATAGAGCGCGACCGTATCTTCGTTATCTACATCATCGCCTTCTTCGTTATCTTCTTCTGGGCAGCCTACGAACAGGCGGGCGCCTCGCTCACCCTCTTTGCATCGGAACAGACCGACCGCGTCATCCTGGGCTGGGAAATGCCTGCATCCTGGATACAGTCCTTCAACCCCTTCTTCGTAGTGATACTGGCAGCCATCATGCCGGGCGTATGGGGATTCCTCAACCGTCGGGGACTGGAACCGGCTTCGCCCACCAAGCAAGCTATCGGCTTGATGCTGCTCTCCCTGGGCTACCTCGTTATCTGCTTCGGAGTGAAAGACGTGCAACCGGGCGTTAAAGTGAGCCTTATCTGGCTGACCGGACTGTACTTTATCCATACAATGGGCGAAATCGTCCTCTCCCCCATCGGACTGTCTATGGTAAACAAGTTGACCCCTGTCCGCTTTGCCTCCCTCATGATGGGTATATGGTATCTCTCTACCGCCACCGCCAATAAATTTGCCGGCACGCTGACCGGGCTTTATCCCGAAGCCGGGAAGGTGAAAACATTGCTCGGATACCGCATTGAAACGATGTTCGACTTCTTTATGGTATTCGTCATCATGTCCGCCGCAGCATCGGTCATCCTCTTCCTGCTTTCAAAGAAATTGCAGAAGATGATGCATGGAGTGGAATAAAAATAGTATTTTTGCGCCAACTTTCTAAAAAACATCCCATCTTATGGATATTATACAAATAAAAGACAAGATGTTCTCCGTCTCCATCAAGGAACAGGACATACTGAAAGAAGTAACCCGTGTGGCAAACGAAATAAACCGCGACCTGGCCGGAAAGAATCCTCTATTCCTGAGTGTACTGAACGGTTCGTTTATGTTTACTGCCGATCTGCTGAAACGCATCACCATCCCGTGTGAAATCTCGTTCGTCAAACTGGCTTCTTATCAGGGTGTGTCCTCCACCGGAACGATCAAAGAAGTTATCGGCATCAACGAGGACCTCAATGACCGTACGGTAGTCATCGTAGAAGACATCGTAGATACGGGCCTCACCATGCAACGTCTGCTCGAAACGCTCGGTACCCGCAATCCGAAAGAGATACATATCGCCTCCTTGCTGGTGAAACCCGACAAACTGAAGGTAGACCTCAATATCGAATACGTTGCCATGAACATCCCCAACGACTTCATCGTAGGTTACGGGCTGGACTATGACGGTTTCGGACGCAACTATCCCGACATCTATACGGTAGTAGAAGAATAACAGAACCATAATAAATAACCCTTTTAATAACTTATTTAAAAGACATGCTGAACATTGTAATTTTCGGTGCTCCCGGCTCAGGCAAGGGAACACAAAGCGAGAAGATTGTAGAAAAGTATGGCATCAACCACATCTCTACCGGAGACGTGCTGCGTGCTGAAATGAAGAACGGTACCGAGCTGGGTAAGACTGCCAAAGGTTACATCGACCAGGGTCAGCTGATCCCCGACGAACTGATGATTGACATCCTTGCCAGCACATTCGATAGTTTCAAAGACAGCAAAGGCGTAATATTCGACGGTTTTCCCCGAACAATTGCCCAAGCCGAAGCATTAAAGAAGATGCTCGCCGAGCGCGGACAGGAAGTAAGCGTAATGCTGGATCTTGAAGTGCCCGAAGAAGAACTGATGACCCGCCTCATCCGTCGCGGCAAAGAATCCGGCCGTGCCGACGACAACGAAGAGACTATCAAGAAACGCCTCGTCGTTTATCATTCTCAGACTTCTCCGCTGATTGACTGGTACAAGCAAGACGGAAAATACCAGCATATCAAGGGCTACGGCGAACTGGAACAGATCTTTGCAGATGTTTGCAAAGCGATTGACGGAGTAAAATAATTATTCAATGTGCTAATGTGCCAATGTGCTAATTGCCATCCGGCACAAGCGCAACACATTAGCACATTGACACATTAACCACATTAGTACATTAACCATTATGGCTGAATCGAATTTTGTTGACTACGTAAAGATATATTGCCGCTCCGGAAAGGGTGGCCGAGGCTCTACGCATATGAGGCGTGAGAAATACATCCCCAATGGTGGCCCCGACGGAGGTGACGGAGGACGAGGAGGTCATGTGATTCTTCGCGGTAACCGCAACTACTGGACGCTGTTGCACCTGAAGTACGACCGCCACATCCTGGCAGGACACGGAGCATCGGGCTCAAAGAACCGCAGCTTCGGCAAGGATGGGGAAGATAAAGTAATTGAAGTTCCCTGCGGAACAGTAGTCTATAACGCCGAAACCGGCGAATACCTCTGCGACGTCACCGAGCACGGGCAGGAAGTCGTTCTGCTGAAAGGCGGACGCGGCGGACTGGGCAACTGGCACTTCAAGACTGCTACCCGCCAGGCTCCCCGCTTTGCACAGCCGGGCGAACCGATGCAGGAAATGACGGTGATCATGGAGCTGAAGCTACTTGCCGACGTCGGACTGGTAGGTTTCCCCAATGCGGGCAAATCGACCTTGCTCGCCTCTGTATCCGCTGCCAAACCGAAGATTGCCAATTATCCCTTTACTACGCTGGAACCGAACCTGGGCATCGTATCCTATCGTGACGGAAAATCGTTCGTCATGGCAGACATCCCCGGTATCATCGAAGGCGCCAGTGCCGGCAAAGGACTCGGACTCCGCTTCCTGCGTCACATCGAACGCAACTCTTTGTTACTGTTCATGGTGCCTGCCGATAGCGACGACATCCGCAAGGAATATGAAGTGCTGCTGAATGAGCTCGGCACCTTCAACCCCGAAATGCTGGACAAACAGCGCGTGCTCGCCATCACCAAATGCGATATGCTGGACCAGGAACTGATGGACGAAATAGAGCCGACACTACCCGAAGGCATTCCGCATGTGTTCATCTCCTCTATCTCCGGTATGGGCATCTCCGTACTGAAGGACATCCTTTGGGAAGAGCTGAATAAGGAGAGCAACAAGATAGAAGGCATTGTGCACCGCCCGAAAGACGTCAGCAAACTGCAAGAAGAACTGAAAGCAATGGGCGAAGACGAAGACCTCAGCTACGAAGACGCCGGCAACGACGAGGACATCGAAGACCTGGAGGACTTTGAGTACGAAGAAGAAGACTGGGAGGAAGACGGAAAATGATTTCTCTCACCGAAGATAGGAGAATGTTGGGATATGAGGCGCTTGCCCCGTATTCCGACATTTCTTGTTTTGTAACCACCCGCCACGGCGGTTGCAGCCGGGGAGATTACGGTAGCTTCAACTGTACGCCCTACACCGGAGACGATGCGGAGTGCGTCCGTCGGAATCAGGAGATACTATGCGAGTCCCTGCCGCAACGGACGAAGGAACTGATTATCCCTTTCCAGACACACAGCACGAAGGCGGAAGTGATTGACGGAAAGTATCTTGCCGCCTCGCCCCAAGAGCGTGCAGCCATGCTGCAAGGAGTAGATGCGCTGATAACCCGCCAACCGGGCTGCTGCATCTGCATCTCTACGGCAGATTGCATTCCTATCCTGCTCTACGACCATGCGCACCGGGCAGTAGCCGCCGTCCATGCCGGCTGGCGGGGAACTGTAAACGGCATCCTCAGCCATACGCTTGGCAAGATGCAGCAGCTTTATGGCACAACGGGCGCAGACCTTATCGCCTGTATCGGCCCCGGCATCTCGCTCCCCGCCTTTGAAGTAGGCGACGAAGTTTACGAGGCATTCCGCGACAAAGGTTTCCGAATGGATTACATCTCGGAGTGGAAACCGGAGACGCATAAGTACCACCTCGACCTCTGGGCTGCCAACCGGATGCAGTTATCGGATTTCGGCGTACCTGACGGCCAGATAGAGACAGCAGGAATATGCACTTACCGGCAACACGAAGATTTCTTCTCGGCACGGCGGCTGGGCATCAAGTCCGGGCGCATACTGTCGGGGATAATGATAAATTGAACCATGTACAACATCACCGTATCAGAAGAAATAAAAAAGGCCTGCCCCATCTTCAAAGGTGCAGCCGTCTATGCAGAAGTAACTAATACCGCCTTCAGCGAAGGGCTGTGGGAAGAAATCAACGCCTTCACCCGGGAACTGACCACCACTACCCGGCCGGATGACATCAAACTACAACCCGCGATAGCCGCCACCCGCGAAGCCTACAAGCGTTGCGGCAAAGATCCCAGCCGATACCGTCCTTCTGCCGAAGCATTGCGACGGCGGTTGCTACGCGGGATGGAACTCTACCAGATTGACACGCTGGTAGACCTCATCAACCTTGTCTCCCTACGCACCGGTTACTCTATCGGTGGCTTTGATGCAGACAAGATACAAGGCACCGACCTTGTGCTTGGCATAGGCCGTGCCGACGAACCGTTCGAGGGCATCGGCCGCGGTGTACTGAACATCGAAGGACTGCCCGTCTACCGCGACCGGGCGGGCGGCATCGGCACTCCCACCAGCGACAACGAGCGCACCAAGATGGGACTCGAAACCCGCCACATCCTTGCCATCGTCAACGGGTACAGCGGGCAGGCAGGCTTGAAAGAGGCTGCCGAAATGATACAGGACCTCATCAGGAAATACGCCTCTTCGGATGGCGGAACCATACTGTACTTTGAATAAAACATCCTCATCATGAAACGTTTCCTTATACCTATTATATACATGGTCCTCTCCCTGGGAGTGCAAGCTGAGAATCCGCCTTTCACCCCGATGGAGATTAATCATATCCGCGTAGCTACTCCGGGACTCTTCGACCACGGCAAATGCCTGGAACTGCATCTGGACAGCCTGTCCGACACAGACTATTCCTTCCCCCTGCCCGGCGGAAAGGTCATCTCCAAGTACGGACGCGGTAACAGACGCCACACGGGCATCGACATCAAGACCTGCGCCAAAGACACCATCCGCAGCGCCTTTGACGGTGTGGTGCGGATGTCCAAACCATACAGCGCCTACGGCAATGTCATCGTAGTACGCCACTCCTTCGGACTGGAAACCATATACAGCCATAACTTCAAGAACCTGGTACAAAGCGGCGACACCGTGAAGGCCGGACAGCCCATCGCCCTGACCGGACGCACCGGACGCGCCACCACCGAGCACCTGCACTTCGAGACACGCATCAACGGACAGCACTTCAACCCGAACATCGTATTCAATATGGAAGCACGGACGTTGCGCAAAGAATGCATCCTCTGCACCAAAAGCGGAAACGGTATCGTAGTGAAGCCGACGGCAAAAAAATAACATACAGAACGACCTAAGTATTCAAACGTTTCACTACATTTGCAAAACATTTCTCAAAAGAAAAATTGAACTTTAAAACAAATAAATGATAGAAAAACTGATTGTTCTTGAGGATATAGATCCGGTTATCTTTTACGGTGTAAACAATGCCAACATGCAACTGATAAAAGCCTTGTATCCCAAACTCCGCATCGTCGCCCGCGGCAATGTCATCAAAGTCCTGGGAGACGAAGAGGAAATGTGCGCATTCGAAGAAAACATCACCAAACTGGAGAAATACTGTGCCGAATACAACTCACTGAAAGAGGAAGTCATCATAGATATCATCAAGGGCAATGCCCCGCAAGCCGAGAAATCGGGCAATGTCATCGTTTTCAGCGTTACCGGTAAACCGATTATCCCGCGTAGCGAAAACCAGCTCAAACTGGTGGAAGCATTTGCAAAGAACGATATGGTATTTGCCATCGGCCCCGCCGGTTCAGGAAAGACCTATACTGCCATCGCACTTGCCGTACGGGCGTTGAAGAACAAAGAAATAAAGAAAATCATCCTCAGCCGTCCTGCCGTAGAAGCGGGAGAGAAACTCGGTTTCCTGCCGGGCGACATGAAGGACAAGATAGACCCTTACCTGCAACCGCTCTATGATGCCTTGCAGGACATGATACCCGCTGCCAAGCTGAAAGAATACATGGAGTTGAACGTCATACAGATTGCTCCCCTCGCCTTTATGCGCGGACGCACGCTGAATGATGCCGTAGTCATTCTGGACGAAGCGCAGAACACCACTACCCAGCAAATCAAGATGTTCCTCACCCGTATGGGCATGAATACCAAAATGATTGTCACCGGTGATATGACGCAGATTGACTTGCCGCAGTCGCAGACTTCCGGTCTGGTGCAAGCACTCCGTATTCTGAAAGGTGTAAAAGGTATCAGCTTCATCGAACTTAATAAGAAAGACATCGTCCGCCATAAACTTGTAACCCAGATTGTAGAGGCTTACGAGAAATTTGAATCAGCTACGAGTGACAAGCTACGAGCTACGAGTAAGAAAACAGTTAGTAATAGTAGTGGGAAAGAGGTATAATGGGAGAAATTAAAACACATAAAGATTTAAAGGTTTGGCAAAAAAGTATTGATTTAGTAATGCTTGTTTATAGCTTAACTAAGCAATATCCTAAAGAAGAATTATATGCCATAACTAATCAAATTAGAAGGTGCGTTACATCAATTCCGGCAAATATTGCAGAAGGGTCAGGCAGAAAGAATAAAGCCGAATTCATACAGTTCCTGCATATATCCTTAGGCTCTGCCAGCGAATTAGAAACATTTCTGATTATCTCTGAGAAACTGCATTATATAACTCTTGAAGAATACAATCAATCTTCTGAATGTTTGATTGAAATAATAAAGATGACCAGCGGTCTAATAAACTCTTTAAAAATAAACAATACGAGCGCAGCCCCTCGTAGCTTGTAGCTCGTAACTAAAAAACTATAAGATGAAAGCATTAACAAAGACTGATTTTAACTTTCCTGGACAGCAGAGCGTGTACCACGGAAAAGTACGTGATGTTTATAACATCAATGGTGAAAAGCTGGTTATGGTAGCTACCGACCGCATCTCCGCCTTCGACGTAGTATTGCCGAAAGGTATCCCCTTCAAAGGACAGATGCTGAACCAGATTGCAGCCAAGTTCCTGGATGCCACCACCGACATCTGCCCCAACTGGAAACAAGCTACTCCCGACCCGATGGTTACGGTAGGCGTGATGTGCGAAGGTTTCCCCATCGAAATGATTGTACGCGGTTACCTCTGCGGTAGCGCATGGCGTGCCTACAAGAGCGGTGTACGCGAAATCTGCGGCATCAAACTGCCCGAAGGAATGAAGGAAAACCAGAAGTTCCCCGAACCCATCATCACCCCGACCACCAAAGCGGAAATCGGTGAACACGATGCTGATATCTCTAAGGAAGAAATTCTTGCCAAAGGTCTGGCTACTCCCGAAGAATATGCTATTCTCGAGAAGTACACCATGGCACTGTTCCTGCGTGGTACCGAAATCGCAGCAGAACGCGGACTGATTCTGGTAGACACGAAGTATGAATTCGGCAAGCACAACGGCACCATCTACCTGATGGACGAAATCCACACACCGGACTCCAGCCGCTACTTCTACTCCGAAGGCTACGAAGACCGCTTTGCCAAAGGCGAGCCCCAGAAGCAGCTTTCCAAAGAGTTCGTACGCGAATGGTTGATGGACAATGGTTTCCAGGGCAAAGCCGGACAACAGGTACCGGAAATGACCGACGAGATCGTTGCTTCTATCAGCGAACGCTATATCGAGTTGTACGAACACATCACCGGTGAGAAGTTCGTAAAAGAAGATACCAGCAATATCGCTGCACGTATCGAAAAGAACGTAATGGAGTATCTGAAATAAGATGGACTACCCACAAGAACACATCAAGCCCTACGGCAACGACGGCAAGAAGAGCGAACAGGTAGAAGAAATGTTCGATAACATCGCCCCCGCCTACGACAAGCTGAACCATACCCTGTCTATGGGTATAGACCGCAGCTGGCGCAGGAAGGCTATCAACATTCTCCGTCCCTTCCGCCCCCGCCGCATCATGGACGTAGCCACCGGTACCGGTGACTTTGCCATCCTTGCGTGCCACGAGCTTCAACCCGACAGCCTGATAGGTACCGACATCTCGGAAGGCATGATGAATGTGGGTCGTGAAAAAGCAAAACAGGCGCACCTCTCGGACAAGATTTCCTTTGCCCGAGAGGATTGCACCTCTCTCTCGTTTGCCGATGGCAGTTTCGACGCCGTGACCGTAGCGTTCGGCATCCGTAACTTTGAAGGACTGGACAAAGGACTGTCCGAGATGTGCCGCGTACTGACACCCGGCGGGCATCTTGTTATATTGGAGCTGTCCACCCCAGACCGCTTCCCGATGAAGCAGCTGTTTACCATCTATTCGAAGGTAGTCATTCCCCTGCTCGGCAAATTCATTTCGAAAGACAACAGCGCCTATACCTACCTGCCGCAGAGCATCCGTGCCTTTCCGCAAGGCGAGGTGATGCAGGAAGTCATCCGACGGGCGGGATTCAGCGAAGTACACTTCAAGCGGCTGACTTTCGGAATATGCACACTCTATACAGCCAGGAAATAAGCACTAATCACCCCTTTAACACACCCTAATCATGCAGAAATACGGTTTAATAGGTTACCCGCTGAAACATTCGTTCTCTATTGGATTCTTCAACGAGAAATTCAAAGCTGAGAATATTGACGCAGAATACGTGAACTTCGAGATTCCCCGCATCGAAGACTTTATGGAAGTGATAGAGGAGAATCCCAACCTCTGCGGACTCAACGTGACCATCCCTTATAAAGAACAAGTCATCCCCTATCTGGACGAACTGGACAAAGACACTGCCAAGATAGGCGCCGTCAACGTCATCAAGATTGTCCGTCTCCCCAAAGGAAAGGTAAAATTAGTGGGTTATAATTCCGACATCATCGGATTCACCCAATCCATAGAACCCCTGCTGCAACCCTGCCACACGAAAGCACTGATTCTGGGTACAGGCGGAGCGTCCAAAGCCGTATATCGCGGACTGGAGAATCTGGGCATCAAAAGCACTTTCGTATCACGCACCAAGAAAAACGAGAAGCTCCTCACCTACGAGGAACTGACACCGGAAATTATGCAGGAACACACCGTCATCGTGAACTGTACCCCTGTGGGCATGTATCCCAAAGTAGACTTCTGCCCTAACATCCCTTACGAGTTATTGACTCCCAACCATTTGCTCTACGATTTGTTATATAATCCAAACGAAACTCTCTTCATGAAGAAAGGCGAAGCACAAGGAGCCGTCACCAAGAACGGACTGGAAATGCTGTTGCTACAAGCCTTTGCGGCATGGGAGATCTGGAATAAGTAACATAAAGGAAGATGAAGAAGATTGTCAGGTATGGGCTGCCCGCTTTATTGGTAGTGATTATCATCGCTGTTGTCGGTGGTAGTTTCTATATGCTCGGCTATTCGCTAAGGCCGGAACACAACAAAGGGAAAGACATTCCCGGTTCCTACGAATACATGCTGAGCGAATATCCGTTCATCAAGCCGTGGGTGGACAGCCTGCAAGCGGTGGGCGCCTTGCGCGATACCTTTATCATCAATCCCGAAGGACGGCAACTGCACGCCATCTTTGCAGCCGCTCCCGAACCTACCGACAAGACCGCCGTTATTGTGCATGGCTATACTGACAATGCGATCCGCATGCTGATGATAGGCTATCTTTATAATAAGGATTTAAAATATAACATACTCCTGCCCGACCTGCAGGACCAGGGACTGAGCGACGGTCCCGCCATTCAGATGGGCTGGAAAGACCGGCTCGACGTATTGTGCTGGATGGATATTGCCAACGATATCTACGGCGGAAGCACCCAGATGGTGGTACATGGTATCTCCATGGGAGCCGCTACTACGATGATGGTATCGGGCGAACCGCAAAAACCTTTCGTGAAGTGCTTCGTAGAAGATTGCGGATATACCAGTGTGTGGGACGAGTTCTCACACGAGTTGAAGGGGCAGTTCGGGCTACCACCTTTCCCGCTGCTATACACTGCCAGTTGGCTATGCGGTGCAAAGTACGGTTGGAATTTCAAAGAAGCCTCTTCGCTGAACCAGGTAAAGAAATGCACGCTGCCGATGTTCTTCATTCATGGCGATGCCGACACGTATGTACCCACCTGGATGGTCTATCCGCTGTTTGAAGCAAAGTCCGAGCCCAAGGAGTTGTGGCTTGTTCCCGGAGCTACACACGCGATGTCCTATAAAGATTATCCGCAGGAATACACGCAACGGGTAGAGAATTTTGTAGGAAAATACATCCGTTGATGTGATTTTCCTTATCTTCGCAGCAACAAATACATTAGTATGAAACGATTTATTTCCATAACGCTCTTTCTCTGCCTGCTACTTTCCATGCAGGCACAAGAGGTCTACACGACTAAGAATATCCCCAAAGTACATCTTCAGAATAAGACGAAGTATGTTTGCAATCCCGCCGGCATACTTTCTACCGCCGCCTGCGACAGCATCGACCGTATGCTCTATGCGCTGGAACAGCAGACCGGCATCGAAACCGTAGTTGCCGTAGTGCCGTCTATCGGCGAGGAAGATTGCTTTGACTTTGCACACCGGTTGCTCAACGAATGGGGAGTGGGAAAGAAAGGCAAGAACAACGGTTTGGTCATCCTGCTGGTGACTGATCAGCGCTGCATCCAGTTCTATACGGGCTATGGACTGGAAGGAGACTTGCCCGATGCCATCTGCAAGCGCATCCAGACGCGGTATATGATTCCCTATCTGAAGGACGGGAACTGGGATGCCGGTATGGTAGCAGGCGTAAAAGCCACGTGTGAAAGACTGGATGGAAGCATGGTTAATGACTCGGAAGAAGGGGATGATGATTCCCTCGCACTTATTATTGTCGGATTCTTCGGCATCTTCCTGATAGCGTTGATAGCAGGCATCCTGGCACAACGTGCCGCAACCAAATGTCCCAACTGCGGGCAGCACAAACTGCAACGTACCGGAAGCACTCTCGTTTCACGCCGCAAGGGAGTGAAAATAGAGAAGGTAACTTACACCTGCCGCAACTGCGGGCACCAGGTAGTACGCGAACAGCAATCGTACGACGAGAATTATCGGGGCGGCGGCGGAAGCGGTCCCGTCATCTTCGGCGGAGGCGGTCTCTTTGGCGGAAGCGGCGGAGGCGGCGGTTTCAGCGGTGGCAGCTTCGGCGGTGGTATGGGCGGAGGCGGAGGCGCCGGTTCCCGGTTCTAAAAATTATTGTATCACAAATTAATAAAGAAAAGAGTATGAAGAAATCAACCATTATCATCATTGTTGTTATAGCCCTTCTCGCCATTTGGGGTGTCAGCGGCTACAACGGACTCGTAACTATGGACGAGAACGTCAGCGGACAATGGTCTAACGTCGAAACACAATATCAACGCCGTGCCGACCTGATCCCGAATCTTGTAAATACAGTCAAAGGATATGCTTCTCATGAAAAGGAGACGTTGGAAGGTGTAGTGCAGGCACGCAGCCAAGCCACTCAAATCAAAGTAGATGCCAACGACCTGACACCCGAAAAGCTGGCTGAATACCAGAAGGCACAGGGTGCTGTCACTTCCGCCCTCGGCAAGCTGCTTGCTATCACAGAGAACTATCCCGACCTGAAAGCCAACCAGAACTTCCTGGAACTGCAAGCCCAGTTGGAAGGAACGGAAAACCGCATCAACGTAGCACGCACCAACTTCAACAATGCAGCGAAAGACTTCAATACCGCCATTCGCCGCTTCCCGAAGAACATCCTTGCCGGCCTCTTCGGCTTCGACAAACGTGCTTACTTTGAAGCTGCCGAAGGATCGGAAACAGCTCCGCAGGTACAATTCTGATTTAGTGATTAGTGATTAATGATTAGTGATTTGTTGTAATCTGCATAGAGACATCAACAAATCACTAATCATTAATCACTAAATTATTCTTCCAAGTCCGCTATCGTCTCCCGCAATTCCTTTACTCCCCGCCATGCCTTGAGGAAAAGACGAACACCAAGCAGCAAACCCACTGCAAGTCCTGTCCAAACTCCAATCAGCAAATACTTGTCTCCCATCCCGGCAATATCCCATATCAGACTTACCAACAAGGGAATGGCACATATTACACAACCGGCTATACCTACTTTGAAAGAAAGACGGAAACGGTTCTCTGCCAGATAAACTTCGCGTACCGACTGCCGTACGCAGTCAATCTTTCTCAGCAGCAATAACCAGATAAGCTGGCGCACCAGTATTGCCACAATAAATACTCCCAATAAACTCCATGTCAGAGTACTGAAATCAAACTCCGAATTGCGGACTATCTGATAAAAGAACCAAGGCAGGAAAAGAACAAAGAACGTCTGCCGCAGCAGCAAGCGCTTGCGCATTTGTTCCACTTTACTATTCACGGCCTTATGTTTTAGTTGATGAGTCTCCATTTCCAATCGCCCGAGGCGTTCTTCCATCTCGTTCCAATCTTTTTTCAAATCTTCCAGTTCCATAATCTATCTCCTTAGCTATTAGCTTGTTTAGTCAATTTTTCTTTAATCCGTTTCAATCTCGAAGCTACGGTATTGCGCGGCATGCCTACAATTTCCGCAATCTCTTCGTAAGACTTCTCGTCGAGCCACAACAGAATGACAGCACGTTCAAACTTATTCAGTCCGGCAATGAGGCGGTACATTTCCTTCAGGCGCTTCGTCGTTTCGTCATTCTCCGCTTCCAGCCCGTAGAGGGTATCGAGCGAAGTATGCTCGCCGCGACGTTGCTGCTGGCGATAGAAAGAGATACAGGTATTCAGTCCCACGCGGTATATCCACGAAGAGGGCTTGCCTTTTCCTTCATATCCGTCAAAGCCTCGCCAAAGGTTTATCACTACCTCTTGATAGAGATCGTTGAAGTTATCCCCATCCGTGGCATACATATAACAGATTTTGTATATCACCCGTTTGTATTCCATAATCAGGGACGTAAAGCGCTTTTCTTTTTCGTTCTGTTCCATCTGTGCACGTTCTTTATTACATAAGACGCCCGTTCGGGGGATTAGTTGCAGAGGGGGAAGAGAAAAAAATCACTCCTTTGAAAAAATCCCCGCGTAAGTCATTGACTGACTGAAAGATTGAGGTCCCACTCTTTTCCATGATAGTGGGACTTTAGTTCAGTCGTATTGGGAAGGTAGTTCAGTCGTATAGGGAAAGTACTTCAGTCGTAATGGGAATAAGGTTCCCCCATAGTGGGAATGTGCCTCGAAGAATAATTCTTCATCCTTCATTCTTCATTTTTCATTATTATCACTACCTTTGCACATTCTATTGAACAAACTTATTAACTCATGAGTAATCAACGATACATGATGCGCGGCGTCAGCGCATCGAAAGAAGATGTGCACAACGCCATCAAGAACATCGACAAAGGCATCTTTCCGCAGGCTTTCTGCAAAATTATCCCTGACATTCTGGGCGGTGATCCCGAGTATTGCAACATCATGCATGCCGACGGAGCAGGCACCAAATCGAGCCTGGCGTATATGTACTGGAAAGAAACCGGCGACCTCGGCGTATGGAAAGGCATTGCGCAGGATGCGCTGATTATGAACATCGACGACCTGCTCTGCGTAGGCGCCGTGGACAATATCCTGGTATCTTCCACCATCGGCCGCAACAAGCTGCTCATCCCCGGCGAAGTAATCTCAGCCATTATCAACGGCACGGACGAACTGCTGGCGGAACTGCGTGAAATGGGCGTAGGCGTATATGCCACCGGCGGTGAAACTGCCGACGTGGGCGACCTGGTGCGCACCATCATTGTAGATTCTACGGTGACTTGCCGCATGAAGCGTTCGGATGTTATCGACAATGCCAACATCCGTCCGGGAGACGTGATTGTAGGCTTGGCTTCTTACGGTCAGGCTACTTATGAGAAGGAATATAACGGCGGTATGGGCAGCAACGGTCTGACCTCGGCCCGTCACGACGTATTCTCCAAATATCTGGCAGAGAAGTATCCCGAAAGCTACGACAAGGCAGTGCCCGAAGAACTGGTGTACAGCGGCAAACTGAAACTGACGGATACCGTAGAAGGCAGTCCGCTGGATGCCGGGAAGCTGGTACTCTCCCCCACCCGCACGTATGCGCCGGTAGTGAAGAAGTTGCTCGATGCACTTCGTCCCGAAATACACGGTATGGTACACTGCTCGGGCGGTGCACAGACAAAAGTTCTGCACTTTGTAGGCGATAACTGCCGCGTAGTGAAGGACAACCTTTTCCCCGTTCCGCCGTTGTTCAAAACTATCAAGGAGCAGAGCGACACGGATTGGAGCGAGATGTACAAGGTATTCAATATGGGGCATCGCCTCGAAGTCTACCTCTCACCCGAACATGCCGAAGAAGTGATTGCCATCAGCAAGAGTTTCGGCATTGATGCACAGATTGTGGGACGGATTGAGGAAAGCAGCAAGAAGGAACTGATTATCAAGAGTGAGTTCGGAGAATTCAGCTATTAACCGACTCTGAATAGAGATGGAAGAAAAAGAAAGAAAAGGTTGCTTGTTGCTTATCGGCATCGTGATATTAGCCTCGATAGGAATATACATCGGTTTGGAACTTGAATGCCTATTCCTCAAGAACCTGTGCATAATGTCGGCAGGCACTGCAGGAGCTTTCATAGGCAGTACCTATCTCTACAACAAAAATAATAAGATAGCCCCAGGCAAGTGGGCGTTGATTATCCTCGGTATCCTGCTACTGACTGCGTTGCTGACATGGCTGATGGAAGGGAAATTGTGGTAACATTTTAATGAATATGATAGAGAACAATACCATACTCGAAAAACTGGACGGGCTCGTAGCCCGCTTCGAAGAAGTATCGACGCTGATTACCGACCCGGCAGTGATTGCCGACCAGAAGCGCTACGTGAAGCTCACCAAAGAATACAAAGAACTGGGCGACTTGATGAATGCCCGCAAAGAGTACATGCAAGTACTGAGCGGCATCGAAGAAGCCAAAGAAATTATAGCTAACGAATCGGACCCGGAAATGCGCGAAATGGCACGCGAAGAACTCGACAGTTGCCAGGCACGCCAGCCGGAGCTGGAAGAGCAGATAAAACTTCTGCTCGTACCCGCCGATCCGCAGGACAGCCGCAACGCCATCCTCGAAATTCGTGGTGGTACGGGTGGCGACGAAGCCGCCATTTTTGCCGGCGACCTCTTCCGTATGTACACCAAATACTGCGAAACCAAAGGTTGGAAGATGGAAATATCCAGCGCCAACGAAGGCAGTGCCGGCGGATTCAAGGAAATAGTATGCAGCATCACAGGCGACGGTGTATATGGTACGATGAAATATGAATCGGGGGTACACCGCGTGCAACGCGTACCCGCCACCGAGACGCAGGGACGCGTACACACCTCTGCCGCCAGTGTGGCAGTGCTTCCCGAAGCCGAAGAGTTTGATGTAGTAATCAACGAGGGCGAAATAAAGTGGGATACCTTCCGAAGCGGCGGTGCCGGCGGCCAGAACGTAAATAAGGTGGAATCCGGCGTGCGCTTGCGCTACAACTGGAAGAACCCGAACACCGGCGTAGTGGAAGAAATCCTGATAGAATGTACCGAGACACGCGACCAGCCCAAGAATAAGGAGCGTGCCCTCGCCCGCCTGCGCACTTTCATCTACGACAAAGAGCATCAGAAGTACATCGACGACATCGCCTCTAAGCGTAAAACGATGGTCAGCACCGGCGACCGTTCTGCCAAGATACGTACCTACAACTATCCGCAAGGGCGCATCACCGACCACCGCATCAATTATACCATTTATAACCTCGCCGCCTTCATGGACGGGGATATACAAGACTGCATCGACCACCTGATTGTGGCAGAGAATGCAGAAAGACTAAAAGAAAGCGAACTTTAAGAATCCAATAAAAATGAATAAGCAAGAATTATTTGAAAATATAAAGCGCAAGAAATCATTCCTTTGCGTAGGTCTTGACACCGACATCAAGAAAATTCCCGAACATCTGTTGAAAGAAGAAGATCCCATCTTCGCATTCAACAAAGCCATCATCGATGCGACTGCCGACCTCTGCATCGCCTATAAACCCAACCTTGCTTTCTACGAGAGCATGGGTGTAAAAGGCTGGATTTCTTTTGAGAAGACTGTAAACTACATCAAGCAGAACTATCCCGACCAATTCATCATTGCCGACGCCAAGCGCGGTGACATCGGAAACACCTCTGCCATGTATGCCCGCACGTTCTTCGAGGAATTGGACATCGACTCCGTGACCGTAGCCCCGTATATGGGTGAGGACAGCGTAACCCCCTTCCTTACCTATAAGAACAAATGGGTCATTCTCCTTGCCCTGACCAGCAACAAAGGTTCGCACGACTTCCAGTTAATGATGGACGACAACGGCGAACGCCTCTTCGAGAAAGTGCTGCGCAAATCCCAAGAATGGGCAGGTGACGAGCAAATGATGTACGTAGTAGGCGCCACGCAAGGCCGTGCCTTCGAGGATATCCGCAAGATTGTTCCCGAACACTTCCTGCTGGTTCCCGGCGTAGGCGCACAAGGCGGTTCGCTGGAAGAGGTCTGCAAATATGGCATGAACAAGACCTGCGGACTGATTGTTAACTCCAGCCGTGGCATCATCTACGTGGACAAAACCGAGAACTTTGCTGCCGCATCGCGCAAAGCTGCACAAGAGGTACAGGCACAGATGGCGGAAGAGTTGAAAGCAATTCTTTAAGATGTACGAAAGAAAGATTATCAATGACCCGGTCTTCGGGTTCATCAATATACCGAAGGGGCTGCTGTACGACATTGTGCGGCATCCCCTTTTGCAACGTCTGAACCGCATCAAGCAGGTAGGGTTGTCGTCCGTGGTCTATCCCGGAGCACAGCACACACGGTTCCAACATTCGCTGGGAGCTTTCTACCTGATGAGCGAAGCCATCCAGCACCTTACGGCGAAAGGAAACTTTATTTTCGACAGTGAAGCCGAAGCCGTGGAAGCTGCCATACTGATGCACGACATCGGACATGGACCTTTCTCCCATGTGTTGGAAGACACCATTGTACGCGGCGTCTCACACGAAGACATCTCCTTGATGCTAATGGAACGCATCAACAAAGAAATGAACGGGCAACTGACACTTGCCATCCAGATATTCAAGGACGAATATCCCAAACGCTTCCTGCACCAACTGGTAAGCGGACAACTGGATATGGACCGCCTGGACTATCTGCGCCGCGACAGTTTCTATACCGGAGTGACGGAAGGCAACATCGGCTCCGCCCGCATCATCAAGATGCTCGATGTGAAGGACGATCATCTCGTAGTAGAGTCCAAAGGCATCTACTCCATCGAGAACTTCCTCACCGCCCGCCGCCTGATGTACTGGCAGGTCTACTTGCACAAGACCTCTGTGGCCTACGAGAAGATGCTCATCAGCACCCTGCTGCGCGCCAAGGAATTGGCAAGCCGGGGCGTAGAACTGTTTGCATCACCCGCACTGAAGTTCTTCCTTTACAACGACATCAACCGGGAGACATTCTACAACAACCCCGAATGCCTGGAAAATTACATCCAACTGGACGATAACGACATCTGGACTTCCCTGAAGGTTTGGAGCAGCCACTCCGACAAGGTTCTGGCCACTCTGAGTACAGGTATGATGAACCGCAACATCTTCAAAGTAGAGATTTCTACCGAACCTTTTAGTGAAGAACGAAAAAAAGAACTAACTTTGCAAATAAGTAAGCAATTGGACATTCCCCTTTCCGACGCGAGATATTTCATCTCTACCCCCAGCATTGAGAAGAATATGTACGACGAGGCAGATGATAGTATTGATATCCTCTACAATGACGGCAGCACCAAGAATATTGCCGAAGCATCGGATATGCTCAATATCTCTCTTCTGTCCAAGAAGGTAAAAAAATACTACTTGTGTTACCAACGTTTGCATAAGTAAGTATAAAATATTCACCCCAGGACAAGGAAATATAAAAAAAAAGTCCGTTATTTGTGTTTTGAAACCATCTAACAAGAAGATAACATGGAGTTCTCTGCTAAACAAATTGCAACATTTATCCAAGGAGAAATTGTTGGAGACGAGAATGCTACGGTTCATACCTTTGCGAAAATTGAAGAAGGAATACCGGGAGCTATCTCTTTCCTGGCTAACCCCAAATATACCTCTTATATATACGAAACTCAATCAAGCATCGTTTTGGTAAACAGAGACTTTGTCCCCGAACAGGAAGTAAAAGCGACCTTAATAAAAGTGGACAACGCTTATGAAAGCCTTGCCAAACTGATGAATCTTTATGAGCAAAGCAAGCCCAAACGTGTAGGAATTGACTCATTGGCATTCGTTGCCGAGACAGCAAAGATTGGTAAGGATGTTTACATTGCGCCCTTTGCCTGCATTGGAGAGTACGCCGAAGTGGGAGACAATACGGTCATTCATCCGCACGTCACCATCGGCAGCGGCGCCAAAGTTGGCAGCGACTGTATAATTTATGCCAATGCTACCATATACCACGACTGCCGTGTAGGCAATCATTGCATCCTGCATTCGGGCTCTGTGATCGGTGCGGATGGTTTTGGTTTTGCTCCTACTGCCGAAGGTTACGAGAAAATACCTCAAATCGGCATTGTGATTTTGGAAGATAATGTGGAAATCGGTGCAAACACCTGTGTGGACCGTGCTACTATGGGGGCAACGATCGTACATAGCGGCGTCAAACTGGATAATCTGATTCAGATAGCACACAACGTGGAAGTCGGTTCACACACCGTAATGGCGTCTCAAGTAGGCGTTGCCGGTTCCACCAAGATAGGCGAATGGTGTATGTTTGGCGGACAGGTAGGTCTGGCAGGGCATATTCATATAGGCAATAAAGTGAACCTTGGTGCCCAATCCGGTGTTCCCAGTAATTTAAAGGACGGAAGCCAACTTATCGGCACTCCGCCTATGGAGTTGAAGCAATACTTCAAAGCATCCGTTGCACAACGGAGTTTGCCTGAAATGCTGACGGAGATACGCCAGCTCCGCAAAGAACTAAACGAATTAAAACAACAATTAAATAAGTAACCAATGTTGAAACAAAAGACTCTGAAAGATAGCTTTTCGCTCAGTGGAAAAGGCCTTCATACGGGGCTTGACCTAACCGTTACTTTTAATCCTGCTCCGGACAATCACGGATACAAAATTCAACGCATCGACCTGGAAGGGCAACCTCTCATCGACGCTGTTGCAGATAATGTAATCGAGACGACTCGTGGTACCGTACTCGCTAAGAACGGAGTAAAGGTAAGCACGGTAGAACATGGTATGGCAGCCCTTTATGCCCTGGGCATAGACAACTGCCTGATACAGGTGAACGGCCCCGAATTCCCTATTCTGGACGGAAGCGCCCAGTACTATGTCAACGAAATAGAGCGTGTAGGCACTGTAGAGCAGAATGCCGTAAAAGATTTCTATATCATCAAGTCCAAGATTGAATTCCGCGACGAAGCAACCGGTTCTTCCATCATTGTACTGCCCGATGAGAATTTCAGTCTGAACGTATTGGTATCCTACGATTCTTCCATCATCCCCAACCAGTTTGCAACGTTGGAAGACATGAAGAAATTCAAGGACGAGATAGCAGCCAGCCGCACCTTCGTGTTTGTACGCGAAATAGAACCGCTGTTGCAGGCAGGTCTTATCAAAGGCGGCGACCTGGACAACGCCATCGTGATTTACGAGCGCGAAATGTCACAGGAGAACTACGACAAGCTGGCCGACGTAATGGGTGTTCCCCATATGAATGCCAAGCAGTTGGGCTACATCAACCACAAACCGCTGGTATGGCCCAATGAATGTGCCCGTCATAAGTTGCTGGACGTTATCGGTGACCTGGCCCTGATAGGCAAACCCATCAAAGGCCGTATCATCGCCACCCGTCCGGGACATACCATCAATAACAAGTTTGCCCGCCAGATGCGTAAGGAAATCCGCCTGCACGAGATTCAGGCTCCGACCTACGACTGCAACCGCGAACCAATCATGGACGTGAACCGCATCCGCGAACTTCTGCCCCACCGCTATCCTATGCAGTTGGTGGATAAAGTCATTGAAATAGGTGCCAACTACATTGTAGGTGTCAAGAACGTTACCGGTAACGAGCCTTTCTTCCAGGGACACTTCCCCCAGGAGCCTGTAATGCCCGGTGTATTGCAGATAGAAGCAATGGCACAGACCGGTGGCCTGCTGGTGCTGAATTCCGTAGATGAACCTGAACGATACTCCACCTATTTCATGAAGATAGACGGTGTGAAATTCCGTCAGAAAGTAGTACCGGGAGATACGTTGATTTTCCGGGTAGAGTTGCTCGCTCCTATCCGCCGTGGCGTTTCTACCATGAAAGGCTATGTATTTGTAGGTGAGAAGGTAGTCTGCGAAGCAGAATTTATGGCGCAAATAGTAAAGAACAAATAAATACCAAGCATGATAAGTCCCTTAGCGTATATTCATCCCGAAGCAAAAATCGGGGAAAACGTAGAGATTGCTCCTTTTGTCTTTATAGACAAGAACGTGGTAATCGGCGATAATAACAAAATCATGGCAAATGCTACCATTCTATATGGTGCACGCATCGGCAATGGGAATACTATTTTCCCGGGAGCTGTGATTAGTGCCATACCACAGGATTTGAAGTTCAAAGGTGAAGAAACCACTGCCGAAGTCGGCGATAACAACATTATCCGCGAAAATGTCACCATCAACCGGGGTACGGCTGCAAAAGGCAGAACCATTGTCGGCAACAACAATCTCTTGATGGAAAGTGTGCACGTGGCGCACGATGCAATAGTCGGTAATAATTGTATCATCGGCAACTCAACCAAGATGGCCGGTGAAATAATCATCGACGATAATTCCATCATCAGCGGTGGTGTATTGATGCACCAGTTCTGCCGTGTAGGCGGATATGGAATGCTGCAAGGCGGATGCCGCTTCAGCAAGGATATTCCACCGTACATCATTGCCGGACGCGAACCGATCTGCTACGCCGGTATCAACATTGTAGGGCTACGCCGCCGCGGTTTCTCCAATGAAACCATCGAGCAAATCCACAATGCTTACCGCATCATCTATCAAAGCGGACTGAATAATACGGATGCTTTGAAGAAGATCGAGGATGAAATGGAAATGACACCTGAAATAAGTTATATTGTAAACTTTATACGTGAATCAGCCCGCGGCATTATCCCCGGCAAATAAAAAAGTAAACATTATGATCTACAGATTTACCATCATCTCAGACGAAGTGGATGACTTTGTCAGAGAAATACAAATAGACCCGGAAGCTACTTTCTTCGACTTCCACGAGGCAATATTAAAGTCGGCAGGCTACACTGATGACCAGATGACTTCTTTCTTTATCTGCGACGATGACTGGGAAAAAGAAAAGGAAATCACACTGGAAGAAATGGACGACAACCCGGAAATGGACAGTTGGGTAATGAAAGACACCCAACTCAGCGAACTGATAGAAGACGAAAAGCAGAAACTGCTTTATGTATTCGACTATATGACGGAACGCTGCTTCTTCATCGAACTCTCCGAAATCATCACCGGGAAAGAAATGCAGGGCGCCAAATGCACCAAGAAAGCAGGCGATGCTCCTAAGCAGATCATGGATTTTGAAGAGATGGCAGCAGCCGGCGGTTCTCTCGATTTGGACGAGAACTTCTATGGCGACCAGGACTTCGACATGGAAGACTTCGACAAAGAAGGCTTCGTAGGTCTGGATGATGCCGGTGGCGCTCCTTTCGAGGAAGAGAAATTCTAAAATGCTTTTGCAGACGGCATTTGCTGTGTGACAATAATTAGGCACGGATTACGCGGATTTCACGGATTACATAAAACCTATCCGCGAAACCGGTGTAATCCGTGCCTGAATCATTAATAAGACTCCCAAATGAAGACTTTGATTGTACTTATCGGCCCTACCGGAGTAGGCAAAACTGAATTAAGCCTCCGATTGGCAGAGCAATTCCGGACTTGTATTGTCTCGGCTGATTCGAGACAACTCTATGCAGACTTAAAGATAGGTACAGCCGCCCCTACTCCCGAACAACTTCAACGGGTGCAACACCACTTTGTAGGTACCTTGAAACTGACCGATTATTACAGTGCCGCCCAGTACGAGGCGGAAGTCCTTCACCTCCTCGATTCCCTATTTACCGAACATGATGCTGTATTGCTGACCGGCGGTTCGATGATGTATGTAGATGCCATCTGCAAGGGAATTGACGATATACCGACCGTAGATGCCGAAACCCGCCAACTGATGTTGCACAAGTATGAGACCGAAGGGTTGGAACGGCTATGTGCGGAACTCAAACTGCTGGACCCCGAATATTATAAAATTGTAGATTTGAAGAATCCCAAACGTGTAGTCCACGCCCTCGAAATCTGCTACATGACGGGGAAAACCTATACCTCCTTCCGCACCCAGCAAAAGAAAGAGCGCCCTTTCCGAATCGTCAAGATAGGCTTAACCCGCGACCGGGAAGAGCTTTACGACCGCATCAACCGCCGCGTAGACCAGATGATAGAAGACGGACTGATAGAAGAAGCCCGCCGGGTATATCCCCACCGGGCACTTAACTCACTGAACACAGTAGGATATAAGGAAGTATTCAAGTATCTTGACGGAGAATGGACACTGCCGTTTGCCATCGACAAAATCAAGCAAAACTCCCGTATCTATTCGCGCAAGCAAATGA
The DNA here is from genome assembly GCA_905203765.1 of uncultured Bacteroides sp. Taxonomy (GTDB): domain Bacteria; phylum Bacteroidota; class Bacteroidia; order Bacteroidales; family Bacteroidaceae; genus Bacteroides. Next base: position 31,896 of record CAJKXC010000019.1, read on the forward strand.
CCTGGTTCAAGCGGGACGAAGAAATCCGTTGGTTCCACCCGGAACAGGAAACGGAGATACTTGCGTACCTCCGTTCTATGATGTAAATTCCTATTATAATAGGTATATCATCTAAACCGCTTTATTCCAGTCCGAACAAGTCTGCGTATTTCGTTTCGATAAAGGTATCCAGTTCATTATAAAGCGCCTGCATTTCCTTCTGATTGATGGCTCCCTTCTCGCGCCATTGCTTGATGACAGGCTGCGAACGATTGAACACTTCCTCTTCTACGGGAGCAAGCAGTTGCATATAGCCTTTCTTCTCTGCATTATAGAGCTTCTCCCAATTCATATAGCGGCTACTGCCCATACCCTGTGTATAAGAAAAGACATCCCCCGCCAGCATTACCGACCAGTTACCCAACGGAGAAACCTTCTTTGCTTCATCGCGAGCCATGAGCCTCGGTAAAGATTTATCCGCTCCCTTCAACCATACGGGCATTGCCACTCCGGTAGGCGGATAGCCAAGTATAGTCCACATGGTAGTCAGTTCAGGGTTTTCGCCGGGCTTCACACCTTGCACCACGACAGAACTTGCCGTGCTGCTGCGTGCTATGAAATCCTGATCCACAAACCAACCGTTCGTATGAGGGCGGTTAAACTCACCCGTCTTCAAGTCAATCCCCATCAGCGGATTGGCAAAGGAACGCGAAAGTTCCGTGAATATCCATTGCGGAGTAATCTGTCCGGTGGCGGATGCCGGCATCAAGACTTTATCTTCCTGCATAAAGCGCACATAGCCTGCACCTTCATTCACCTTACCGGCGAAAGAGAAGTTTGTACGGGCAATGTAACCGCAAGGAGCATCCTTCGGGCTATTGGCATCGTACATTGTATATTTGTAGTAATCGACCTCGAACATAGCAGCACCTCCCTTGGCATCAATCACACCAAAGTTTGCTTCAATCAGGCTCGGCTTGGCAATGGTATCGAGGAAATGGCAGAAATCCTCCACCGTAGCACAGACTTCCAAGGCACGGCGCATCATGCGGCCGTTTGCCTCGCCCCGTTCTTCACCGGGTTTTATCTCCACCAAGTTATAGGATTGTGTGTTCATCACAGAGAAGCCGGCAGAGTTCGTGCCTATCCATACATCTGTAGGATTATCTTCCACGCTGTTGACAATGGCAATGAACGGATAACGTTCACCGGAGAAATACTTCACACTGTTTTGAGGGAAGTCCGTATCGCGGTTCTTCCATAGCAGCGGACGGCCATCGGGAGCTATTTTACCGGAAATAACGGCAGAAGTGCAGGCAGAAACCGGCTCGCCGTTCCAGATGCTACTTACAAGAAGCAGGGCAAAGAGTATTCGTTTCATAGACGCATCGTTTTATCGTTAGTATTCACAAAGATAGCGCAAACCGAATGCAGAATAAAATGAACTCGTTCATTTTTTATGCTGAGGTGCAGCCTATCTTCGCTTCAAGGCAAAGATAGATAAAACGACTTGAAGAAACGACTACTCTGCCGACAATTCTTTCAATTTATCTTGCAGATACCGCAACTTTGCATTACTCGTACCGTCTTCTATGCAGCGGATAATTCCTTTCTTATCGACCAGTATAGTAACAGGCATACCACTGACCTTAAAAGTATTGAAGAAGAACATTTCATCGGCAATTTGTGTAAACAGGAAAGGACGGTTCTCTACAATCTTCTTGATTTGCTCTGCCGTATTGAAGGTAGTAGCCCAGTAAGTTACGTTGGGAAAGAGTTCCAACCACTTATTCAGTTCCGGCATTTCGCGGATGCAAGGGCCGCAACCTATATACCAGAAGTTCAGCACCAATGGACGTCCGACAACATCAGCATTCGTCCACACCTTGCCATCGGTATCTGTAACATTGAAATCGGGGAAAGGTTTTCCCAGCCACTCGTTGGGCTTCATGGTAGCAAGTGCGGCAACCGGCATTTTCTTCCCCAACTCTCCACGCATGCTCATCAACAGTGCTTCTGCACCCGGAACTTCTTCAGCAGGCGTAGCATACTTCTTAGCCTCTTCCGACAGCACAACACCTTTACGCAGACGCAGTTCGGTAGCTTCATGCCCTTCTCCATCCTGATGGTCAATGATGGCAGAAACCTTGTCCGTACTTATCCCCGGCGGCATTCCATCAAAGAACAACCCATCCACCAGGTAATAATTCTTGTTCGTTGTTTGAGCGGAGCAAAGCCCCGCCCCAACAACGATTAGAAGAAAAAACAGAAAGAGAGAATTTCGTGTCATAGTCTATTTAATTATTCATCTTTCAAAGTAACGGTCAACGTGGGTTCAGCCTTTACTTTGGCAGTTTCCATATTGATATAAGAAACCGACAAGACGGAATTTTTCTCTGGAACAGACATTCTGAACTTTCCATCGACATTGGTTACCGTTCCCATATTAGTGCCTTCCAGCAAAACAGAAGCACCGATAACCGGATTGCCTTCTTTGTCCTGCACCTGACCTTCCACCTTCATATAGCCGGCTTTTTCTGCATTGGCAGCCTTCTTGGTCGTGATATAAATTACGCCGGTACCGTTTTCATCCTTTTTTACGTTGATGCTTTCTATCTGATCGACCGATATCACTTCGTCCATAGACTTACCTTCCAGATCTACTTTCACATTATCTATATAGAAGGTCACTCCCGCAAGGCTTGATGATGCATCGTCCTTATATCCAACGACTGTTATTTCTCCATTCAGCTTGGAACCTATCGGCTCATTCCCTTTCAGCTTGAACACTACCGGCATCGTATATTTCACCGCTACCGCTTGTCCTTTATCCATCGCCGGTTTCCATTTCGGCATGGCCTGCACCAGACGAACAGCCTCAGCATCCAGTGCCTTATCAACCGAACGAAGGACTCTCGGATTCTTTATACTTCCATCCTTATCGACCACAAACTGTACAGTAACCCGGCCTTGCATTCCGGCTTGCCTGGCCGATTCAGGATAGCGCATATTCTTCTGCAGATAATCCAGGCAGGCAGGCACCCCTCCGCCGGGGAACTCCGGCATTTTCTCCGCAACCTCTAAGACGGTAGTGCCATCGCCAACCGGTACCGGTACATACTTCGGCTTCACCGTATCGGCAGGCAAGGCTTTTACGGCAGGCAAAGCCTTCACAACCGGCACTTCCACTGTTTTCTCCATACTTTCTGCTGCTTTTGTTTCTACAATTGCAGCTAAATCGTTAACTTTGACGGTGGAAATCTCTTCAACTTTTTCCGAGATTTCGGGACGGGCAAAAGCTGTTACTGCAATAGCAGCTACCGGAAGTACATAGAGGTACTTCAAACGTGCCCACGGGCTTGATTTTTCTTTTAACATCATAGTGATACGTTTTTTAAGTTTACTGTGATTAAAGCTGTTGGCCATAGAGTAGAGCCTTGTGCCGACAGCTTTTTTTATTAATAATAATTGGTATTGTTTCGCGTCCACGCCTTCCTTTATCACGGTTTCATCCGCTTCGAACTCATGAATATTCTGCAACTCCTGCTTCAGCAACCACGAAGCCGGATTGAACCATTGCAGGAAGATACAAAGGTCTGCCACCAGCAAGTCCCAGGAATGCCGGTTATGGATATGGGCAAGCTCATGAATCAGAATCTCCCGTCCGTCCTCCTCCAAGTCTTTCCGGGAGATAACGATATACTTCATCCAACTGAACGGAGCGATGTCACGGTCGTGCACAATCAAAGTCACGTGTTCATCCTTTCCCGGCATATAATTGTCAATCTGCTCTTTTCGTCCCGACTTAATCAACAGCATCAGCCGTACCAATGAATAAAGATTACGGAAAGCAAAGAAAAGGATTCCTGCCAGATAGACCAGCAATGCCATTTGTATCCAAGTACCGGTGGAACCCTGCACCTGCGCTCCGGCATCCGCCGAGTTCATGGCATCCGCCATCATCAGCAGTTGTTCCAGCGTAAGCATGGTTTGAGTCATTTCCGTCTGTTGCTTCACGCTGACTTCAATCAGCGGCAGCAGGCAGGACAACAGCAAGATGCCCAGCAAGGCAAAACGATTGAACCGATGGAAAGTCTCGCGAGTCATCAGCAGACGGTAAAACAGATAGAATATCGCCAGGCAGATGGATGATTTGAGTATATAAACAAAGAATAAGCCCATAAATTCATTTATATGTTAGAGGTTAGCCTTTTCCTTTCTCTACCTTTTCTATCAGCTGCTTCAGCTCGTCCAGCGAGATGTCCTCTTCCTCTACCAACGATGACACTGCACTGAGGTAGGAGTTGTTGAAGTATTTGCTGATGACATTCTTCAGCGTCCGTTTGCGGAAGTCTTCTTCGCTCACCACGGCATAATACTGATAGGTATTGCCATAGGTGTTGTGGCTCAGAAAGCCTTTGTCCTCCAAACCCCGTACGATGGTAGAAAGAGTATTGAAATGCGGCTTCGGTTCTTCGTAGAACGCCAGCATCTCCTTCACAAACAATGGTCCTTTTTCCCAGAAAAAGCCCATGAGCTCTTCTTCTTTCGCAGTCAATCCTTTCATAATGTTCTTAATCTATTTTATTGAGATATTATATTCTTTATTTCTTGAAACATCTTCTCTTTGGCAGACGGACGCGGCAAGTCTGTCTTCACCAACTTCCCCTCTGCATCGAACAGAAGATAGCGGGGGATGTAGAGCGAACTGTTCAGAAGCCTCTGCAAGTACTCTTCCGCTTCGGAAGTGATGAAATAGTGATAACCGTACAGTTTATATCCCAGTGCATCCCTCTCCCACTTCACCGAGTTATTAGGATTATCCACACTGCAATACAACAGCCTAATGCCCCGGGCATCGAGAAACTCCTTCAACTCTTCCTTATGTCCGAACTCCTTCTTGCAAGGTGCGCAGTAAGTAGCCCATAGGTCAACCAGCACGGGAGTGCCTGCAAAATATTTCTTCACCAGCGCTTCCAAGTCCATAGAGGGGAACGTTTCCAACCGGGTCAGCCCATTGATGTCGTCGCAAATAAACATTCCCAAAGCATTCTCCGTGTTATGCCCCTCGCTCTTCATCCTTTCCAGGAAAGGAAGATAAATACTGGCGGGGAAAGCCTTTTTCAGCTTTTCTATTTTGCTCCGAAAACTTTCATCGTTCATGATTCCCATAATGGCGTACTGCACCTGAATGCCATCGGCATAGCTTTGTTCCTGTATTTCCCTGGGAGCATAGTTGAACCAACTTCTTGCATCCTCCCACAATCCCATGTCGGTATAAGGCGTTTCGGGCAACAAACCTTCTGAAATCAGCCATCCTCTGTCTATTATATTCCGCCGGGCAGACTGTACATCTTTATATATATCCTTACGGGGGTCGTACTTCTCATAGAAATAGCAAAGAATTTCTTTGCGCTCCCTCTCCGTCAGCTTCTTGGCAAGATAGATGTATCCTTTCACAGCCCATGTAAATACCTGGTCGGCTTCCCGCTGAACATATTCAAAGAAGGGCCGGCTTACCTCCCGCTCCCGATACAACTGCTCCATAGGAGTGAAGATGTCAGCCTTCGACTTTTCCAGATCGGCTATCAGTTTCTTTTTCGATTTAGCCTTAGCTATATTCTCCGAGATAGGCACATGTCCCATTATCAAAGCCTTTCCATCGTTATACTCCCGAAGTCCCGCAGCATTATCCCCCTCGAAAGTAACTTCATTATTTACCGAAACAATCAGCCGTACCGTATCACCGGGACAAACCACCAAACGCTTCTTAGGGCAATACTGATTACCGGTAATCATGATAAAACAGGGGTTCGTCCACGTAAAAGTCTTAGTCGCCACCCCTTGCCGAAACACAAAGACATCCGCCGCATTAATATAATGACTGGGGTTATTATCCACCGGACAACCGAAAGACAGAACTGTATTATCGGGACAAGCGGGATTCGAGATAATAACAGTAGATGGTTGCGCCATCGTACAGACTGTGCTGCCTAACATCCATAGCAGCAACAGCCAACCAGTCTTATAACGTGCCTTTGTTATCATAGTGTTTCGTTGTTTTCTGCAAATAACTAAATAATTTAGTTCATAAACTAATATTCTTCGTTAAATATAACTAAAGGCTTTAGTTTAGAGCCAGGCGTTTAACCTTCCGTCCTCAAAATACCTACTTATGGTGATTGCACATCTCGGAGAAAAGCCGTTACTTTGCAGCCTAATTAGAGAATTAAAACAATAAACTGCAATGAATGAGCAACATAAGTACCGCGCCACAGACAAGATGAGCGACCTCATCTGTGACAACTACTCCTTATTAATGGTGATGAGCCGCTTCGGGCTGTCGCTGGGATTCGGAGACAAGAATGTGAAAGACGTCTGCCAGGCGCAAGGTGTAGATTGCCCTACCTTCCTCGCCGTAGCCAACTTCATCAGCGAGGAACAGTATTCCTATACCGGAAAGGAGAACGACTTCTCCATCGCCGCCCTCATGGATTACCTGAAACGCGCCCATACCTACTTCCTCGACTTCAACCTGCCCGGCATCCGCCGCAAACTCATCGAAGCCATCGACTGCTCGGAGACGGACAACGACGTGGCATACCTCATCCTGAAGTTCTTCGACGAGTATGCCAAGGAAGTGCGCCGCCACATGGAGTACGAGAACGAGGCCGTGTTCACCTACGTAGAACAATTGCTCCAAGGGCGCCTCTCCGATGACTACAACATCACGACCTTTGCCAGTAAGCACAATCAAATAGACACCAAACTGAAAGAGCTGAAGAACATCATCATCAAATACTACCCGGAAAAGGAGAACAACAATCTCCTGAATGCGGTCTTGTTCGATATATTCAACTGCGAACAAGACCTTGCCACCCACTGCCAGGTAGAAGATTATATGTTTGTTCCCGCCGTAGCGCAAATAGAAAGGAAACTGAAAGATGAACAATAATACTTCTTTGAAGATTGTCGTTGCAGAAACTTCGGTTATCATCCGGAGCGGCCTTACGGCCGTATTGAAACGCATTCCCAACCTGAATGCGCACCCCATCGAAGTATCGTCCATGGACTCCCTGCGAAACTTCCTGCACATACACCCCACGGACATCGTCCTCATCAACCCCACTTTCGGCGGATGGTTCGACCTGCCCGCCTTCAAAGCGGAACTGGGGAAAAGCGGCACCAAATACATTGCCGTAGTATGTTCCGTCATCGACAACAATATACTGAAGGAATATGACGAGAACTTCGCCATCTGCGATGACATCGATGTGATAGCCTCCAAAATAAACCATCTGTTGCACACCGAAGAGGAAGAAGAGAAAGACAACGAACAGGAAACCCTGAGCCAACGCGAAAAGGAAATCATCACCTGCGTCGTGAAAGGCATGACCAACAAAGCCATTGCCGACAAGCTGTACCTCTCCATCCATACCGTCATCACCCACCGCCGCAACATCGCCCGCAAGTTGCAGATTCACTCTCCGGCAGGCCTTACCATCTATGCCATTGTGAACAAGCTGGTGGAGCTAAGTGAGATAAAGGACTCTTTATAATGACTGTAAAAGAGGGATTCACCACAGAGGGCACAGAGTCTCACAGAGTTTTTGGGATTAAGATTTATCGACCTATTTAACCCTCTCTTTTATCTCATTTCCCTGTACTTATCTTTTTGATATATAGTGTGCTGCAGTTTCCTGACGGTAGGACACGACCGTTCCTGCCTTTAGGAACGAGCGTTTCTGCCTTTGGATACGGGCGTTTCTCCTTTAGGAAACGAGCGTGTCCGCTTGGGGTGACAATCGTGTCCGCTTGGGGTGACGGAAGTGTCCGCTTGGGGAGACGGGCGTGGTTCCCTGGGGAGACAAATACAAGGCAAATGAACGACACCGGGGAAGGCATTGTCCGACACCGGGAAAGGTACTTTTTATCTTTTTTTACTTTTCGCTTGTTTCTTTCAAAAACAACTTCTACCTTTGGGGCTGCGTAGGAGCGCCTACCAAATTG
>CAJKXC010000020.1 GCA_905203765.1 uncultured Bacteroides sp.
AGTCCGGGCTTTGCGCATAAAAAAAGGTTGTGCCAGCATTTTGACACAACCTCTTGATTTTAATAATTAAGGAATATCCCTAATACGTAGACTTATCCCGCTATTTTTAAGTAGAGTCCTAAGAAAAGGACTTTTTCAGTATGCTCTTATTTAGCATACTGCACTACTATACTTTAGGAACCGAAATAATAGGATTGTTATCATCCTTAGAAATTCCCTGATTGTTGTTGATTTCATCTTCAGGAATCACCCACAAGAAGATTGGAGCTTCTGCCGGAAGATTAAATGCACAAACACTCGGGAAGTTGGCACCAGTTCTATCCATCGGTTTCTTCAGACGCATTATATCATAGAATGAGAAGCCTTCTCCCCATAACTCGATACGGCGTTGGAACCAAATTTCATCCTGCACACCTTCCGGAGAAGATGCTGCGCATACATAAGAAGGATCACGATATGTCTTCACAAAGCTCTCAAGTACACTTTTACCTCCTGCTACATCTCCGCTCATGGCCAGACCTTCAGCTTTAATAAGAATCATCTCTTCTACACGCATCAACGGGAAGTCGCAAGCATTGGTAGAATTGTTGTATATATCCTGATAAGCACCAAACTTAACATTAAGATAAGGAGCTTGCCAGCCCAACCATTCTGCAATATTGTAATTGTCACCTTGATAGTTTATTTCCCAAGTCCAATCTACATGAGGTGTTTTCTTGGTAAAATCATATCCTACTATATCGCCTTTCTCATCGTAAATAGGATCTGCCAAAGCCCACCAGCCTTTACGAACATCAGTATCCGGTATTTCATCAAATAGCTTACTATTGATATAACGACCGGCATAACCCGGCGCATAACCGTTTCCGGTAAACGAACACATATGAGAAGGGAAGTTCAATATACCACTCTGCACGATGTCATTAGTTTCAGTCACAATGTTAGCCCAAATCCAAGAACTTGAAGAGCTGCTGTTGAAAGTAGGCACAGATACTTGTTCTTTGGTATAAGGAGTATATCCTGCCATAGCCTTATCGGCATCATCTGCAGCTGCTTTCCAGTTTTGCATCAGCAAGTTGGCACGTGCACGAAGACCATAAGCTACGTTGGCATTGATCTGGTCTTTATCGTTACGCTTGGCCGTCAGCAAAGAGACAGCTTCGTCCAAATCTTTCATGATGAGGTCGTACACCTCCTGAACCGTTGCACGCGGGTTGTTGGCAACCTCTTCCGGTGTCATATCCTCTGTCAGGATAGGCACTGCCGGAGCTGTTTCATGTCCCTTGTATGTATACTGATAAATCTGTACCAGATTCAAATAAGACCAGGCACGGAAGCCTAAGGCTTGTCCGCGATATCCGTTAAGTGCTTCATCATCAGAGTTTGCTTTAGCTACTTTCAGGATGTCATTTGCCATTTTTATCTCATTATAGAACAGGTTCCAGAAGAAATAGGTATTTGCACCGGTATCCGTACGATCAGTCATCAGCAACTCAGATCTGTACCAGTTATAACCGGAGTTTTCAGACGGTATATCCATACCACTGGCATCCAACATCATACAGACGGATGCAAATCCGTAATCAAAGTGTGCCGTACCGCCATACCACTCGCCGATAGCGTTGTATTGAATAAGAGCTGATGACAAACCCATCACATCTGCATTCAGCTTAGCAGGATCTTTCGACTGTATCTCATCTTTTTGGCCGGATGTTATTGTGCCGCCCTCAGGAACTTCATCCAAATCACATGAGGTATTGCAGAACAGCAATGCCATAGTAGGCACAAGGTAAAAATATTTATATAGTTTCATATTCTTCGCTTAGTTTAAATTAGAATGTTAGTTTTATACCTCCTGAAAGTGTACGTACCGGAGAATATCTCATTGCATTTACACTTGAACTTGACTGACGCGGGTCGAGACCTTTCCGCTTGCTCAGCAATGCTACGTTATCAGCAGCAAAGTAAATGCGCAAGTTAGAGACTTCAAATTTGTTCAACCATGACTTCGGCAAGGTATAGCCTACTGTAATATTAGTTAAATCCAAATAGTTGGAACTAATCAGGAAACGATCCGACGAGGCATTTGCATAGGTATCGGTATTACACAAACGAGGAATATTGCTATTGGAATTTGTAGAAGACCATGATTTCAGTATGTCTTTGTGCCAGTTCTGACCGGCAGAAGAAGCACTACCGTTGTGCATCAATGAAGCATAACCGCTATCATAAACGCGTCCGCCCAATTGGTATGCACAAGAAATAGAGAAATCAAAGCCATAAGCAGACACTGTAGTACCGAAACCACCATATACGGTAGGCAACATATCGCCTGTCTTATAACGGTCCGCCTTGTTCCATTCCGTAGTAGTTTCCTGGGTTATATTGCCATTGTCATCCTTCGTGTTTACGTAATAGAGAGCCTCTCCCTTCTCATTGACACCTGCATATTTGCGCAGATAGTATTGATACATGGATTCTCCTTCTTTATAAATAGTAGAACCGGAAATCAATTCACCGTTCAACTCAGGAGCCAACTCCAGAATCTTATTATTGATGAACGTTGCATTGGCAAATACATTCCACTGGATATTCTTATTGCTTATAATATCTGAGTTCAAATCGATTTCAACACCATTATTACGCATCGAACCGATATTCTTGGGATACACCGCATAACCGTTTGATGGAGATACCGGCATATAGTACAGCATGTCGGTTGTTTTACGGCTGAAGTACTCGATGCTACCATTCAGCTTGTTCTTGAACAGATTGAAGTCGAAACCGGCATTGAATGAGTAAGATGTTTCCCAAGTAATGTCATCATTGCCCTTATAAGACATGCTGACTGCGAATTCACCATTGCTCTCCACTACATTATATTGATCTTGGTAAGGATAATAGTTCTTAGTGCCATACACATCATTATACAGCAAATCGTCATTACCTTGGATACCGTAACTAACCTTGAGCTTCAAGAAATCAATCCAAGTCTGACTTTCCAGGAAGTTCTCTTTGCTCAGTACCCATGCACCACCAATAGAACCGAAGTTACCCCAACGATTCTCTTTTGCAAAACGAGAAGAAGCATCACGACGATAAGAAGCACTGAAGATATACTTTCCATCATAATCATACTGGGCGCGTGCCAACCATCCCTCTGTAGAGTAGTTGTCAGTATATGAAGAGATAGAAGGATTCTTGATTGCATTGTCTATTTCTACAGTACCGGGATTGAATAACTTCTCTTTGCTCCCATTCAAATACTTATATTGGTAATCATAGTTTTCATGACCTACCAATAAGTCAATATTATGATTCCCAAACTGCTTGGTGTATGTCAACAACTCTTGCTGGTTGATGCTCATAGTACGGGTAGAACCGGCATAAACAATACCACCTACCTTAGAGTACTGTCCATAATAAGCATTGTACAAACGGCTATAACGCGTATTGTCCACATCGATACCGACATTATAGGTAAACTTTAATCCGTCCCATATATTAGCCGTAGCATACCATCTTCCGCTGAAAACATCTGCCAGATACTGGCGTTTGTCAAGTTCAACCATAGCAGCCGGATTAGAACCGCTCATCCAAGTTCTCTTGAAATTACCACCAATAGTGTTATCACCAAAATCATACACCGTGAAACCATTGCTGTCAACCCTGATAGACTGATCGGCATTTCTTGAATACATAGGATAAATAGGTGCAATGTAGTTGGCGATATAGAATAAGTTGGCAGAAGAAGTTCCTGCGTAGCTGTCCTGACTTGCCGGAGACTGCATATCATAATTGGTATATGACATATTTGCGCCCACTTTCAGCCATTCTTTAGCTTGATAATCAGCCTTCACACGAGCCGTATAACGAGTAAAACCAGAACCGGCAATAAGACCGGAATCATCCAGATAACCGGCAGACATATAATAGTTCAGTTTATCAGTAGCTCCGGAGATATTCACGTTGTATTCCTGGCGGAGGTTTCCGCTATCGAACAGTTCATCATACCAATTGTCCGGCTTATAATAATAAGTACCATCCGAATAACCCAACGTTGCATTCGGATTCAATTTGCCATCCATCCCAATCATAGATTCTCCGGTAGGCACTGTGTAAATCTGGTAACCGATACCACCATTACTATTAGTAGGCAAATATTGGTTAGCATAAGCATTGGCAACTTCAGCAGTCTTTCCAGCCGCAATTTGACTATTGTACATAGAAAGATAAGCCATTTCCAGATAGGTCCCAGGATTAGTCAATACATTATAATTAGGAACAGCGCGTGAGTTTGAGCCCCATTTTGCATCTACGTTCACTGTAGCTTTGCCAACACTACCTTTCTTAGTTGTAATCAGCACAACGCCGTTTGCACCACGAGCACCATACAAAGCGTTGGACGCTGCATCTTTCAATACGGTGGTTGATTCAATATCTGCTGTATTGATAGAAGACAAATCACCATCATAAGGAACACCATCCACGACATAAAGCGGAGCATTACCTGCAGCCATAGAACCAGTACCACGTACACGAATCTTGGCAGTAGAACCAGGCTGACCACCATTTGCACTCGTCATAACCTGTACACCAGCTACCGTACCAGACAATGCATTCGTAATGTTAGAAACTTGTCTTTTTTCAATCTTCTTGCTATCAATCACTGATGCCGAACCGGTAAAAGACGATTTTTTGGCTGTACCATAAGCCACTACCATTACTTCATCCAGCATCTCGCTGTTAGCACGCATGACAACCCTTACATTTGGTTTAATAGCTACTTCTTGAGTTTCCATACCAATAAACGAAATTACCAAAGTCTTCGCAGAACTACAAGATGCGTATATTGTTAATATACAGCGCTATACAAATTCAATAGTACTTGATGCTTTCAGCCTTACATCATTCAAATTGTATTTGAGAGAGGCTTTTGCAAATTATACTCTACCCGATTGTTACCTATTACGGAGATAATATATTAATATACAATGAGCTACATTCCCATGCTTATGCAACTTTGCCACATTAATAATGTACTTCTACTTTCTCAGGAAAGATATTTTCTACATATTTTATCAGTGAATTCAGCAGCTACAAAAAAAGTTTTCCTACATTTTACCCTCATACCCTCATAGATTCCCTGTATCCCTTTATTAATCGATGTTCCAGGTATGAGGGCAAGCCTGAGGGCAACTATGAGGGTAAACTTTTACCCTCATAGCACTTTCTCTCTTCAGCCCTATGTTGAAGGTGTAAATGACTTGTGTTTGTTCTGTTCAGCATCCTTCTTTTTCCTTTTTATCCCTTATATTTGTTGACTGTCTACTATTGTGAGCCTTTATATTTACTGTTGTAAACCTTTATATTTACTAACGTGGACAAAATAGCTCACTAATGTGAACATCTTTCAGATGCAAGGGAAAAAGAACTGAAACAATAGGGAATAGGTTGATATAGCCCTGTCATTTATAAGAAGGAAGCATTACATTCAGAACGAATATAACGCCTCTTCACCGACTCTTGGTCATTTCTTTTTTGCGGGGAACAGTGTTGAGTGGTTCTTTTCCAAATCACTGATTATTGTCATATCCATCACATTAGTATATATTTGAGTGGTTTTTACGCTCCTATGTCCCAATAATTTCTGTACAGTAGTGATGTTTACACCATTATATATCAATAGCGTAGCATTGGTATGCCGAGCCGTGTGGAAAGAAATTTTCTTTGATAAACCAGCCAAACGAGTTATAACAATCAGTTCTTTGTTTACGTTGGAGTTTCCTTTCAAATGAAAAAAACTTTGGATATCATCTTGATATTTTTCGAGTATACGTAGCCCTTTCCCTTCGAAAAGAAGGTATAAGGGTAAGCGGACTTCCGTATTCGTTTTTATGGATTTGTATATCAACCAGGTCTCTTGGCGTATTTCAACGATGTTTTCCGGTGATAAACTCACAAAGTCGGAATACCTCATCCCTGCATAGCAACAAAACAGGAATGCATCCAGAGTGTGTTGAAGTTTAGCATATCTACCTACTAAGTCCAGTGTTTCCAATCTCTCTAACTCTTCCGGAACCAAATGCGTATGTTTGTTCTCAACAGTTTTAATCTTATACTTGCGGAAGGCGTACTTCTGTATTTCCATATAATCTTTGTTGATGGCAACATTTACTTGACGTTTCAGATGCTTCATATGCTTGGCTATTGTATTTGTGTGGTAACCCCGCGATTGCAAGAAATGCTCAAACGAAGATATGAATTCAAATGTTAAGTCAGAAAAGGACACATCTTTTTTAAATTCCTGCAACAGTGCAAGTGTAGAGAGATGATTGCGTTTGGTACTCTCTTTTAGCGCAGAATTGGCTATTTCCTGCCTGAAGAAGGGTATAAAGGATGTGCTGTTTTCACTTGTGCTCAAGACTTCTTTGAGTAAGTCCAAGGAAATACGTCTTCCTTGTTGCCACAATTCCAACTCTTTTTTTTCTATAGCCGCCATATACTCATATATAACTCTGTTTAACGCATCTGCATTGGGGTGATTCCTTACGACAAGCTTCTTAGCATCCCATTGGTCCGGTCTCAAATAGACTTTGGTCGAAAAGTATTTCTTTTTTCGGTCCAAATAGGCTTCTACTTGTACTAATGCCATCCCCCTTTTATTAAGGTTCTTCTTCCTGTTGTATACCAGGTTGTAAATAATCTTACTCATATTCATCGATTTTAATTAATACTATGAACAAATAAGACGATATTATGTGCATTGTGAGAGCTGAATATGAATTAATATCTCTAAAAAGTGTCTTTTTGTGTTTATCTCCCGATTAACATTTAGGGCAAATACTCTCTCAACTTGTTGCAATAGGAATTTAATTTCTGCTTTTACCACCTCGTTTTTTAACCATTTTGTTTTAAAAAGTGTGTATATCTCGGAAAAACAAGAGAAGGAAGGCGATTCAGAGTGACAGAAAATGCGCACTTATTTTGCTGTTACGGATATAAAAAAGCTGTTGTTAAGCATAGAAATAAACAGGAAACTGACAAATTGATAGATTCGCAAGGTTTTTTCAACAAAACAGTTGTTCGTTTCAGTTTTATTAATATATTTGCATTTTGTTAGAGTAAAGAAACAATTAATGTAAAGTTAAACTTTAAGAGAGAATTTATGAAAAGAAAATTAATGCTGTTATTGGCCTGTCTTTTTGTGGGTATAGGCCTAGTAACTGCCCAAACACAGAAAGTCACGGGTGTTGTGATTTCTGAAGAAGACGGGCAGCCAGTTATTGGAGCCTCTGTATTAGTAAAGGGTACACAAATTGGTGCTATTACTGGTGTAGATGGTGATTTTACATTACCGAACGTACCAAGTTCTGCGAAAACTTTGGTAGTTTCGTTTATTGGTATGCAGACCCAGGAAGTGGCTATTAAACCTCATGTGAGAGTGGTGATGTCGTCTGATACTGAGGTGCTTGACGAGGTGATGGTCGTTGCATATGGTACAGCAAAGAAGTCTTCATTTACCGGTTCTGCTTCTACTATTGACAACAAAAAACTGGAGCTTCGTCCTATTACTAATGTAACTAAAGGACTGGAAGGGCAGACTACTGGTGTGTTGACTACTTCCGGATCAGGACAACCGGGTGAGTCTGCTTCTGTCGTTATTCGTGGTTACGGCTCCATCAATGCTTCTAAGAATCCCTTGTATGTAGTGGATGGTATTCCTTATGATGGCTCTTTGAGTTCTATTAACCCGGCTGATATTGAATCCATGACTATCTTGAAAGATGCTTCTGCAGGTGCCCTTTACGGTGCCCGTGGTGCTAACGGTGTCGTGATGATTACTACTAAAAAGGGTAAAGAAGGAAAAACGCAGGTGAATTGGCGTTCCACTGCAGGTTGGTCCTCACGTGCCATTAAAGAATATGATATGGTAGGCCAAAAGGATTTTGTTCAGTTGACTTATGAAGCATTGCGTAATGATTTTGCTTTCAACTCAGGCTATACTTGGGCTAATGCAGAAGCTGCTGCAAGAAATGAATTGAGTGGAACCTTAGGAGGTGAACTTTACAATCCTTTCAAGAACTATACATGGGGCACTATTATCAATCCGGAAACAGGTATGGTACAGGCAGATGCGCAATCTGTATGGGATGAGAGATGGATGGATGCTATTCAACGTAACGATGCATTCCGCCATGAACATCAGCTGTCCTTGAGCGGTGGTAATGAAAAAACAAAATACATGTTTTCTTTGGGCTACCTGAATGAAGACGGTATCCTGACCGCTACTTCTTTCCAACGTTACAATGCACGTGCAAACGTAAGTTCTACTGTAACCGACTGGTTTACGACAAGTTTGAATACTTCATTGGCACATTCAATGTCAAACTTCAGTGATTATGATGGTAGCTCTGTATCTAATGTGTGGTACTCTGCACAATTTGTGTCCCCATTGTTCCCAATGTATGTTAAGGACAAAGATGGTAACAATCTGTTGGGTGAAAATGGTCGTCCGCAGTTGAACTACGGTGAAGATGGCCGCCCGGGTAGTTACAATGACTATAACCCGTTGGGTGGTTTGGTTGATGATAAAGCGGATGTTAAAAACGATGTTGCCAGTTTGCGTGCTGCCATGACTTTTGGTTCCGATAATGATAATTTTGGGGTATTTAAAGGCTTGAAATTAGCTTTGAATTTTGGTGTGGATTATCGTAATCAGTTGCAGAAGTCGTATATGAATATGCATCATGGTAACCAGGCTACTGCCGGTGGTTTGTTGTTGAAGTACAACACTCGTATGCAAAGTTATACATTCAACCAGTTGTTGACTTGGAACCGTTCTTTTGGTCTGCATAACTTTGATGTAATGGCAGGTCATGAATTCTATGGATATAAATATGAATATATGTCGGCAGGTAAAACTAATCTGGTTGACGGTATTTTGGAATTGCGTCCCGGTACGACTCTGTACAATGCCGACTCTTATACCAACAACTACCGAATTGAATCCTGGTTAGGCCGCTTCAATTATAACTTTGATGAGAAATACTACTTCTCTGCATCTATCCGTACAGATGGTTCCTCTCGTTTCTACAAAGATGACCGTTGGGGTACATTCTGGTCATTAGGTGCCAACTGGCGTATCTCTAAAGAAGCTTTCATGGAAGACATCTCTTGGTTGAATAATCTTTCTTTGAAAGCCAGCTACGGTGAGCAAGGTAATGATAACATTTTGAAACTTGTAAATGGAGTATACGTTAGTGACTACTATTTGTGGCAGAGTCTCTACAGTTTGGATTGGGCTAACTCTAATCAGATTGGTGGTATGATTTCTACTCTGGAGAACAAGAAAGTATCTTGGGAAAAGAATGGTAACTTGAATGTAGGTATTGAAGCCTCGATGTTCGACAGCCGTTTGAATATTAATGCTGAATACTATAATAAGAAAACTACGAATATGTTGTTAAGCTATCCGATGGCTACTTCTACCGGTTTCAACGGTTACAATGCCAATGTCGGTAACATGCGCAACAGTGGTTTCGAAGTTGAAATCAAGGGTACTCCGATTAAGACAAACGACTTCACGTGGAATATTTCCTGGATGGGCTCTTCTGTAAAGAATAAGGTGTTGAAGCTGACAAGTACTTCTAATGAAATTATTTCCGGCATTTACAGTATCAAAGAGGGTATGGCCATTAATACTTTCTATATGGCCAAGTCGGCAGGTGTAGATCCTGCAACCGGAGCTCAACTTTATTGGGTTTATGACACAGATGATAGTGGTAAAATGATCAATGAACGTATCAGCAGCGATTACTCCAAGGCTTCAACGAGCAAATATTATTTGGGTAGCCGTATTCCTGATTTGTATGGTAGCATTGGTACAGATTTGTCTTGGAAAGGTATAGACTTGTCTGTTCTGACTACTTACTCTATTGGTGGTAAGGTATATGATGGTCTGTATGCCGGTTCTATGAACAATATGTATTATAACAACAACTGGAACAAACATGCTATGCGCCGTTGGCAGAAGCCGGGGGATGTTACGGATGTTCCCCGTGTTGAGGTGGCAGGTAAGTATACTACTAATGACCGCTTCTTGATTGATGCTTCTTATTTTGCTATCAAGAATATTACATTGGGCTATACACTGCCGAAGTCATGGATGAACAGAGCCAGACTGAATTCGGTACGTGTGTTCGGTTCGGTAGATAATCTGGCATTGTTCAGCCATTTGCAAGGTATGGATCCGCAATACAACTTCTCTGGTGAAACTGATTATTCTTATACGCCTAACAAGACTTGGTCTTTAGGCTTTGAAATTAATTTCTAACCTCTTAAACTGACTATAAACAATGAAAGCAATATTAAAATATATGTTTATCGGCTTGTTATCTTGCGGAATGTTAGCTTCCTGTACGGATGACGCCCTCGAGACAGGCCCGACGGATTCAATGTCAGGAGATGCCCTGCTGGGTAATGCAACTTCTGCACTTATTCCTCTGAATGGTGTTTACCGTTCTATGTATTCTGCATGGTCACCTGATGGTAATACCCACCAATGTTTCGGTATCTCAGCTTATAATCTGATGGCGGATGTAATGGGGGAAGACCTTATTATGGCGAGCCAGGGTAGCGGCTGGTTTTGGTTTGACTGTCTGTACAATGTGAAACCAAGATATACCTCAAAGTCATGGCGTTCTTATGACTTGTGGAACGCTTACTATACATGGGTTTCTAACGCTAACTACATTATCAATGCAGAAGAAACTATGGCAGGAGCCGAAGCTGATGTGAAGTATGTGATCGGCCAGGCTTATGCCATCCGTGCCTATGCTTACTTTATGTTGGCGCAGAGCTTCGCACGTACGTATAGCGGACATGAAAGTGAACCTTGTTGTCCTATTTACACAGAACCGACTGTTGCAGGTACTGAAGGAAAACCACGTTCAACTGTCAAGGAAGTATACGATCAGATTACAACCGACCTTGATAAGGCTGTAACTTTATTGGAAGGTTTGAAAACGAGGCATATCAGCCACATGGGTTATCCGGTAGCTTTGGGACTCAAGGCACGTGTCGCATTGGTCATGGAAGATTGGAATACTGCCAAGACTGCTGCTGAAGCTGCTATCAAAGCCAGTGGATGTTCTGTTCTTCAGGTAGCAAGTTTCGCCGGTTTAAATGATGTGTCTGCCAAGAATGTAATGTGGGGTGCAGAAATCATAGCAGACCAGTCCGGTATGTATGCCAGTTTGTTCTCACACATGGATGCTGCCGCAGGTAAATATGGCGCATCTGCTCTGAAACAGATCAATAAAGAATTGTATGCCAAGATGAATTCTACCGATGACCGTAGAAGTTGGTGGGATCCGACTTATGCCGATAACGGTAATGGTGGTTATCAGCAAGAGAAGTTCAAATTTGTGGATATACAGACTTGGACGGGCGACTACATCTGGATGCGCGTAGAAGAGATGTATCTGACTGTTGCAGAAGCAGAATGCCGTTTGGGCAATAATGATGCAGCTATCAAGAACTTGATGGCAGTCATGTCAAAACGTGATAAAGCTTACACTTGTACTAAAACCGGTACTGCTTTGGGCAAATTGACAAGTGACGAGACCGGTTCTTTGCTGGAAGAGATCATCACGCAACGTCGTATTGAGTTATGGGGTGAGTTCGGACGTATCTATGATATCCGCCGTCTGAAACAAGGTTTCAAGCGTACGACCGATATGGGTTGGACTACAACGACTCTGCTGACTAACAGACCGACTACTAATCCGGAAAGCTATATGTGGGTATTGACTATTCCCCAAAGCGAATTTGACGGAAACGTGAATATGGACCCAACCACAGACCAAAACCCGGTAGGTGATGAATAAGGTGACGAATAATTATTTAAAAGACTATAGAATATGAAAGGAATAAAATATTTAGTAGGAGTAGGTGTCGCAATGGCAACCATGTTCGCTTCCTGCGATACGGACAATATGGGGGACTTGTATCAGAACAAGACCATGGGAGTGACTTTTGAAACTGCTTCACAATCTGTAACATTCCCGGCTCATGGCTATGAAGGCTTTGATGTGGAAGTGATACGTGCGAAGTTTGACGAAGCAGCTACAATAAATATCACGGCAGCTACGTTGTTGGATAATAGTGGTAATCCGGTTGCATTGCCATCTACTATTCAAGTGCCTTCCAGTGTATCCTTCGCAGCTGGCGAGAACATCTCAAAGTTTCATGTAACAGTTGGCGATATTACTCCGGGACAGAACTACAGGCTTGCTGTGACTTTGGATGAGAGTGTAGCTCCTGCTGATGCCTATATGACGAAAGTGATCACTATTTATAGAGATTATACTTATTCGGCGATTGGAACAGGAATTCTTGAATCTACATTCTTTGAGGCTACGGGAGAGTTTGAATGGGAAAAAGCAGACCAAACGACTTGGTACAGAGCTTTGAGCCCCTATGATGATGGGTATGATATACTCTTTAAGGTAGCTACTGATGGCAAGACTGTGACAGTTGACAAACAAGCAGTTGCAAGTGATATCAGTGGTTATGGCACAGCTTATGTAGAAGGTAAGGGACAGTTGGTAAACGGTGTAATAACAGTTACTCTTGAGTTTACAGTCAGTGCCGGAAGTTTTGGTACTGCAAAAGAAATCTTCAAACTGCCTGCTGCTGAATAAAAAGTTCGTGTGAGGTAATAATGTTTAGGTTGTCCCGGTAAGATTGACTTACCGGGACAATTTTTTAATAGGTCTGTGAGTCTTATTCGATTGTGAAGAACCGGTAGCGAACATTGTCGTAGAATCTCTGTTTACAGAGGCATCAGTACGACATATATACTGCTACAAGAACATCCTTTCCGAATTAAATAAAAGATATCCGAAGGATTTCTGTGAAAATCCTTATATTTGTCGCCATTAATAGAAAGAAATAATACATATATATAATAAGGTATAGTAAATGAAAGAATTTGTAATTTCCGAAGTGCAGGCAGAAACCGCGGTATTGGTAGGTCTTATTACGAAAACGCAGGATGAGCGTAAGACGAACGAATATCTGGACGAACTGGCATTCTTGGCTGAGACAGCCGGGGCGGAAGTAGTGAAACGATTTACCCAGAAACTGGATGCGGCGCATTCGGTGACGTACGTCGGCAAGGGTAAATTGGAAGAGATAAAAGAATATATCCGCAATGAAGAGGAAGCCGAACGTGAAGTCGGCATGGTGATTTTTGATGATGAACTCTCTGCCAAGCAGATACGTAATATAGAAGCTGAACTCAAAATCAAGATACTGGACCGTACGTCGCTGATTCTCGACATCTTTGCCATGCGTGCCCAGACTGCCAATGCCAAGACACAGGTGGAACTGGCGCAGTATAAATATATGCTCCCACGCCTGCAACGCTTGTGGACCCACTTGGAACGCCAGGGTGGTGGTTCCGGTGCCGGCGGTGGTAAAGGTTCCGTGGGACTTCGTGGTCCGGGTGAAACGCAGTTGGAAATGGACCGCCGTATCATCTTGAACCGTATGTCTCTGTTGAAGGAACGCCTTGCCGAGATTGACAAGCAGAAGTCTACCCAGCGCAAGAACCGCGGCCGCATGATTCGTGTGGCACTGGTGGGATATACCAATGTGGGCAAGTCTACTTTGATGACCTTGCTCTCGAAAAGCGAAGTCTTTGCCGAGAACAAGTTGTTTGCTACGCTGGATACAACGGTGCGCAAGGTAATTATCGAGAACTTGCCGTTTCTGCTTTCCGATACGGTAGGTTTCATACGCAAATTGCCTACGGACTTGGTAGATTCCTTCAAGTCTACGCTGGACGAGGTGCGCGAAGCCGACTTGCTGTTGCATATCGTCGACATCTCCCATCCCGATTTTGAAGAACAGATAGAAGTTGTGAACAAGACATTGGCGGATATCGGTGCAGCCGGCAAGCCGATGATTCTTGTATTCAATAAGATAGACGCTTACACCTACGTGGAGAAGGCGGCTGACGACCTTACCCCCAGAACAAAGGAAAACTTAACACTCGAAGAACTGATGAAGACGTGGATGGCGAAGATGGAGGATAACTGCCTCTTTATCTCTGCCCGCGAAAGAATTAATTTGGAGGAACTGAAGAGTGTGGTTTATCAACGTGTGAAAGAACTGCACGTACAGAAGTATCCCTATAATGATTTTCTTTATCAGACCTACGAAGATAGCGAGGAATAAAAACTGATAAGAATTATGATTTACAGAAAACTGACCGAAGATGAAGTTCTCCGGTTGACAAGCCAGTCGTGTCTGGCTGATGATTGGGGGAAAGTAACCGTTGCAGAAGCGTTCTCAACGGAGTATGTGCACCACACCCGCTTTTCGGGAGAGGTGCGTTTGGGGGTATTTCAATCTGAATTTACTTTGCCGGGCGGAATTAAAAAGCACTCCGGCCTGCGGCACGTGACGCTGCACAATGTGACGGTGGGAGACAACTGCTGCATTGAAAATATCCAGAACTACATTGCTAATTATGAAATCGGGCATGACACCTTTATCGAGAATGTGGACATCATGCTGGTAGACGGCGTGTCGAAGTTCGGCAACGGCGTAGAAGTATCGGTTCTGAATGAGATGGGCGGTCGTGAAGTGCTGATCAACGATAAGCTGTCGGCACACCAGGCCTATATCCTGGCGCTCTACCGTCACCGCCCGGAGCTGATTGCGCGGATGAAGGAAATCACCGACTTCTATTCCAACAAGCATGCGTCTGCAATAGGTACTATCGGCAACCATGTGATGATACTCAATACAGGTTCCATCAAGAACGTGCGCATCGGCGATTACTGTCATATCTGCGGCACCTGCCGCCTGTACAACGGGAGCATCAACAGCAACGAAGTGGCACCGGTGCACATCGGGCACGGGGTAATCTGCGATGACTTTATCATCTCTTCCGGTTCGCACGTCGATGACGGGGCGATGCTGAGCCGTTGTTTCGTGGGACAGGCGTGCAAACTGGGACATAATTATTCTGCTTCGGATTCGCTGTTCTTCAGCAACTGCCAGGGCGAGAACGGCGAGGCGTGCGCCATCTTTGCCGGGCCGTATACGGTGACGCATCATAAATCGACGTTGCTCATTGCCGGTATGTTCTCGTTCATGAATGCCGGTTCGGGCTCTAACCAGAGTAACCATATGTATAAGTTAGGCCCTATCCACCAGGGAACGCTGGAACGAGGTGCCAAGACTACCTCTGATTCGTATATCCTGTGGCCCGCCAGGGTAGGGGCATTCTCCCTGGTCATGGGGCGTCACGTCAACCATTCCGATACATCGAACCTGCCTTTCTCCTATCTGATAGAGCAGAATAACACTACTTACCTGGTGCCGGGCGTCAACCTGCGTAGCGTGGGCACCATCCGCGATGCGCAGAAGTGGCCCAAGCGCGACGGT
The DNA here is from genome assembly GCA_905203765.1 of uncultured Bacteroides sp. Lineage (GTDB taxonomy): Bacteria > Bacteroidota > Bacteroidia > Bacteroidales > Bacteroidaceae > Bacteroides. The sequence continues at coordinate 15,466 of CAJKXC010000020.1, forward strand.
CGTACGGATACGAACAAACTCGATTACATCAACTACAACCTGCTCAGTCCCTACACCGTACAGAAGATGTTCAAGGGGCGGGAAACACTGGAGAACCTGCGCCATGCCAGTGGCGAGCTTTCCGATATTTATTCCTTCCACAGCGCCAAGATACGCAACTCCGCGTTGGTGAAAGGCATCCGCTTCTACGAAATAGCCATCCACAAGTTCCTCGGCAACTCCGTTATCAAGCGTTTGGAAGGCATCGACTTCCGAACGAATGAGGAAGTACGCGCCCGACTGAAACCCGATACCGCCATTGGCAGCGGTGAGTGGGTGGATATTTCCGGTCTGATTGCCCCGAAGAGCGAAATCGATGCGCTGATAGACGGCATTGAGTCGGGAACCGTGAACCGCTTGAAGCATATCAATGCCGAGTTTGAGAAGATGCACCGCAACTACTACACCTATGAATGGACATGGGCATACGATATGTTGGAAGAATTCTACGGCATCCATCCGGAAAACATCACCGCCGCCGACATCATCCACATCGTAGAGAAATGGAAAGAAGCCGTCATCGGTCTGGACCGCATGGTTTACGACGATGCCAAGAAAGAATTCTCGCTGGCTTCCATGACCGGCTTCGGCGCCGACGGCTCGCGTCTCGAAAAGGAGATGGACTTCGAGCAAGTCCGCGGCGACTTCGAGAGCAATCCCTTCGTGACGGCTGTGTTGAAGCATATTGAGGATAAGACGGCACTGGGCAATGAACTGATAGAGCGGATGAAGAAGGTCGGCTAAATCATCATTTTCACTCTAATTAAAGAAATATTTCAATAATAGTTCTTACCTTTGTGTCACGATTAACTAACATTAAATAAACGAGTAATTATGGCAACAACACCTCCGTTTAAGTATCAGCCCATGTTCGAGAAAGGGAAAGATACAACTGAGTATTATCTGCTTACGAAAGATTATGTATCGGTAAGCGAGTTTGAAGGAAAACCTATTCTGAAGATTGAGAAGGAAGGTTTGACCGCGATGGCTAATGCGGCTTTCCGTGATGTGTCATTCATGTTGCGCCGCAGTCATAACGAACAGGTTGCTAAGATTCTGAGCGACCCCGAAGCAAGCGAGAACGATAAATATGTAGCCCTGACTTTCCTGCGTAATGCGGAAGTGGCTTCCAAAGGCGTGCTCCCTTTCTGCCAGGATACGGGTACGGCTATTATTCACGGCGAAAAAGGACAGCAGGTATGGACGGGCTATTGCGATGAAGAAGCTCTTTCACTGGGTGTTTACAAAACATATACCGAAGAGAATCTGCGTTACTCTCAGAACGCACCTCTGAACATGTACGACGAAGTGAATACAAAGTGCAACCTTCCGGCACAGATTGATATCGAAGCTACCGAAGGTATGGAGTATGAATTCCTCTGCGTGACCAAAGGCGGCGGTTCTGCCAACAAGACTTACCTCTATCAGGAGACGAAAGCCATCCTGAATCCCGATACCCTCGTTCCCTTCCTCGTAGAAAAGATGAAGACACTGGGTACGGCTGCGTGTCCCCCTTACCACATTGCATTCGTCATCGGCGGTACGTCTGCCGAGAAGAACCTGCTGACGGTGAAGCTGGCTTCTACCCACTACTACGACGGACTGCCTACTACGGGCAACGAGTTCGGCCGTGCCTTCCGCGACATTGAGTTGGAGAAGAAGGTATTGGAAGAAGCTCACAAGATAGGCCTCGGCGCACAGTTCGGCGGTAAGTACCTGGCTCACGACATCCGCATCGTCCGTCTGCCGCGCCACGGCGCTTCCTGTCCCGTGGGTCTGGGCGTTTCCTGCTCTGCCGACCGCAACATCAAGTGTAAAATCAATAAAGAGGGTATCTGGATTGAGAAGCTGGACAGCAACCCGGGCGAACTGATTCCTGCCGAACTCCGCAAAGCAGGCGAAGGCGACGTTGTAAAGATTGACCTCAACCAACCGATGGCGGACATCCTGAAGGTGCTTACCAAGTATCCGGTTTCTACCCGTCTGTCTCTGAACGGAACGATTATCGTAGGTCGCGACATTGCACACGCCAAGCTGAAAGAACGTTTGGACCGTGGCGAAGACCTGCCTCAGTATATCAAAGACCATCCTATCTACTACGCCGGTCCTGCCAAGACTCCCCAGGGCATGGCTTGCGGTTCTATGGGCCCGACTACTGCCGGACGTATGGACCCGTATGTAGACCTCTTCCAAAGCCACGGCGGCAGCATGATTATGCTTGCCAAAGGTAACCGTAGCCAGCAGGTGACGGATGCTTGCAAGAAGTACGGCGGTTTCTATCTCGGTTCTATCGGTGGTCCTGCTGCTATCCTGGCGCAGAACAACATCAAGAGCATCGAGTGTGTGGAATATCCCGAACTCGGTATGGAAGCTATCTGGAAGATTGAAGTAGAAGACTTCCCCGCATTCATCTTGGTAGATGACAAGGGTAACGACTTCTTCAAGCAACTGAAGCCGTGGAATTGCAGTAAGTAATCCCGCTATTCCCCCATAAACGAAAGCCGCTTCGGAACACAGGTTCCGTAAGCGGCTTTTGCTTGTTTTCTGTTTAGTTCAGATATTGCATCACCTTCCCGCTGATTTGCAGCAGTGAGATTTCGCAGAGTTTGGTGTCGTATTCCGCCGAGAGGATGCGTTCTTCCGCATCCAGCAGACTCTTTTGCGCTTCGCGCATCTCGATACCGGAGAGGTTTCCCAGCATATAGCGCTCCATGGCAATCTCGTGGTTCTCTTTGGCGGCGACGAGGTTTTGGCGTTCCAGGTTCAGCATTTGGAGATTGTTCTGATAAGCCTGCCACAGGTTGCTGAGGTCGGCACGCAGGGCTTGTTCCAGTTGCTCGCGCTCCAGGCGGGCGTTCTGCACGGCGATGCGGGCGTTCTTGCGTTCGCGCTGGCGATTGCCGTCGAAGAGGTTGAAGCCGACGGTGACGCCGAAGTTCAGGCCGAGGTTGCTGCGGCGGCTGTTGGCGGCAATCTCGTACCGGTTGAGGGTGTAGCCGTAGCCGCCGTTCATCTTCACGTATGGATAGTCGCGCGAGCAGACTTTCTTATAATCCAGTTGGGCGAGGGTGTTGTTCTGTTCCGCCCTCAGCAGGGAAACGTTGACTTGCAGGGTGGCATTCCATAACTCCTCGAAGTTCAGGATGTTGCTTACGTTGATGAGGCTGTCTTGGATGAGGAACGGGGCATCGACGTCTTTGTTTGCCATGAGTTCGTTCAGTTGGATGCGCGAGGTGTGCAGCAGTTCTTGTTGTTTCATGTACTGCGCGCTGTCCGCGTTGAAGTCCACTTTGGCTTGCTGATAGTCCAGGCGTGAGAAGTTACCGATGTGGTAACGCTCCTCTACGATGCGCAACCGCTCTTTGGAGAGGGATACCGCGTAGCGGAAGTTCTTCAGGCGGATTTTGTGCTGCACGTAGTTGTAGTATTCGGCGGCGATGTTGGCTATCAGGTCTTCGATGGCGATGCGGGTGTTGGTTTCGCCCTGGCGTTCCAGTTCTTTCAACTTCTGGTAGTTGGCGGTGATGTTGAAGCCGTCGAAGATAGTCCAGTTCAGGTTGATGCCGGCATCGAGCGTCTGGTCGAAGACACTGTTGTCCTTGGTGGTTTCGCCGGTGGCGCGGAGCTTGGTTTCGGTATCGTTGAGCGTGCCCCGGTATCCGGCGGACAGGTCGAGGGTAGGCAGATAGCCGGCATTGCCCAGCGTGGCGTTGTTCTTGCTGACTTGCTCCTCGTTGCGGGCAATGCGCAGGGAGTAGTTGTTCAGCAGCCCTTCTTCCAGGCATGACTTCAAGGTATAGGTGGGCACCGGCTGTGCCTGGATGGCAAGCGTTGTGCAAGCGGTGGCTATAAGGGATAAGAGGATGCGTTTCATACTTCTTTGAGTTTACTTCGATTCGTGGATATATAACTGTAAATGGCGGGAACGATGTACATCGTCAGCAAGGTCGATATAAGCATACCGCCCACAACGGCGGTTCCCATGGCGATGCGCTGGTTGCAACCTTCGCCGGTGGCGAAAGCCAGCGGTATCAGTCCCAGCATGGTAGAGGCGCTTGTCATCAGGATGGGGCGAAGGCGTTGCAGGGCAGCATCCTTGATGGCTTGCATCTTGTCCTCGCCCACCTCTTGCTTCTGATTGGCAAACTCCACAATCAGGATACCGTTCTTTGCCACCAGACCAATCAGCATAATGATACCGATTTGGCTGAAGATATTCATCGTGATGTCCCCGAAGTACATGAATACCAGTGCGCCGGCAATGGCAAGGGGCACAGTCAACATGATAATCAGCGGGTCTTTGAAGCTCTCGAACTGGGCGGCAAGGATAAGGTAAATCAGTACAATCGCCAGCACGAAGGCAAACATCAGACTGGAAGAGCTCTCGCGGTACTCCTTGGAGTCGCCGGTGAGGGCGGTGCGGAAGGTGTCGTCCAGCGTTTCTTTGGCTATCTTGTCCATTTCGTCCAAACCCTGTCCGATGGTCTTGCCGTCGGCAAGTCCGGCGGAGATGGTGGCGGCTACGAAACGGTTGTAACGGTAGAGTCTGGGCGGGGCGATGCCGCCGGTGAGTTCAATCAGGTTGTCCAACTGTACCATTTCGCCCTTGTCACTACGGATGTAGATGCCTTTCAGGTCGGCGGGCTTATTGCGCTGCTGGCGGTTGATTTCGCCCAGTATCTCGTACTGCTTCCCGTTCATGTAGAAGTAGCCCATGCGCTGGCCGCTCAGTCCGTACTGCAAGGTTTGGGCGATGTTGCGGGTGCTGACGCCCATGATGCTTGCCTTGTCGCGGTTGATGTTGATGCGGGCTTCGGGCTTGCTGAACTTCAGGTTGACGTCCGCCATCTGGAATATCGGGCTTTCGTACACCTTTGCCATGAATACGGGCAATATCTCTTGCAGCTTCTCTATGTTGGTGGCTTGCAGCACGTATTGCACGGGCATTCCGCCGCGTCGTCCGCCGAAAGAGGACGATTGCTGCACGAATGAGCGCGCCTTCGTCTTCTTCTGTACCGCTTGCGACAGCCTTTCGGCAACGGACATCTGGGTGTAGTCGCGGTCCTGCATGTCTTTCAGCGTGATGCGCACGTTACCGCTTCCGCTGGACACGCGGGCTGTGACGGCTTGGGCGTCCGGCACGATGGAGTCTACCAGGTGGTTGATGTCCTCGGTATAGTCGCGGATGTATTCGTAGGTCACACCTTCGGCGCCCATCGTGTTGATGCTGATTTGCGAGCGGTCTTCCAGCGGAGCCATTTCGGCGGGGATGGTGTTCCACAGGTAGCCGATGATGACGATGGTCAGCAATATAAAGGGCAGCGCAATCCAGCGCTTGCTGAGGAAGGCGGCAAGTGAACGGCTGTACAGGCGGTTCATGCCTTCGAAGAAAGGTTCGGTCTTGCGATAGAACCAGTTCTGTTTCTCCCGTTTCACCAGCAGCTTGGTGGCAAGCATCGGCGTAAAGGTGAGCGCGGCAAAAGAGGAGATAATCACCGAACCGGACACCACGATGCTGAACTCGCGGAACAAGCGTCCCGTCATGCCATCCATAAACACGATAGGGAAGAACACGGCTACCAGCGTGATGGTGGTGGAGATAACCGCGAAGAAGATTTCCTTGGCTCCTTCGATGCCCGCTTCCTTGGGCGGCATACCCCGCTCGATGCGGACGTAGATGTTCTCCGTCATTACGATGGCGTCGTCCACCACCAATCCTACTGCCAGTACCACGGCAAGCATGGAGAGCACGTTGATGGAGAAGCCTGCCAGGTACATGACGAAGAAGGCGCCGATCAGCGAAACGGGGATTACGATACACGGCACCAGCGTCACGCGCCAGTCGCGCAGGAAGAGGAAGATGATGATGATAACGAGTATGAACGCTTCGTACACCGTCTGCTTCACCTCGTTGATAGAGGCGCGGATGAACTTCGTATTGTCAAAACCGTAGGAGTATTGCACGTCTTCCGGCAGGTCTTTCTGCATCTTTTCCATGCGGTCGTACACGGCGTCGGCAATCTTGATGTGGTTGGCGCCCGGCTGCGGGATGACGACGATACCTACCATCGGCACACCGTTCATCTTCATATAACTTTTGATGTCGGCAGGTCCCAGCTCGGCACGGCCGATGTCGCTGAAGCGGACGATGCGGTTGTTGTCTTCCTTCAGAATCAGGTTGTTGAACTCTTCTGCGGTGTGCATCAGGCCGAGGGTGCGGATGGTGAGCTCGGTGGTGTTTCCTTCGATACTGCCGGAAGGGAGTTCCACGTTCTCTTTATCTACCGCGTTTTTCACGTCTATCGGGGTGATGCCGTAGCCGGACATCTTGATGGGGTCGAGCCAGAGGCGCATGGAGTAACGCTTTTCACCCCAGATGCTTACGCTGCTGACATCGGAAATGGTCTGAAGCTGTTCCTTTACCGTGAGGTCGGCTATTTCGCTCAGTTCCAGCAGAGAGCGTTTGTCGCTTTGCAGCGCTACCATCAGGATAGGCATGGCGTCGGCATCGGCTTTGGACACGGTGGGCGGGTCGCAGTCGCGGGGCAGGAAGCGCTGTGCACGCGATACTTTGTCGCGCACGTCGTTGGCGGCTGTTTCCAGATCGACGGAGAGCTCGAACTCTACCGTGATGCGCGACGAACCTTGCTGGCTGACACTGGAGAGGGAACGGATGCCGGGAATACCGTTGATGTTCTGTTCCAGAGGTTCGGTAATCTGGTTCTCGATGACGTCGGCGTTGGCGCCCGGGTAGGAGCAGGACACCGAGATGATGGGATTATCGACGGACGGATACTCGCGCACACCGAGATAATTGTAGCCGATGAAGCCAAAGAGCAGGATTATCAGGGTGAGTACGGTGGAGAGTACCGGGCGACGTATGCTTAATTCGGATATATTCATGGTTCTTGTTTCTTAGTTTACTACGTCCAGTGTCACCGGCAGTCCGGTACGGAGTTGCAGGGTTCCTGAAGTAATGATGGTATCTCCGGCTTGCAGGCCTTGCAGCACTTGCACTTCCGCCTCGGTACGGATGCCCGCGGTGATTTCTACCGGTTGGGCTTTCCCCGATTTATAAAGGAAGATTTTGTCCTTGCCCATTTCCGGCACAATGGCTTCGGAAGGAACGGCGAGGGCATTCTCTATCTCATCTTTGTTCAGTTTGATGCTGGCGTAGCGTCCCGGCAATACCAGTCCGTTGGTATTGGGGTAGAGGGCGCGGATGGTCAGCGTGTGAGTGGTGGGGTCTATCTTCGATTCGCGTGCATAGACGGTGGCGTGGAAGGCGTTCAGCTTTCCTTCGAGGGTGAAGTCCAGTCCGGCGCCTGTCTTTACGTCGTTGGCGTATCGTTCGGGCACGGCAAATTCTACTTTCAAGGGGGATATCTTGGTAAGTTTGGCTACGATGGTGGTCGGAGAGGCAAAGGTTCCTACGCTGACCTGGCGCAGGCCGATGATACCGTCGAACGGGGCGCGCAACTCGGTCTGTGCGATGTTCGATTCTATCAGGTCGATGTCGGCGTTGAGGGTGGCAAGCTCGGTTTTCACTTGTTCGTAGGCTTCTTTGCTGACGGCGTCTCTCTCAAGCAGGGCGTTCTGGCGGAACACGCGGTCTTCTGCCAGTTTCAGTTGGGAAACCAGTCGTTGTAGTTGGGCTTGCAGAGGGCGGTCGTTTACTTTGGCAAGTAGCTGTCCTTTCTTTACGAAGCTGCCTTCTTCAAAGTTTATCTCCACAATCTTGCCGGAAGTCTCGAACGAAAGGTCTACTTCTTCGTCCGGCAGCAGGCTGCCGCTGATTTGTATCTCGTCTTTCAGCAGTTGGGGTTTGATAACTTTGGCGTTTACGTTCAGAATTTTCTTATTACCGCTTCGGCCGGCCATAACTTTGTCGGCAGCGGCCAATTCTTCGTTTGCTTTGGGCAACTGGGAATAAATACCCCCACCTATCAGTCCGGCACCAATCACAATGATGATGCCCCATTTCATTCGCTTATCCATGTTGTTGTATTAGTAGTACGAGTTAGTCCTAATTTTGATACAGGATAGGGGAAAAGGTTTAAGGGAGAAAAGTTAAAAAAGGTAATAGAGGGATAGGGTGGTAGAGTAATAGAGTGGTGGGGTGATAGGTGATTAGTAGGCAGACCTGTATTTCCCTTCTTCTTTATCTTCCAGCATATTTAGGTAGGAAGCATAGCGCGATTCGCTGATGTAGTGCTTTTCTACGGCTTCGCGCACGGCACATCCCGGTTCGTGGCGATGGGTGCAGTTGCCGTAACGGCAGTCGGCGGAAACTTTGAATATCTCCGTGAAGTAGTGTCCCACTTCTTCCTTTTCCATGTCGAAGGTTCCGAAGCCTTTGATACCCGGAGTATCGATGATATACCCATTGCCCGGTACGGGGAACATCTCGGAGAAGGTGGTGGTGTGCATACCTTTATTATGGTAAGTCGATATTTCACCGGTCTTGATGTTCAGGTCCGGCAATAGAACGTTGATGAGCGTTGATTTTCCTACGCCGGAGTGGCCGGAAAAGAGAGTTACGCGTCCCTTGAGTTCTTCTTGAATCGTGTCGATGCCTTCGCCCTGCTTGGCAGAAACCTTGAAGCAAGGATAACCGATGGTAGTATATAGGTTGATAAGTCCTTCCAGGTAGTGGAGTTCTTCTTCATTGTAGACATCTACCTTGTTGAATATGATTTTAACGGGAATGCGGTATGCCTCGGCGGAAGCCAGAAAGCGGTCGATGAAGATAGTGGAAGTTTCGGGATAGTTCACCGTAACCACCAGCATACACTGGTCAAGGTTGGCGGCAAGGATATGCGACTGCTTGGACAGATTGGACGAACGGCGGATGATGTAATTCTTCCGGTCCTCTATCTCACTGATGAAGGCGGTGCCTTCCTGGTTCAGTATGATTTGTACATAGTCGCCTACGGCAACGGGGTTGGTACTTCGTATGCCCTTCAGACGGAAGTTTCCTTTGATTTTGCATTCAACGTCCTTTCCGTCGTCAGTACGTACCAAGTACCAACTTCCTGTATTTTTTATTACGAGTCCGCGCACTGCTTTATACGGTCATGATTTCTTTGTCCTTTGCAGCCAGCATGTCGTCAATCTGCTTGATGTACTTATCGTGGATTTTCTGCAACTTCTCTTCACCACCTTTCTGTGCATCTTCTGCCAGGCCGTCCTTAACAGACTTCTTCAAGGCGTCAATGGCGTCACGGCGTGCGTTTCTCACACTTACTTTGGCGGTTTCGCCTTCGCCCTTGCATTGCTTTGCCAGTTGCTTACGACGTTCCTCTGTCAGCGGGGGGATACCGATGCGGATAATCTCACCGTTATTTTCGGGCATGATGCCGAGGCTGGAGTCGATAATCGCCTTCTCAATAATGCGGAACATTCCTTTGTCCCAGGGTTTGATGGCGATGCTGCGGGCATCCGGAGTGGTTACAGCCGCTACATTATTAATAGGGACCATACTTCCGTAAGAGTCCACACGAATGCCGTCCAGCAAGCGGATGTCTGCTTTTCCGGCGCGGATATGGGCTAATGCTTCTTCAAGATACATGATGGCCATGTCCATTTTCTCTTGCGCTTCGTCTAAGATGTCTTTTACGTCTCTCATATTTCTATATATTTATAAGTTTGGCATTGGAATTAATTAGTAAAACAAAAGTAAATGATTTTTTGATAACCTGCAAACTCTCAAGGCAGAAAGCATGGCGGAGAGATTTATTTCTTGTCTGCCGGAAGTTCTATTGTCATTCGTGTACCCCCGGTGTATGTGGAATCTACATAGATTCTTCCTCTCAGGTGTTTCACAATTTCGCGGCATACATAGAGCCCGAGTCCTGTCCCTGCTGTGAAATCATCTATCTTGGTGAAGGCTTCGAATACCCATTCTCTTTTGTCGGCGGGAATACCGATACCGGTGTCTGTGACCGAAATTATCAGTCGGTTGTGGCTGCTGTCTTCGTGGCAACCCAGGGTGATGCTGCCTTGTCGGGTGAATTTGTTGGCATTGGCAAGCAGGTTGCAGATTGCCTTGACAATGTAGTTATAGTTTGTATAGTATATCGGCGAAGGACAGTCGTTTTCAATCCGGTATTCTATTTCCGGTTTCTTGTATTTCTTTGTTTCTATGTTCATGCATTCTTTGCACATTTCTTCTATATCGACGGCAGCTACGGGGAGCATATCGTTGGTACATCCCAGTTGGGATATTTCCAGCATATCGTTCAGCAGGTCGGTCAGTTGCGTAACGGCACCCTCGATGTTTGCTTTCATCTCTTGCTCCATGTGCTTTTCTATCTCTTCCCCGCTCAGAATGATACTGCTGAATCCTTGGATAGAATTCAGGGGAGTGCGTATTTCGTGGGACATGGAGTTCATAAAGAGCGTTTTCATCTTTTCGCTTTCCTGCGCTTTCTGACTTTCGGTTTCCAGGTTTCGCTTCAGGCGACGGGTGATGCCCAGAGTCCGGTAAACATACAAGAGACATCCGGACAGGATTATCACCAAAAGGCTTGCCAGCAAGATGTACATCTTCTGCTGGCCGGATATCAGGTTTGCTTTTTCCAGTTCCAGACGGTTCACGTCGTATCGTGTTTGCAGTTCGGTCAGTTCGTCGGATATGTTTTCGGAGTCGATGGAGTCCTTTATAGCCATGTATTCCGTGATGGTTTGATAGGCTTCCTGCCAATGGCCTAAAGCGGCAAGGCATTCGCTTTTGGTTTTGTAGCAGTAGACGTTATCCATACCGTATTTGGGTGCGGTCTTGATAACAGAGTCGCAGCACTGAATGATTTTGGGATAGTTCTTGGTGTATTCGTAATAGTTCTGAGCTACATAATAGTAATAGAAATCCAGCGGTGGCACTACGTCCTGCGGATAAAGTTTCACCATGCGGTTGAATTCTGCGAAATAGTGGTCCATTTGCTTGCGGCCTATTTCATCGCCATGATGCAACATGCGGGCAATGGCTGCAATTTCTATCTGGTGGGAGAGGAAGATCCTTTTTTTGACTTTGGGCAGTTGGCGGTATTCCTTGTACAGTTCCATGAGCGCTTGGGTGTACTTCAGACCGGAACTGCCCAATCCCATCAGAAACTGAGCTCTGAATAGATAATCTTCTTCGAGTGGGATGGTACAGGCTATTTTCAGGCCTTCTTGCAGATAGCTGTCATACGATTTTAGTTTGCCGTTGTAGCCGTCCATCATAGTAGCGATGGCAGCCAGGGCATAGAGCCGCCTCATGTAAGGATAAGGATTCGATGGTTGATATACCACCTGGCTATCTGCTATCAGTTTCTGTGCTAATTCCTTCCGTTGCGTCAGGTCACGGATGTCGTACATCATGCCCAGGTATTGAAGGGCGATTTCTTTGCGCTTTCCTTGTAGGTGGATACGGGCTTTATCAATCCATACACTGGCGGAGTCCAATTGGCAGAGATTCAGATACCGCAGCGCCAAAGAACGGACTGAAGTAAACATAGCATCCTGGTCACCGCTTTCTACGGCTTGCTGCCATAGCTTTTCGGTGTAGGTATAGTCATCTTGTATGAGGCCTATATCACTTAAATGTGTCAACAATTCCAACCGTCTTGAAGGGGTGGATGCTGAATCCAATAACCGGATCAAACTGTCCTTGGAGACTGTGAGGGGATCGGCAGTAGCTGCCATTGTTGATACACAGCCAAGGAGCAGGCAACAAATAGCAAATAATTTGAAGCGGTTGGATTGTATTTTCATGTGTTTGTTTTATAGGAACCTCTGGTTTCAATACTTAGTTGTGCACCAATGTACCGATTTCTTCACCCTGCATCACCTTCTTTAGGTTGCCTACGGTATCCATGTCGAATACCACGATGGGCAGGTTGTTTTCCTTACACATACAGGTGGCGGTGAGGTCCATTACTTTCAGTCCGCGCTTCAGCACTTCGTCGTAGGTGATGTCGTGGAACTTGGTGGCGGTGGGGTCTTTCTCCGGGTCGGCGGTGTAGATGCCGTCTACGCGGGTGCCTTTCAGCATTACGTCGGCTTCAATCTCGATGCCGCGCAGGCTGGAACCGGTATCGGTCGTGAAGAACGGATTGCCTGTGCCGGCGGACATGATGACTACTTCACCTGCTTCCATGCACTCGATGGCTTTCCATTTGTTATAGAATTCGCCGATGGGCTCCATGCGTACGGCTGTCAGTACACGGGCTTTGACGCCGGCAGCTACCAGGGCGGAACTGAGGGCGAGGCTGTTGATGACCGTAGCCAACATACCCATCTGGTCGCCTTTCACGCGGTCGAAACCTTTGTTGGCGCCGCTCAGTCCGCGGAAGATGTTTCCGCCGCCGATGACGATGCCTATCTGTACGCCCAGTTCGTGAATTTCCTTAATCTGTCCGGCATATTCGGCAAGGCGCTTCTCGTCGATGCCGTATTGCTTTTCTCCCATCAGGCTCTCGCCGCTGAGTTTCAATAAGATTCTTTTGTATGTTGCCATAATCTTTCTTAGGTTTATTTTTCTTTATCTATGGGCAAAGATAGGGAGAAAAACTGAAAGTTCCTTTCAGTAAGATTGATTTATAAAGGAAAAATGTCCGAGCGCAGCGTCTTCAGGAACTCGTCCATGCTGTGGTATAGAGGTACGCCGTAGCGTTGGCAAGTAATCCGTACATTGTCGTAGCGATAGAAGCCGGGTTCGCAGATGACGTGCAACTTGCCGGAACGCATATGCAGCCCCATCTCCAATAGTGTAATGGGAGATTTGCTGCTTGCCAGGATGTTCATGATAATCAGGTCGGACTTTTCAAGATGTTCCAACTCCCAGTTGACCTGGTGCTCAAAGTCGGACATTTCGCCGCTCAGTCCTTTGCCTCTCCGTGGATTGAAGAGGAGATACCGGCCTTGGGGAAGGGTACTGAACCAGTTGCAGGTTTCTTTTTGCCAGTCCACACTGTTTCCCATGTCGATGGTGCCTGCCAGGAAGATTTTGGTGTATTCGGACTCGTTCACGTCGGGCTTGGCTTTGTCAGGATAAAGCACGATAACTTCCGACTGTGCCCAGAGGGCGATGGGGAACAAAAGCAATACTAAAAACAAGTGAAGGGTCTTTCTCATATTTATCTTTATAAATTGGGAACTAATAGATTCATTTGTGCCACAAAGATAAAGATAAATATGAAAGACCGCGTTTCAAGAGGGGGAGATTATTCCTTCAGCGTATAGTCGCCGGCTTCTTCTGTTACAACAGCTTGTAATTCGTCCAGTGTTTTCTCGCCTTTCGAGAGTTCTACGCTGGCTACGGGCGGGTCGAGCGTTACGGTGGCGTGTACGCCGTCTATACTGTTCAATGCTTTTTCCACATGCATACGGCAATGGTTGCACGTCATGCCTTCTACTTTAAATTCTTTCTTCATGATTTTCTCTGTTAAGGGTTCAACTTCTTTCTGTATCTTCTTTCCTTTCAGCCGCAGGCTGTTGCTCACTACACTCACACTGCTGAATGCCATGGCTGCGCCTGCTATCATCGGGTTCAGCAAGAAGCCGCTGATGGGGTAGAGGATGCCGGCGGCAATGGGTACACCTATTATATTATAGATAAATGCCCAGAAGAGGTTTTGGCGAATGGTGCGCACGGTGAGGCGGGATAGCTTGAGGGCTTCCGGTATCTTGGTCAGGTCAGAGGAGATGATGGTCATTTTGGCAACGTCCATAGCGATGTCGCTGCCACCACCCATGGCAATGCTGAGGTCGGATTGGGCAAGAGCGGCGCTGTCGTTGATGCCGTCGCCTACCATGGCTACCGTTTTGCCTTCCTGCTGCAACCGGCTGATGAAGGCGGCTTTGTCCTGCGGCAATACCCCTGCCTTGTAGTGGGGGATGCCGGCTTTGCGGGCAATTTCGCGGGCGGTAGCTTCGTTGTCCCCCGTCAGCATATAGACTTCGATGCCGGCGGTGCGTAACTCCGCCACTGCCTGTATAGAGGTTTTCTTTATCTGGTCTGTAATACCGGCTATTGCCAACGCACTCTCTTCGCTGGCAAACCAGATGACGGTCTGCGCTTCTGCTGTCAGTCGGGCAGCGGCATCGGACAAAGAGGCGGGGATGGCGATGCGTTTCTCTTCCAGCAGCGAACGGTTGCCGGCATAGTAGGTCTTGCCCTGCACCTTGCCTGTGATGCCTTTTCCGGTGATACTGTCAAAGTCCTCTATCTCGGTGAAGCGTGTTTTGCCGAAATGTTCCACAATCGCTTCGGCAAGTGGATGCTCCGACAGCATCTCGAGGCTGTAGAAGATGCTTTGTACCTCGGCGGAGACGGCGGTGGTTTCCCACGTCAGCTGGCTGACTACCGGTTTGCCTTCGGTCACGGTTCCGGTCTTATCCAGTACTACGGCATCTATCTTCTTGGCTATTTCCAAGCTTTCGGCATCCTTTATCAGTATTCCCTGTTCGGCTCCTTTGCCGATGCCCACCATGATGGCGGTAGGTGTTGCCAATCCCAGGGCGCACGGGCAGGCGATGATAAGCACCGTTACCAGTGCCAGCAATCCGTGGGTGAAGCCATTCTCGCCGTCCAGCACCATCCAGGCAATAAAGGACAGTACAGCAATGCCGATAATGACGGGTACGAAGATGCCTGCGATCTTGTCCACCAATTGTTGTACCGGCGCTTTGCTTCCCTGGGCGTCCTGCACCATGTGGATGATTTTAGCCAGCAGCGTGTCCGTCCCCACCTTCTCCGCCCGGAAGCGGAAGCTGCCTTTCTGGTTGATGGTTCCGGCAAATACTTTGGTACCTTCGTGCTTTGCCACTGCTACGGGTTCGCCGCTCAGCATGCTTTCGTCGACATACGAGTCGCCGTCGGTCACGGTGCCGTCCACAGCAATTCGTTCGCCGGGTTTCACCAGCAGAATGTCCTGGGGACGTATCGCCTCGATAGGAATCACTTTCTGCTCGCCGTCCGCTGTGACGATGGTCACCGTCTTGGGTTGCAGCCCCATCAGCTTCTTGATGGCGGTAGAGGTATTTCCTTTGGCGCGCTCTTCCAGCAGGCGCCCCAGCAGGATAAAGGCGATGATGACGCTTGCCGCCTCGAAATAGACGTGCGGATGAATCCCCCGGGACAGCCAGAAGTCGGGAAAGAGCATATTGAAGAGGCTGAACAGATAAGCTATCCCGGTACTGTTTGCCACCAGCGTATCCATATTGGCGCTGCCATGTTTCAGCTGCTTCCAGGCACTGACGAAGAATCCTCTTCCCAGCCAGAAAACAACGGGGGTAGAGAGCACCCACATGATAAGGTTGGCGTATGGCATATTCATGAAGAACATACCTATAATAACAATAGGCACGGACAGGACGATGGCCCAGGTCGTGCGGAACTTCAGGTCGCGGTATCGCTGTTCGTGTGCCTGCTCCGCTTCTTCCAGCGTATTTTCATCTTTCTTTATCAGCAGATCATAGCCTGCTGCCTGCACTGCCTGTTGCAATGCTTCGGGGGAACACTGCGCAGGATCATACTCCACGGTTGCCGCCCCCGATGCATAGTTGACGGCTGCTTTGCTGACACCCGGTTGGTGGTTCAGCGTCTTGTCCACCCGTGTGGCACACGAGGCGCAGCTCATGCCCAGCACAGGGAAGGTTTCTTGAACGGTATTTTTGTTTGCCATAAGTCGATGCTTTTATTAGGAAAACAAAGATACGACAAAGAAGTTGTACGAAGCAACGGAATTCTACTCAAAATCGCAATAAGTAGGTATCGTTAACCTGTCTACTCCCTTCCGCCGCCCAGCGCCTGATACAGATTCACAATGCCCTGTATCTCGCTGAACCGGTCGGCCACCTGCGTCAGGCGGGCGCTGAGCAGTCCTTGCTGGGCGGTAAGCACTTCCAGGTAAGTGGAAGTGCCGTGCTGCATCAGCAGTTGGGTGCTGCGAACGGCGGTTTCGAGGGATGCGATCTGCCCGGTGCGAAGCTGGGCTTTGTCGCGTGCCACCTGCACTTGCGTCAGGGCATTGTTCACCTCGCTGCCTGCGTTGAGCAGCGCTTGCTGGAAGGCAAGTTTCGCTTCTTCCTGTTGGGCGCGGGCTATCTTCAGCTGTGCCGCGTTCAATCCGCGGTTGAAGAGGGGTTGCGTCAGTGAGCCGACGGCGGAGAGCAACACCTTGCCGGGGTTGATAATCATGCTCCCGGCAGAGTTAGTCCAACCTGCCGTGCCACTCAGCGTGATGGACGGATAGAAGGCCGAGCGGGCGGCATTCGTGCTATAGAAAGCCGCTGCGAGCGAGAGTTCGGCACTGCGGATGTCGGGGCGGCGGGAGAGAAGTTGCAGGGGTACGCCGACGGTGAGTTCCTGCGGGAAGCGCTGCCCGTCCAGACGCCCGCGCTCGATGCTGCCGGGAACGTGCCCCAGAAGGATGGAGAGTGAGTTCTCCACTTCCACCGTCTGCTGCTCGAGGTCGAGCAGCGAAGCCTCTACCTGGCGGCAGTTGGCTTCGGACTGCGAGACGGCGGCCTCGTTGGTCATGCCTGCCGCCATCATAGCCCGCAGGGTGCGCACGCTTTCCTGCCAGTTGGCGGCCGTCTCTTGGGAGATGCGTAGCTGCTCGTCCAGCATCAGCAGGGTATAATAGAGGTTGGCGACGTTGGCTATCAGCGAGGTGCTGACGGCTTGCTCGTACTCCAGGCTCTGCAGATAGAGGGCGCGCGAACGGCGTTTGGCATTGGTCAGCCGTCCGAAGATGTCCACTTCCCAGCTGGCAGAGGCGATGCCGGTGTAAGTCCACGAACCTTTGGAGTGGTCGAAGCTGCTGACTCCGCCTTGCGGAGTCAGCATGAAAGAGGGCAGGTAGGCGAGTCGGGCAGCCATCAGCGTGGCTTCCGCTTCCTTGATGCGCTGCTGGGCGGAGAGCAGGTCGGTGTTTCCGGCGAGCGCCTGCTCGATAAGCGATTGCAATTGCGGGTCGGTGAACAGTTCGCGCCAGGAACGGGCGGCGATGGAAGTGGTATCTTGCTCCACCTCTCCATACAGTCCTTCGGTCTTGATGTCTTCCGGGCGTTGATATTTGGTATAGATGCCGCAACTGCTCAGCGTGAGGGCGAGGGCGGCGAATGCTATGATTTGTTTCTTCATTTGGGTTATAATATTAAGAATGTGATTTCTTTATCTCCTCTTCGCTAATCTTCTTTTCCTCTTCAATCTGCCAGTCGGGCACCGTTGGAGCCTGTATGGGGCGGACGCGCTCCTGCAGCCATTGGAAAGTGATGAACAGCACGGGCACGATGAACAGCAATCCCAGCGTACCGATGAACATTCCGCCGATGACACCCGTGCCCAGCGAACGGTTACCGTTGGCGCCTACACCCGTAGCCACCACCAGGGGGAAAAGTCCGAAAATCATCGTCAGTACCGTCATCAGGATAGGACGGAAGCGAGCCTTGGATGCGCTGACAGCTGCTGCAATCAGTCCCATGCCCGCCTTGCGGCGCTCCGAGGCGTACTCGGTCAGCAGGATGGCAGTCTTGGCAAGCAACCCGATGAGCATAATCAGTCCCGTCTGCAGGTAGATATTGTTCTCCAATCCCATGACGCGGGCAAAGAGGAACGAGCCCATCAGCCCCACCGGCACTGCCAGGATAACCGCCATCGGCACGAGGAAACTCTCGTAAAGCGCACTCAGAATCAGATAAATCATCAGGATACAGATGCCGAAGATGACCGCCGTGTTGCTGCTCTGCTGGCTCTCCTCGCGGGTGATGCCGCCGAAGTCGTAGCCGTAGCCCTTGGGCAGCGCCGTCGCCGCCGTTTCTTGCACGGCGCGGATAGCGTCACCCGTACTGTAACCGTCCGCCGGCATAGCGTTCACCGCTATCGAGTTGTACATATTGAAGCGGCTCAGCGACTCGGCGCCGTACGAGCGCGTCAGCGTGACGAACTGGCTGAGCGGCGCCATCTCGCCACTCGCCATGCGCACAAAGGCATTGTCCAGCGAAGCCTCGTCCATGCGGTACTTCGGGTCTGCCTGAATCATCACCTTGTACACTTTGGAGAAGCGGTTGAAGTTCGATACGTACTGCCCGCCGTAGTAGCCCGAAAGCGTGGCGAGCACCTGGTCGGGCGTGATGCCCGCGCGCTTGCACTTGGCGGCATCCACCTGCACCGTCCATTGCGGATAGCGCACGTCGAAGGTGGAGTATGCCATCGATATTTCGGGGCGCTGGTTCAGTGCGCCCAAGTATTGCTGTGTGGTCTGGAAGAAGGTGCTGATGTCGCCGCCCTGCTTGTCCTGTACGTTCAGGTCGAGGGCGTTACCCATGCCGTAGCCCGGAATCATGCCCGGCGCAATGGCAAAGACCGTTGCATCCTTGATGTCCGCCGTCCGTCCGTACACCTGGCCGATGACGGCTTGCACCTGGTCCTCGCGGCTCTTGCGCTCGTCCCAGGGTTTCAGTTTCAGAATCAGCATACCGAAGGAGTTTCCCTGCCCTGCCAGCAATCCGTAGCCCGCCACTTTCTGCAGGTGCTTCTTCTGCGGGATGGCTTCCAGGCGCTTCTCTATGCGCTCTATCACATCGTTCGTCGTCTTGAGCGAACTGCCCGGGGCGGTGCTCACGTTGACGAATATCACTCCCTGGTCCTCGTCCGGCACCAGTCCGGTCTTGGTCGTATTCATCAGGAATACCAGCAGCACCACCGAGCACGCCAGCAGCGACCAGCCCAGCCAGCGGCGCTTGATAAACAGCAGCACCACCTTCTTGTACTTCTCTACCAGCACCTCGAAAGCCGAGTTGAAGGCACGGCGGAAGCGGGCGGCAAAGTTATTCTTCTCCGTTCCGTCCTCGTTGATATAAGGTCTCAGCAACAGGGCGCAAAGCGCCGGGCTCAACGTCAATGCGTTGATAGCCGAGAGACCTACCGCCACCGCCATCGTCAGTCCGAACTGCGTGTAGAACGTACCGCTCGTGCCGCCCATGAACGACACCGGTATAAACACCGCCATAAACACCAGCGACGAGGTGATGACCGCATTCGAAATGCCCTTCATGGCATCGATACTCGCCATGTACGACGACTTATAGCCGACATCGAACCGCGCCTGCACCGCCTCTACCACCACAATGGCGTCGTCCACCACCGTACCGATGACCAGCACCAGTGCAAACAGCGTAATCAGGTTGATACTGAACCCCGCCACGGACATGAAGGCAAACGTGCCGACCAGCGAAACAATGATGCCCACCAGCGGAATCAGCGTAGAGCGGATATCCTGCAAGAAAACGTACACCACCAGGATAACCAGCAGTATCGCCTCAATCAGCGTCTTCACCACCTCGTGGATAGAGGCGAACAGGAAGTCGTTCGAGGACATCATCTGCGTCAGTTCCACCCCTTGGGGAAGGTCTTTGCGCGCTTCTTCCAGCAGTTGGTCTATCTGCCGATTCACTTCTGTGGCATTGGAACCTGCCGTCTGGAATATCATGCAGGAGATGCCCGGATGGGCGTCCGTGCTTCCGTGGTAGGCATAGCTTTCTTCGCCCAGTTCCACGTCGGCAATGTCTTTCAGTTTCAGTACCTCGCCGTCGGCAGTAGAGCGGATGACGATGTCGCCGAACTCTTCGGGGGTTATCAACCGCCCGGTGTACTTCATTGTGTATTGGTACGTCTCGCTCGAGTTCTCACCGAACGAACCGGTGGCGGACTCGATGTTCTGTTCGGCAAGCACTGCCGTCACGTCCGAGGGTATCAGCTTGTACTGCGCCATCACATCGGGTTTCATCCAGATGCGCATGCTGTAGTCACCGCCCATAATCATCATGTCGCCCACACCGGAGATACGCAGAATCTGCGGCTTCAGGTTGATGCTGATGTAGTTGCCCAGGAAGTTCTCGTCGTAGCTGTCGTCGGGGCTGTAGAGGGAGAACATCTGCAGGATGCTGGTCTGGCGCTTCGAGGTTGTTACACCGACCTGGGTTACTTCTGCCGGAAGCTGTCCGGTGGCTTTGGACACGCGGTTCTGTACGTTCACCGCTGCCATATCGGGGTCGGTGCCTTGCTTGAAGTAAACGGTGATGGATACCGTACCGGCATTGCTGGCGGTGGAAGTCATGTAAGTCATGTTTTCCACCCCGTTGATGGCTTCTTCCAGCGGGGCGATAACGCTCTTCTGAAGGGTTTCGGCGCTGGCGCCGTAATAAGTGGTGCTCACCATGATGGTGGGCGGTGCGATGTCGGGATATTGCTCTACAGGCAGTGTGAGCAATCCGATGATACCCAGTATGACAATCGTTATGGAGATGACTGCCGAGAATACGGGGCGTTCTATAAAGGTTCTAAGATTCATATTCTGGCATTTAAGTTATCATTTCTCTGATTTAATCTGAATCGGGGTACCTTCGCGCAGCAGTCCTACGCCTTCCGCCACCACCGTGTCGCCCGCTTTCAGCCCGTCTTCTACGATGTACTCTTGTCCGCCGTTTACGCGGGTCACTTGCACGGGAGCAGATTGTGCCTTGCCGTCCACTACCTTATACACATATACTTTATCCTGTACTTCGTAGGTAGCCGCCTGTGGAATGACGATGCAATTCTCTTTCTGCACCGGGATAATCACATTGCCCGAACCGCCGCTCGTCAGCAAGCCTTCCTTGTTGGGGAACACGGCGCGCAGGCTGACTGTGCCCGTCGTGGCATCAATCACTCCGCTGATGGTCTCTATCTTGCCCGTCTGCGGGTAGGCGGAGCGGTCGTTGAGTTGCAGCGTGATGGCGGGCATCTCTGCCAGCGCCTTGTCCTTGGAGCCGTAGCGGCGGGTGAGGTCGAGCAACTGGTTCTCCGTCATCGAGAAGTAGACGTACATATTGGAGTTATCCGAAACGGTGGTCAGCGGCTTCGGCAGGCTGGCGCTTACCAGTGTACCTACGCGGTAGGGCAGTGTGCCTACCATGCCGTCTGCCGGACTCTTCACTTCCGTATACGAGAGGTTGTTGGCTGCATTCACCTGCCCGGCTTCGGCTTGCGCCAGTTGGGCTTTGGCAGTCAGCAGGTTATTATAGGCAGTCTTCAGGTCGAATTCGGAAATCACCTTCTGCGCATAGAGTTCCTTCTTGCTGTCGTACGTCAGTTGAGAGGTAGCCACGCCGGCACGGGCGGCTTCTACATTGGCGTCGGCGGTGCGCAGGGCGGCGAGATAGGGCACTTGGTCGATAATGAACAGCACTTGTCCCCGGCGCACTGTCTGGCCTTCTTCTACACAAAGCTTGGTGAGGGTGCCGGACACCTGCGGATAGATGTCGATGTCCTGCCGGCCGCGGATGGCTGCGGAATAAGTGGTTTGTAGCTCTTTGTCGGTGGTCGTTACGTTCATTACCCGATACTCCGATTGGGGTTGCACAGCAGGGGCGTTGCCGCAGGCTGCCAGTGTTGCACTACAGAGGATGGTCATCACCGTCTGTTTCATCATACTCTTTTTTGTTATCATACTCTTTTTATCTTAATGGAAAATAATACCTGTTCCTTGTCTTGAAAAACGGCAGCAAAGGTATACTCTTTTTGAACAACATCTTGTTTCATTGAGCGTACTCGATTGTTCATTTTCGGAATAGTCGGTTTGAGTATTCAAAAGAACTTGTACCTTTGCCCCCATAAATTATAATCCATCTGAAAGATATGAATCCACTACTTACAACCCGGGAAGAAACCTTTAAAGCAGGAACCGATAACCTGGACTTTTTTCGGAAGCGCCTTCTCAAAATGAACAATGGCATCCTTATGTTCTGCTTCAGCGGAGAAGCTGATATTACCATCGACCTGAAACAATACAGCATTGTTCCCAATACGAATATCATCATACTGCCCAACTCTATTTTCTCCCTGACGTCGGCGAGCAAGGACTTCTGCGTGCACTATTTTACCTTTTCCGAAGAGATGTTCAACACTGCCGGCTTCCGCCTCAATCCGGCATTCATTCACTTCCTGAAAGAAAACTCTTGCTATACGCATACATTGCCCGAGGTGCTTCGCTCCATCAAGGGACTGATAGAGGCGAGCCATGCCATTTACAATGACTCCACAAACCGCTTCCGCGACAGTATCGCCCAGAATTTGCTGCAGATTTTCCTTTTGGATACTTACGACAAGGTGCAACGGCTCTTCACGCAGGAACAGATAGAGGGTAGCAGCAGGAAGGAACAATTGTTCAAAAAGTTTATAAATCTGATACATACGCACTGCACTACCCAGCGGGATGTCACTTTTTATGCCGAGCAGTTGTGCATTTCTACCCGTTATCTTTCTGCTATCACCAAGCAGATGGGAAGGGACTCGGCAAAGGAGATTATTGATGAGTTTCTGATGCTGGAGTTGAAGGTGGCTTTGCAGTCCACCGACTTGTCTCTGAAAGAGATTGCAGATAAGTACCGTTTCCCCGACCAGTCTTTCTTCGGGCGGTACTTCAAGAAGCATGCGGGGATGTCGCCTAAGGAGTATAGGGCACGGAAATGAGGGGTGAACTAAATTATCATTTCCCGTTGCGATGGATAAATGGGACTTTTTTTGCTCACGGAGCACACGGAACACACGGATAGCACGGATAAGATTTCAAGCACAGAGTACACTGATAACAGAGAGATATAAGAAATCCGTGCTATCCGTGTGTTCCGTG
>CAJKXC010000021.1 GCA_905203765.1 uncultured Bacteroides sp.
TTGACTAATTCATACAAAAAAAGGCATTAAGGCACGATACCACCTGAATAGTTACGAATCGGGTGACAACCCGGAAGATGCAGCCGTTTATTTACTGACCACTACCTTTCCGCCCTTCTGCTGCACAGTGGCGATGTGCAAGTCGTTCAACGCCTGCAACACCTCTTCGAGCGATGCCTGCCGCGCATAACGGAAATGGATGCGTTGCTGCAACAATGCCGCCGAACGGAATACCACACCGGCATTGTACCATGTGCCTACCGCCTGCATCACCTCTGCCAGAGGCGCATCGTCGAAGTTGAACTCGCCCTGTGTCCAGCTTTCCGCCGCCACGACCGGAGCTTTGCGGATGCGCAGTTTCTGCTTCCGCGCCAGCACCACCTGCTGCCCCGGATGCATCTCAACCTGCTCCGCCTCGGCACTTACCCGCACACAACCCTGATAGAGCGTGACGGCAGAAGCGCCGCTGCCGGGATAGGCACTTACATCGAACACCGTACCCAGCACCTGCGTCTGCATCTTTCCGGTGGAGACGATAAAGGGACGGGCCGCATCGCGTGCCACTTCAAAGCGAGCCTCGCCCGTAAGCCGGACAGAGCGCGTGCCCTGCTGCCGGAACGACTTGGGATATTCCAACCGACTGTTGGCACTGAGCACCACGCGAGTGCTGTCGTCCAGCATAAAAGCGGCTGTGGTGGCGGGCGGAGTCGCCACGGTGACCATGCCGTTTGCCTCGGTGGTGACAAGGCGTTCGGGCACGTCGAGAGCGGCAAAAACCTCTATCTCTTCCGGCGCTGTCTGCCGAAAAACAAATCCAAATAATAAGACCAGTGCCACAGCAGCCGCCACGGCTCCCGAGGTATAGAGGCGCACCCGTCGCCGCCGTTCAGCCACTCTTTGCCTGGCAAGGAAGCCTTCCCACGCCCGTTGCGTCTCCTCCGGCGAAGGAAGATCGCTGAGAACTTCGCCGAATGCCTGCTGAAGGCGCAGGGTTTCGGCATCCTTGCTGAATATTTCTTCTTTTCTCTCTTCCATTCTATCTGATATTTCTGAAAATTTATTGCTCATCTTTCGTATCCATCGCTTCGCGAAGCAGGCGCAAAGCCTTCGAGATATGCTTCTTCACCGTGTCGGGACTGATGCCGAGACGTTCGGCAGCCTCCCGGTAAGTAAGGCGCTCGTAGTAGCAAAGGCGCAACACAGTGCAGGTAGGTTCGGGCAAACTGCGGGCAATGCGTTCCGCCTGCTGCAACAGGGCTTCGTGTTTGCGGTAATTGTTTTCCGCATCCGCCCGGGTGGCTTCACGCAGGGCTTCCAGGTTCGCCTGTTCCACTTGCAGATGCTTCAGGCGGTTGAGAGCCGTATTGCGTACGGCGGTGTAGAGGTAACCGCCGCAGTCCGTCGCATCCAGCGCCTCGAATTGCCGCCACGCCTGTTCCATCACTTCGCCCACCACATCGCACGCCTCGTCCCTATCGCCCATCAACTGGACGGCATAACGGAGCAGACGCGGATAATGCGCGGCAAACACCCGCCCGAAGGCCTCTTGTTTTTTGCTTTCACGATGGAACAGATGAATCATTACAATCTACTTTTTTCACTTCTACCGGCTCCGGTACCTTTGTATTTACTCTTCGTAGTGTTGAACGCCCATGCCAACCGAAGCCCCACGCGCTGCGAGTCCAGGTCGTAGCGCCGATACAGGCGGGTATGGTTGCCATATATATCCTGGTAGCCATATCCGGTGCCGAAGATGTCGTAAGCACCCAAGGTCACCTTCAGCGAACGGTCTTTCAGGAAAGATTTCACCACCCGGACATTCACCCTGCCCACGGCGTGCTCTACGCCATGACCGCTCTTACACCGGGGAGCATAGTAACTGCCCAGGATGGCAGACCAGCCGTGGGAAAACGTGAAGAAGTGGTTGAAGTCAATCAGGAAGTTCGGTTCGTGCCAGTCGGCAGTGACGCCCAACGAGGCCGCATCCTCATCCACCCAAACCACCGACACCCCTATCCGCGGCTGCCAGCAGCCGAACGTGGGAGCAACATTCACCGCCATTCCCCAAGTCGTGGAATGCGGCACGTTCACCATGGTTTCCTCAATCACGCCCGGATGGTTGACGTCGTCGTAGATGCGGGGCAAGGACGTGAAACTGTCCGAGTAGCGCTGAAAGTGCGCCGTAAAGTTCACCCACTTCCAGCCGCCATTCAGCGAAAGCATGTGGCACTTCCCCGGACGCAACTGCGGATTCTGACTGACGTATTCGTACTTGTTCATATAATAGATGGAACTGGAAAGCATCCGGTAAGAAGGTTGGAACTTCAACAGCCGGTAGGAGAAGTCGAAGTCCCAGTCACCGATGCTGTAATAGGCCGAAGCAGTGGGCAACCAATCGTTATAGACCGGACTCTGCTGCGCCTGCCGTATGCCGGATTCGTAATAATCCACCTGCTGATGCTCATAGCGTACTCCGGCGCTGAGTCCCCACTTGCCCAGCGTAATGCGGTAGTCAGCAAAGCCGGCAATAACGACTTGCTTGATGCGGTCGTCGGCATCTGCCGAGAAACCGCTTTGAAGAAACGTCTGATGACGGTCGGTGAACATATCTTCCGTACCGAAGGCAAGTTTGCCTTTTCCTACCTGAACAGTTGCAATCAGCTTGGCGGCATAGAGTTCGCTGCGCGAAGAGTTATCATAGGCAGCAGCCGCTTCGCCGTTGTTCTCCATCTGCTGGTTATTCCAGCCTTCGCGGGAAGAATAATCGGCATTGAGGTCTATGTTCCACTTACCGAACGTACCGTTGTAATAGCCGTTCACAGCATGGTTCCAACCGGTTTTAGCATGTCCGGTTCCCAATGTATGCAAGCGATCCACTTCCTCGCCATCACGCTGCACCACCGTTTCTATGTAGGTTTTAGCCGTTGAGGTACGCAAATCCGTATTGGGCATATAGCGCACGCCCATAGACTGATGTTCGTCGGGGGTGTAATTCACGCCCACCTCACCGGTGAATGAATAGTTGCTGTTGCGAAACGAACGGCGGCTGTCGGCATACCAGGAAGAACTTCCGTCCAGCCATTGACGGTCGATGAAACGGTTTTTATAATCCTCTTCCACGAAGTCGCCTTTCAGAAAGAGGTCCACTCCACCGACGCGATAGTTCAATGCCGCGCCTTGAGCCAACTCAGCGGCACGCCCCTTGGTGGAGTTGGCATAAAGATTCCCACTCAAGCCCTGCCCCTGTTTGCGGATGGTACGAATGCGAATCACCGCACCCACAGAAGCGCCGTACTGCGCCCCGGGTGAGGTGATGACCTCGGCGGAAAGTATCTCATCGGCTTGCAGGCGATCCAGTTCCGTATTATCGCGCACCTTGCGCCCGTTGATATAAATCTCCGGTGTGCCCCGCCCGAATACCGTATAGCTGCCATCGGAACCCTGGACAAAAGGAAGGAAAGGAATCATATCACTCGCCGTACCCAGTAAGGAAAGCGGCGTGCCCTGCACGTGGGCAAGGAAAGCACCGTCTTTCCGCTCAACAAGCGGGCGGGAAGCGGTGACCGTCACTTCTTTCAGTTTCGTCTCGTCCGGCTGCATACGGATGAGGTTCTTCTCATGACAAGGGAGCATCTGGGTTTGGTAGCCCACATAAGTCACCTTCAGCAGATAGTTTTCACCGGCAACCACGGGCAACAGAAATGCGCCGTCGTCCGTCGTCACACTTCCCGCCACAAAGACAGAATCGGTGGTGCGCATGGCGAGCACATTGGCAAACGCCAGCGGAGAGTCTTTTTCGCCGAGCACCGTACCCTGGATATATGCCACTGCCCGGTTCTCTTTCTTCTGGATGACAAAGTAATCAGCGCGCTCCACACAACTGAGCGGCGTGTCTTTCAGTACCATCAGAATGGCTTCGTACTCCTTCTTCTGCCGGATAGATGCCGTGACACGATAACCGTCCACCTCGCCATACGCAAAAAGAATGTTTTTCCCGCCTGCCTTTTCTATCTGTTTCAGCGCATCGGGGAGCGGTGTGTCTTTCAGTTCCAGGGAGATAGTGCCGGCGGTCTGCGTCGTCGTAGTTTGTGCCGTAACTGTTTGTGCAATCAGGAGCAACAGAAGGAGTATCCCGCTCTCCCCGACCTTTTTCCAAGTAAAACTCATTCGTTTCATCTTATTCCTCTTTATGATTTTACTTATACTACAACATAAGACGGGAATCGGGTACACTAACCGGAAAGTTTTTTCATTATGCGGCAAAATATTCTTTCATCAGCTTCTTGACGCGGGGTGCAAGCAACAGCAACGACAGCATCGTAGGCAGCGCCATCAATGCAAATGCCAGGTCCATGACAGCCACCACAGCGCCCAGCGGAATCATAGCGGCAACGACAATCATTACCAGGTAGAAGTAATTATAGTATTTGGCGTTCTGCGCACCGAACAGGAAGTTGGTGCACTTCAATCCGTAATAGGAATAGGAGAACATCGTGGAAAAAGCAAAGAAGAAAACCATCACCATCAGCAGGTACTGCCCGTAGCCGGGAAGCAGTTGCTCGAAGGAGTTCAGCGCGATATAAAGCCCCTTTATGCCGCCGTCCGACGCATAGTTCCCTGCAATCAGGATGGGGAGCGCCGTCAGCGTGCACACCAGCCCCGAGTCGATGGATGGCCCGATCATGGCTACCAACCCTTCGCGCACAGGGTTATCGTTGCGCGAGGCACCGTGCATCATGGATGCCGTGCCCACTCCCGCCTCATTGACATACGCCGCCCGGCGGGCGCCGGTAAGCGCAATGCCCAGTATGCCGCCGATACCTGCCTTCATGCTGAAAGCCGATTCGAAGATGGATGCCAGCACACCCGGCACTTTATCGAGGTTCAAGCAGATAATGACGAACACAAGAATCATGTAGCAAGCCACCATCACCGGCACCACCTTTGCCGAGATTACCGATATGCGCCTGATGCCGCCGATGATTACCGCACCTACTATCAGGCTGATAACCACACCCATCGCGAAACGAAGCCATAGCGTATTCTCAATGCCGGCGGGCGTTGTAAAGACCGTAGTGACCGACTCTACCAACTGGTTTGCCTGCATCACGCACAGCGTACCTATCAACCCTACTATGGAGAAGAAGTATGCCAGCGGCTTCCAGCGCTTGCCAAGCCCGTGAAGGATGATGTACATGGTTCCACCCTGCGGTTCGGCCGCCGAGTCGTGCCCCTTGTACATGATGGCAAGGGCGCCTTCAAAGAATTTGGTGGACATTCCCACCACAGCACTCACCCACATCCAGAAGATAGCGCCAGGCCCGCCCACCGTGATGGCAATGGCCACACCGGCAATGTTGCCCATGCCCACCGTGGATGCAATGGCGCTCATCAATGCTTGGAAAGAACTGATCTGCCCCTCACCCGAAAGCTCCGACTTATAGCGCAAAGCCTTCATTGAGTACCCGATGCGCCGCAAGGAAACGCCGCCCGAATAGAAGAACAGGAACAGTCCGCCGCCTATCAAGAGGATAAACAACGGATAACCGCATACAAAGTCGCTGATAGAGGTAATTGACGCACCGATGGAGTTGAGAATGTCGTTCATAGTATTTTAAAAAAAGTCCCACTTTTCGCTGGACGGGAAAGTGGGACAGTACAATATATCGTTCGGCTTATTTTGCCAAATCTTCAATCACTTTCATGATCTGCCGGCCGATTTCCTCGGCAGCTTCCTGCGTGGCAGCTTCGCTATACACACGGATAATAGGCTCGGTATTACTCTTGCGCAGGTGTACCCATTTGTCGGGGAAGTCTATCTTAACACCGTCGATGTCGTTGATTTCCTCGTTCTTATAGAGTTCTTTCACTTTGGCAAGGATAGCGTCTACGTCCGTCTCCGGTGTCAGGTCTACACGGTTCTTGCCCATAAAGTAAGTGGGATAAGTGGCACGCAACTCGCTCACCTTCTTGCCCTCGTGTGCCAGATGGCTCAGGAATAAGGCGATGCCTACCAGCGCGTCACGGCCGTAGTGGCTGGCAGGGTAGATAACGCCGCCATTGCCTTCGCCGCCGATTACGGCGCCTACTTCCTTCATCTTGGTTGTCACATTCACTTCGCCTACGGCAGAAGCGTAATATTCTTGTCCGTACTTGCGGGTAACGTCGCGCAGCGCACGGGTGGAGCTCAGATTGGAAACGGTGTTGCCCGGAGTATGTTTCAACACGTAGTCGGCAACGGTAACGAGCGTATATTCTTCGCCGTACATCTTGCCGTCCTCGCAGATCATTGCCAAACGGTCTACGTCGGGGTCTACCACAAAAGCAACGTCTGCCTTGCCACCCTTCATCAGATTCATGATGTCGCCCAGGTTCTTTTCCAGGGGTTCGGGGTTGTGCTGGAAGTTACCGGTAGGTTCGCAGTAGAGTTTTTCTACGTGCTGAACGCCGAGTTGCTCAAGCAGCTGCGGAAGGATGATACCGCCCACAGAGTTTACACAGTCTATGGCAACGCGGAAGTTTGCCTTCCTGATGGCTTCTACGTCTACAAGGTCGAGTGCCAGCACGCTGTCTATATGTTTCTGATTATACGTCAGGTCCTTGCGGTAAGAGCCGAGTTGGTCTACCCCGGCATAATCGAATTCTTCGGCGGCGGCAATGCGAAGCACTTCCTGTCCTTCGGCTGCATTGAGGAATTCACCTTTTTCATTGAGCAGTTTCAATGCGTTCCACTGCTTGGGGTTGTGCGAAGCAGTGAGGATGATACCGCCACTGGCGCCTTCCATCGTCACCGCCAGTTCGGTAGTCGGTGTAGAAGCCAGGTCAATGTCCACTACGTCCCAGCCCATACCCATCAGGGTACCGACCACTACGTTCTTGACCATTTCGCCGGAAATACGGGCATCGCGGCCTACTACGATTTTGTTACTTTTTACAGTGCACGTCTTACGGATAAGAGTGGCATACGCCGATGTGAATTTCACAATGTCGAGCGGGTTCAATCCCTCCCCTGCGCCTCCGCCGATTGTACCGCGGATACCAGAGATAGATTTGATAAGAGTCATAGGTTGATGATTTTAATGTTGGTTAGTTCCAAATCTGGAATTTCTGAATATCGTAGTAATAGGGATATACATACTGCATGGCGCTGCTATGTCCCATCTTGGAAGGAACAATCAGCCTTACGTGTGCACGGTCGCGAACATAAGTCAATGCTACCAGCCAGCCGGCAGGAACCGACGGTCCGTAGAACGAATACATATAACCACCATTATTAAAGCGACCTGCAATAGAAGATGAAGTAACGGTATATTTGAATTCATCTACATTCGCCGGGTCATTCAAGTTGGTTAAATAGGATCTATTTCCATTCTTATCTGCTATCAAGCCCGTCTCTGCAAAGCGAACCAGTATCAAGTCATTCGGCTTCACTGTGTCGGCAGGGTTCGTAGAGCCTTTATCCACAATCTGCATATATACCCCACTGGCAAGCTGCACATATTCGTTTCTATCCAGGTTTGTAGTAGAGTCTTGTGCATAGAACTCGCTTTGGGAAATAACCGTGATACTGCTGTCTTTGATAAATGCTTTTATGGCGTCTTTCTCATCATCAAGCATCTCTGCATAGCTCTTTGTATTGTCGCAGGCTTGGAAGCCCAGGCAGAATGCCAGTAAAGTCAAAAAGAATAAGGTAAGTTTCTTCATCTCTGTTATTTAGTAATTTTGTACAAAAGTATCTGATTTACTTGAAAGTTGAAAGTTGAAAGTGGAAAGTTCGTATCTTTTAACCTTTGCAACAACACTTTTTTTATCCTTTGGCATTAAGCAGCGGCTTATATTTCTCCAATGCTTGCTCAAAAACTTTCCGCGCTTCGTCTATCGTCCCGTAAAACTCTCCGCCGGAAGCATTCAGGTGTCCGCCACCGTTGAAGAACTCGGCTGCCAGTTGGTTACAGGGGAAAGTGCCCACCGAACGTAAAGAGATCTTTATCATCGGCTTCTCTGTATCTTCGCGCAGGAAACAGGAGAAGATGACACCTTTAATACTCAAAGGGATATTCACAAACCCTTCGCTATCTCCACGGATATAGTCGAAACGGCCCTGTTCGTCCTTAGTAAGCGAGATCAAGGCTGCATGATGGCCGGGATATACCTTCATTTGCGACAGCACATAGCCCATCAACCGCAGGCGGCTCTCGGAGTAGGTATTGTAAACTTTACGGTAGATGGCGTCCTTGTCAATGCCTTTGGATAACAGCTCGCTGATGATGAAATAGATTTCGCGGTTATTGGAGTTGTAGGTGAATCCGCCGGTGTCGGTCATCATGCCTGTATAGATACACTCCGCCCCTTCCTTCGTGATGTCGCTGAAGTAGCCCATACGGCAAATCAGGCGGAAGACAAGTTCCGAAGTAGAAGATATTTCAGGATGTGAAATGATAATCTTGCAGAATTCCTCGGGATGCAGATGGTGGTCTATCAATATCTTCCGGGCAGGAGATGCAAGAACGGCATCGCCCATTGCATCAATACGATGAATGGCGTTGAAGTCCAGGCAGCAAATGATATCCGCTTCGGCAATCAGTTTATCGGCAAACTCCTTGTAGCGGTCATACAAAAGGATATCCTTACTTCCGGGCATCCATTTCAGGAAGTCGGGAAAGGCATTGGGCACGATGACATTCGCCGTTTTGCCCTGGGAGTCGAGGAAGTGCCACAAACCCAGGGAAGAGCCGATGGCATCCCCATCGGGTGCTACGTGTGAAACGATCACGATCTTGTCTGCACGGTCGAACCATTTGGTGAAATGGTCTATCTTGGATTGTTCTATTACTTTAGTCAGCATATAATTTTCATCTATAACGTTTGAAGCGGCAAAAGTACGAAAAGTTTATGGTTTTATAGTAATATGCGGATAGAACCTTTATCGGAAAGAGAAAGATAGGAGATGCCCAGGCGGATGCAGTCGTTGATGATTCTATTCTGATAATAGGCGGAAAGAGAGGAATCGAGCACTACTCTTTTGATGGAAAACAGAGAGGTGAGTTCGGCAATACGCCCTTTGTAGCCTTGGGAAATATAAAGGTAGTCGATAGCTATCGGGCGGACAGACGTTTTGTGTTGCCAACGGGCATCGTGAAGGAAGCAGATACGTTTGTCGGCATAAGAGATAATCTGGTTTCTTACGGACAGGCCTTCGGTAGAATAATCGCCGGTTATGAGTTGGGGAGTATCCAGGTGCAAACGGTTCCAATAGGAAGAAAGGGTGTACTGCAAACGCGATACATCCGGCAGACTGTCGGCACATGCCAGCCAGGAACGACTGCCGTCCGTCATGCAATGAACTACCGGACAACCCTTCACGCTGTAGAAAGTGATGCTCCGGTGAGGAGCATTGGAGAAGATAGAAACGGAATGATAGGAAACCAGCAGCAACAGTGCAAGCAATGCTGCATAAACGTTGCGGGCAGTACGCCTGGTGATGCCATTGTATGCCCACACAAGGAAGAAATAAAATAGCAGAACTTCCCATACATCCGTCCAAATGCCGTCGACCGAAGCTGCGGGAAGCTGCTCTATCCATTGGAGCACTGCATTCTGAACACGCACCAAGGCATCTACTACCGATGCAAACGCGTGCTGCAAAAAGGTGAAAGGAGTCAGCATCAGCAGGAAAACAGCCGAATAAAGAATCAGTGACACCATTGGGATAACCCACAGATTAGTCAGCAGGAAATGGGTGGAGAAGCGGGAGAAATAAAGCAGAACCAAAGGAGCCGTGCCCAGCTGGGCGGCTACGGATATGGTTATCAATCCCCATACATAGCGCAAGGAGAGGTTCTTGACTTTCCAAAGGGCATACAACTTAGGCTGGAAAATCAGAATCGCAGCTACTGCCGAAAAGGATAGCTGAAAGCCTACGTCGAAAAGCCAGGCGGGATAACAGAGCAACATCAAAAAGGCGGTGGCTGCAAGCGTATTCAGGGTTATAGGTTTCTCCGGTTGCAAGCTGGCAAGCGCCAGCAGCGAGAACATAATAACCGACCGCACCACCGAAGACGACAATCCGGTAAGGAAAGCGAAGCTCCATAGTAAAAGGATGATAAGTAAAACCAAGACAGGCTTCAAACGCTTCCATCGTATCCATAAAGAAGATGAAACCAGCCAGAACAGTGCATAAAGAAATCCGATGTGCAGCCCCGAAAGTGCCAGCACATGGCTGGCGCCCGCCACGGAATAAGTTTCTATGATGTCGTCGCTCAATTCATCCTTATCGCCCACCGTGAGTGCGGAGAGTACCGCCAACTCATCGTTGCCGAAGCCTAAGTTGCGGTAGAGGGAGACAATCTTTTCGCGATAGTCCAATGCCCGTTGACGCAAACTACGTGAAGCATCATGCCCCACTACCTTCCAATGTCCCGCAGCCACGTAAGCCGTACCACTGCCGCCCTTCCGCTTCAGGTAACGGGCATAATCAAATTCATCGGGATTACCGTTATTTACCGGAGAAGAAAGACGGGTATGTATCAGCAGTTCATCGCCTCGCCGCAAGGCGTCTGCTGTGGAGTCCTTCGGGAAATAGAGTAGAAAAAGATTGTTCCGGGAGCTGGAGATAACCGTATCGCGGCGAAATTCCGCCAATAAGGAAGCACGGCAAAGGATACTGCGCTCCTTCATTTCCGGTTTTTCCTGAATGCGAATCTTATAGACGGCGGCTTTATCAGAAAAGGAATAATCAGTCTGTATCAACTGCCGGCTCATCAGATAAAAGCCCAAGCCGAAAAGGAAAAGGTACACCCCCACCCCATACAGCCAACGGCAATATCTGTAACAACCAAGGATGAAGACAAGAAGCAAAAGACCTGCCGGATAGTTCCACGCCGGAAGCAGATGAGGAAACGCATCTCCACATAAGATTCCAACAACCAACGGCATCAAGAGTCGAAGGAAAGGATGCCGTTGCAAATAACCGATTATCAAGACTTAGCAGATTTTCTCCCCATTATAAAGCAAACAATTCTCCTTCCTCTTCAGGGGAACAAGGAGTTATAGATTTCTCAATGCCCTAATCGCTTCTTCAGGGTCAGGCGCAGAAAAGACAGCATTCCCCGCCACCAGCACATCGGCACCAGCAGCTACCAGCCGCGCACCCGTCTCCAGGTTTACACCGCCATCCACCTCTATCAAGGCCTGTGAACCGGTAACCGTTATCAGTTCCCGCAATTCCTGCACCTTCACGATGGTATGCTCAATGAATTTCTGCCCCCCGAAACCCGGATTGACACTCATCACCAGCACCATATACACATCTTCTATAATATCTCTCAGTAGAGACACAGGCGTTGCCGGATTAATCGTCACCGCCGGTTGCATCCCCGCCTCACGTATCTGCTGCACCACCCGGTGCAGATGCGGGCAAGCCTCGTAATGTACATTCATAACGTGCGCTCCCAAAGCCTTCACTTCCGGAATGAACTTCTCCGGCTGCACAATCATCAGATGTACATCCAAAGGTTTCTGCGACAGCTTTGCCACATACTTCAGTACCGGGAAACCGAAAGAAATATTCGGAACAAACACACCGTCCATAACGTCGATATGCACCCATTCGGCCTCACTTCGGTTAATCATTTCAATATCCTTTGCCAGATAACCGAAATCGGCGGACAAGATAGAGGGAGATATGATTGGTTTCATAATGCTACATTCTAAAGGGTTATATATCTTAATAACGTACAAATGTAGACAAAAGATTTCAAATCGCCTAACGTTCTCCTGCAAACCATTCTTTAAACTCTCCTACGCGTGCTTTGCTGACAAGAATCTTTTCGGGCGTAGCCATGCGCAGATTAATGGCAAGCCGGTTATTGAACCATAAATCAATATCTTTTATAGCAGTTTTTGATATGAGATATTGCCTGTTGGCACGGAAAAAAGAGACAGGATTCAGGCACTCTGCCAGTTCGTCCAATGTCTGGGTAAGTACATATTCTTTGCCTTCCGCCGTCACAGCTTTCACAATCCCTTCCGCAATATAGAAATAAGAAACCGTATCTACCGCCAAAGGCATCAGCTTATCTCCCTTGACCGGCACCAGGAAATGAGTCTTATAGCTTTCTTCGCGCTTCAACGTCCGTATCAGCCGTAAGAAGTCCGGCTCGTCCGAGTGTGTTCCGTGCAAGTGTTCCAGCTTGGCAAGTGCCGCCCGCACTTCTTCTTCCCCGATAGGCTTCAGCAGATAATCTATACTGTTCACCTTGAATGCCCGCAAAGCATATTCATCGTAAGCCGTGGTGAAGATGATAGGACAAGTAATATCGGCATGCTCAAAGATTTCAAAGGCCGAACCGTCTGCCAGGTGAATATCCAGGAACACCAGTTCGGGCATGGAGTGGACGGCAAACCAGTCTATCGCATCTGCCACGCTGTCCAATATGCCTATTACTTCCAGGTCGGGAGCAACCTGCTCCAACACCGCCGTCAGGTTACGGACGGCAGCTTTCTCGTCTTCTATAATCAAAGCCTTCATCGGATATGAGCTTTAAGGTTTAACAAGCGGAACGCAAACGCTGAACTTTCCGTTAGCCTCGGTTATCTGTATGTCCTTGCCCAACAGCAGTTCATATCGTTTGGAAAGATTGGCGAGTCCTATCCCCGTGCCTGAAGAGACCGTGCGGCGAAGCTGCAAATCATTGTCGATGCACAAGCGGGGTTCCTCTCCCTCGGATGCCGCCACGGTTCTGATTTCAATCGTAAGCGGGTTACGGTTGCTGATTTCATTGTGCTTGATGGCATTCTCCACCAAGGTCTGGACCGAAAGCGGCGGCAAGCGGTAATCCATTAAACGCTCGTCCACCTCTATCGCAAAATGAAGGTTGTCTTCATAGCGCATCTTCATCAGAAAGATGTAAGCGTCTACAAAATCCATTTCCTCTCTCAGCGTAACGGTATGCGTATCGTTCTCCTGAAGCGTGTACCGCAGAACACGGGACAGTTCGCGAATATAATCCTGTGCCTTCTCCGGGCTTTCGCGTACCAAAGACTGGAGCGTATTAAGCGAGTTGAACAGCATGTGCGGATTCAACTGGTTCTTCAACGCCTGGTACTGATTCTGAATGTTCTCGGCAAGTAGCTTACCGTTTTGCAGCACTACTTCCTGACGTTCGCGTATCAGATAGCTGATGTAGCAGGTTCCCGTAACAATCAGGCTTATGATAAGGTCGCGTATCGGATGTAGATAGTGATGCACCATCGCATCGATAGCCGGGATATTGAAATTGCGGTGCAGATAGACGAACAGTTCTCCAAGCAGCCTGCTCAATAGCCACGTGAGCATGAATGACAATGCCACTTTCCACCAGGACATGCGTATTGCCGGATTATTAAATCCGAACAACAACGTATTCACAATGAAAAGTATCAGGAGCGAAAGGAAAGTATATCCGACTTCAAACAGCACATCTACCGGAGACATGCCCGGGAACAGCATCTGTTGCTCCAATGCATCCGTCAGTGATACCAGTTCGGGGAAATGTATCAGGAAACCGACGACGAGCGACACAAGCACCGTCAACTGGATATACTTCTTGTTTGTTCTTATCATTCGTAAAATCATTTGTATTCTCCGCAAAGATAATAATTCTTACTTTATTCCTTTTCCATTCTGGCAGATACATACATACCGGGACGGAATAAGGGACTTGCATCCGCCACCTTTGCATACAGTTCGATGGAACGGTTGGCATCATCCACCTGCTGGCCTATGGACACCAGGGTGGCATGGAAAGTAACCTTTCCCAAACCGTTCACCCGGAACTGTACGCGGCTGCCGACAGCCATGCCTGCCAAATCCTTCTCATAGGCTGTGAGGCGTACCATCGTCTGGCTTTTGTCAATGAGGTCGCAAAGCGGTTCGCCTAC
Organism: uncultured Bacteroides sp.; assembly: GCA_905203765.1. GTDB lineage: Bacteria > Bacteroidota > Bacteroidia > Bacteroidales > Bacteroidaceae > Bacteroides. Next base: position 13,921 of record CAJKXC010000021.1, read on the forward strand.
ATTCAGGTATTTCCCCAGATTGGCCTGCACGTTGCTGATGTATCCGTTAATAGGAGCTTTTACCTCTATGTAGGGGTGGATGCCGGTCGTATTCAGAGTTTCCGGTTCAACACCCAACAGACGAAGCCGGGCTGCGGCAGCTTGCAGGCGGCTCTTCATGGAGAGGTAATCGGCTTTGCTCTGTTGCAGTTTCTTCTGCGATGCCGCTTCTTCCCGTGACAGGTTCTGTTGACGTTGGTATTCAGCTTCCAGATACTCCAACTGTGCACGGCTGTCCAGGTAGGCTTGTTGCAAATCAATGAAATCGGGATTCTCCAGGATACCCAATAAGGTGCCTTTACGGACGTGAGTGCCTGGTAGCAAAGAGAGTTCCTTCACTATTCCGCCCATGCTGAGTGTTACGGTAGCAAAGTTCTGGGGCGGAATCACCAGTACCCCATTAAAAGAGGCGGGGTTGGCAATGGCTGTCGCCGAAGTCACGCCATCTACCTGCACGGTATCGGGAACGGCGGATGCCACAATCATTGTATCGGAAGACGGGGTTTCGGTTTTATTTTCGATTTGTTTATTCGAAGAATCGCAGGATGCCAACAGCAAAACTGCAATGGGGAGAAATATCTTTTTCATATCCTAAACAGGTATTATTGGTGGTACAATTCATATTCCAAGGCAGCCACATTGTATTGGTAGACTGCTTCGATATATCCTTTCTTTATCTCGCGGGCGGCATTCATACTCTGCACATACTCGGTGATGTCCGTTTCGCTCTCCCGGAATTGCAGGTCGGCAGTCTTTATCAGATTGTCCGCCTCGGCAAGAGCGGTCGTAGTATAGAAACGAATGCTTTCGCCATAGCGGCGGATGCTGGCACGAAGTTCCGCCACCCGGTTGTTGAGTTCACGTACATTAGCGTCGGCCTGGGTTTGGGCTATATTACGTTCGAACTTGGCTTGCCGTACTTTGCTGCGTTGCGGCAGGAACCAGACAGGAAACGATACGCCCACCATCCAGGAGTCCAGCCCTTTATCCGGAAGGATATTCTGGCGGACATAACCCAATGAAAGTTCGGGGAAGAAGCGGCTGCGTTCAATATTCAGCATCGCCTGCTTCTCGCCGACCTGGCTCTGGAAGTATTTCAGATGGGCGGCAGAAAGTGCCAAAGTATCTGCACTGACCGGATAAATCTGTATCGACGTTTCATCCGGAATAACCGGAAAGTCCGTATAGCATGTCCATTGCAGGCGGGAAGCAGCGAGTTTCAACTCTTCTTCCGCCTGAAACAGCTTATTGCGCATATCTGCGGCAATGGTGGAAGTCATGCTTTTCTCCAAAAGGGTAATCTCCCCTTGCCGGTAGCGCAGTTCACCCGCTTTTTGTACACGGTCTGCCCAGTCGCTCTGTTCCTTATACATTTCCCGAAGGTTCCAGGCATACAGATAGTAGGTCCAGGCACGCTTCACTTCGGCTTTTACCTCTTTCTCAACCATCTGCTTATAATAAGTGCCGGTGACAACCTGCTTGTTGACAAGAGCATTCTTGTAGAATGGGGTCAGAAGGGAGCCGATAGGCTGGGTCACTGCCATTTCCTTGTCTTTACGCTCCGTACCGTTAAGCTGTCCCCAGGAATAGGAAAACTCGGTAGACGACAGTTCAACGACTTCGCCGCGAGTGGCGCGGACGCGTTTAATGTCTGTCTCGGCTATCCGCAATCGCGGATTGTTCTTCAGAGCCATTTCGATGGCTTGCTCCAGATTAATGGTCCCGGGCGTTTCCTGTGCATCGGCATGTATAGGCACACCCATCAATAACACGAAGAAACTAAGACCGAACCATTTCATCATTTTACTATGTCGCAACATAACTGTAGAATTTACAATGTGATAGAATACGGGGATAATCAATAGCGTCAGTACGGTAGATACAATCAATCCGCCGATTACAACCGTTGCCAACGGGCGTTGGACTTCCGCTCCCGCAGAAGTGGCGATAGCCATCGGAACAAAGCCCAACGAAGCAACCAGCCCGGTCAGGAATACCGGTCGGAGCAAGTGAGGACAGCTTTCGCGAATAATGCGTGAAGTACCCATAGGATATTTGGTGCTTGCACGGCTATCGTTAAAGTGGTTGATCATCAGGATGCCATTGAGCACCGCCACTCCGAACAAGGCAATAAAGCCCACACCCGCCGAGATACTGAAAGGAAGTCCGCGCAACCACAATGCCAGGATTCCCCCGATGAGGGACAGAGGTACCGTGCTGAACACCACTAAAGTATAAGTAACCGATTTAAAGGCGAAGAAGAGCAACAGTAAAATCAACAGTAATGCTACCGGTACGACTATCAGCAAAGTATCAATGGCGTTCTGTAAATTCTCGAACTGCCCGCCATACGAGAAGTAATAACCCGGTTTCAGTTTGATGTTCTGCTCCAATGTACTTTGAATTTCGCTTACTACCTGCTGTATGTCCGCATCGCGTACATTCACTCCGATAACAATTCGCCGCTTGGTCGCATCCCGGTTTATCTGTAAGGGGCCGCTTATCAAATCAATGGTTGCCACCTCGCTCACCGGAATCTGTATGCCTTCCGTGGTACGGACAAACAGTTTGTCAAGGTTCAAATCCTTCACCTTGTCATAATCCAGGCGGAGCACCAGGTCAAAGCGGCGTTCGTTTTCAAAGACTACACCGGCGGCTTCACCGGCATACGCCGTGCGGACAATCGTATTGAGCTCTTCGATATTAATTCCGTAACGGGCTATCTTGGCACGATTATACTGTACCACCAATTGAGGCAACCCCATTGCCTGCTCCACAATAACGTCGGAAGCACCGGGAATCTTTTCCACATATCCCGCCACCTCTTTTGCCTTGGAGTATAATTCTTCCATGTCTTCTCCGTACAGTTTGACGGCAATATCGGCTTTAGCACCGGTCATCAGTTCATTAAAACGGAGCTGGATAGGCTGGGAGAAATTGAACTCGGCACGCTCGGCAAGGGGTTCCAGGGCATTCTTCATCTTCTCTACCATCTCGGCGCGACTGGAAGCGCTGGTCCATTCCTTAAACGGCTTCATAATAATCATCACATCGGCATCTTCAACCGCCATCGGGTCGGTAGGTACCTCAGCCGTACCAATCTTTGCCACCACGTGCTTGATTTCCGGAAATTCATCTTTCAATGTCTTCTCCGCCAGCCGGGAAACTTCAATGCTTTCCGTAAGCGAACTTCCTGCGGGAAGCGTCATTTGCATCGCAAAATCTCCTTCGTCCAACGTCGGGATGAACTCTGCGCCCAGTCTGGTAAATAAGAACAAGCTGAAAGCCAGTGCCAGGAAAGCGGCAGTAACAGTGAGACGCACATGGCGCAAGCACCCATTCAACGCCCGGTGATAGACTATATTCAATTTATCAAAGAAGTGGTCGGCAAACACCTTCCTGTTCTTAATGGTACGCTTCAAGAAAAGGGAAGCCATCATCGGGACGTAAGTAAGGGATAACAGCAGAGCGCCGATAATACAGAAAACCAACGTCTTTGCCATCGGAGTGAAGTACTTGCCTTCAATGCCTGTCAACGTCAATATCGGGAAAAATACAATCAGGATAATAAAGACGGCAAAGGTGGCGGAACGCACCACGTTACCGGCTCCTTTCTCCACTTCCGTATCCATCTCTTCGTGTGTCAGCGTGCGGCCACGGAATTGTTTGCCATAGATATGCGCCAGGATTCCTTCCAGAATAACAATGGAGCCGTCGACCACAATACCGAAGTCAATGGCGCCCAAGCTCATCAGATTGGCTGAAACCCCGAAAACACGCATCAGGATAAAAGCAAAAAGCATTGCCAAAGGTATGACGGAAGCCACAATAAGTCCGGCACGCACATTGCCCAGGAAGACGATAAGCACAAGGAAAACAATCACCGCACCCTCTATCAAATTGCGGACTACGGTAGAGATATTACGGCTTACCAGCTCCGAACGGTTCAGATAAGGTTCAATGCTGATGCCTTCGGGAAGCATCTTCTGCACCTTCTCAACGCGCTTCTCGAGTTCTGTCGTCACAACATTGGCATTCGCACCTTTCAGCATCATGGCGATGCCGCCCACACACTCGCCTTCACCATCCATCGTCATGGCGCCGAAACGCTTGGCACTGCCGAAGCGGACAGTAGCCACATCATTCACATGAATGGGAATACCGTTACGATTGGTCACCACAATACGCTCGATGTCTTTCAGGCTGTTTATCATGCCTTCGGAACGGATATAATAAGCACGGTTCACCTTTTCTATATAGCTGCCACCGGTATTCTGATTATTACGGTTCAGAGCCTCGAAAACTTCACCGATAGTAATGTTGAGGGAATACAGAGCATCGGGGTCAACAGCCACCTCGTATTGCTTCAGGTATCCGCCGAAGCTGTTAATCTCCACGATACCGGGAATGCCGGACAGCTGCCGTTTTACAATCCAGTCCTGGATGGTGCGCAGTTCCATGGCATCATACTTATCTTCATATCCCGGAGCTACGGTCAACGTATATTGGTAGATCTCCCCCAACCCGGTAGTAACAGGCATCAGTTCGGGGGTACCCAGTTCCGTAGGAATCTCACCCGCCACCGTCTGTATCTGCTCATTGATGAGCTGGCGCGCCTGCAAGGTGGGAATGCTTTCTTTGAAAACAACCGTAACCAAAGACAGACCGAAGCGGCTGACCGAACGGATTTCCTCCACATTCATAATATTGCTCATGGCAACCTCGATGGGGAAGGTTATCAGCTGCTCCACCTCTTGCGGCGCCAGAGTGGGCGAAACCGTTACAATCTGTACCTGATTATTCGTAATATCCGGAACGGCATCTATCGGCAACGTAAGCATTGCATAGATGCCTCCGATAAGAAGAAAGAGCGTTGTCAATCCGACGAACAGCTTCTTTCTGACAGAGAAACGTACTATTGCATTAAACATTTTTATCGGGTTTTAAATGATAATGCAAAAGTAGCTCCGCAAGCAATTACTTGCGGAGAAAAGTAGGTGAAGCGGAAAGATTCACAGTTAAAACGACCGGAAACGTAAGTGAAATGTATACTTTACTGTACTTTCACTTCTTCGGTCAGACGCAAGCCACGCAACAGTTCGTCTATTTTCAGCCTTTTCTTGCCGGGAAGTTGCAAAGAACGCACCCCGATAAAGCCATCTGCTGCGGCAATGCGGAAATAAGTCTTACTATCGGTCAAGACGCTCCCCGGTTCCATCTGATGGGCTTGGGGCAGCTTTTCTGTTTCAAAGATTTTCATGACAACCGTTGTTCCGTCGGGCTGTACAAGTTCCGTCCATGCAGCCGGATAGGGAGAAAGTCCGCGTACGAAGTCGTAGATGCGCTTCACCGGCTGGTTCCAGTCGATGCGGCAAGTCTCCTTGAAGATTTTCGGTGCCGGGCGCAACTCGCCGGGTACTGCCATCTCTTCCTGAGGAATGCTTTTGACCGTGCCGTTGAGGATGGCATCTACGGTCTCTACCACCAGATGTCCGCCAAGCATCATCAGTTTGTCGTGCACTACGCCTACATCGTCCGTATCGGCAATAGGTACACGTACTTGCTGGATAATCTCGCCCGTATCTATCTCGTGTTTCAGGAAGAAGGTCGTGATACCCGTCTCCGTATCGCCATTGATTACCGCCCAGTTGATGGGAGCGGCGCCACGATACTGAGGCAGCAAAGAAGCATGCAGGTTGAATGTACCCAGGCGAGGCATATTCCATACCACTTCCGGCAGCATACGGAAGGCTACGACAATCTGCAAATCGGCTTTCCAGGCACGCAGCGCCTCTACAAACTCCTCATTCTTCAATTTCTCCGGTTGAAGAAGCGGAAGATTATGCTCCAACGCATACTGCTTCACCGGAGAGAACTGGAGTTTATGTCCCCGTCCGGCAGGCTTATCAGGCATCGTAATAACCCCCACCACATTATAGCCGCCTTCTACCAGGCAACGAAGAGCCTCCACTGCGAAGTCGGGAGTACCCATATATACAATTCTCAAGTCTTCTTTCTTCATATCAGCACCTTCTTTAATCTTCTGAAAAATGTACCAGCACCTGGCGGTACGAATTAAATATCTTCGATTTGGAAACAAAGCCGAGGTATTTGCCATCCGCATCCACTACCGGCAGGTTCCAGGTTTTCGTGTCATCAAAGGTACGCATCACCTGTTCCATACTGTCCGTATCGTACAGACGCGCGGGAGCGGAAGTCATCAACTTGCCTACCGTGAAACGATGGTATAACTCTTGACGGAACATAATGTTCCGGATATCGTCCAACAAGACAATGCCAATCAATACCCCATCCTTATCCGTCACCGGGAATATATTACGGTGTGAAGCGGAAATCGCCTTGACCAGTTCACCTAAATCCATTTCGGGATGTACGACTACAAAATCCTGCTCAACTACATTTTCCACTTTCATCAACGTAAGCACTGCCCTGTCCTTATGATGAGTCAACAACTCACCCTTCTTTGCCAGACGCATGGAGTAGATACTATGAGGCTCGAACATGATAATAGTAAGGTATGAACTTACCGAAACTATCAGCAACGGCAGGAAGAGGTCGTAGCCTCCCGTCAGTTCGGCTATCAGGAATACGCCCGTCAACGGGGCGTGCATCACGCCGCTCATCACACCCGCCATACCCATCAAGGCAAAATTCTTTTCGGGCAGGAATGCAGTCAGCTCAAGTTCATTGCTGAAATGCGAGAAAACAAATCCGGCAATACAACCCAGGTACAATGAAGGCGCAAACGTACCGCCGCAACCGCCACCGCCATTCGTTGCACTCGATGCAAACACCTTGAACAGGATAATCAGCACCAGGTAAACCAGCAACATATTCCCGTGCCCATAGAAGAGGGAGTTGTTCATCACCGTATCCCATTGGGAATTGGTTGCCCCGTTCAGCAACAGTTCTATCGTATCATATCCTTCACCGTAGAGCGGCGGGAAAAGGAATATCAGGATGCTCAGCATCGCTCCGCCCAATATCAGCTTCTTATAGGGTGTCTTCAACTTGCCGAAAACGCCCTCCACCGAGTACATGGCGCGGGTAAAGTACAACGAAACCAATCCGCAGAGGATACCCAGCATGATAACGTATGGAATGCGCTCCAGTTCGAAGGCCTGGTCCAGGTGGAATTTAAACATAGCTTCCGTTCCCGTCACGATGTAAGATACGGTAGCCGCCGTCACGGCAGAAATCAGCAACGGCAATAGGGAAGACATCGTCAGGTCTATCATCAGCACCTCCAGCGTAAATACCAATCCGGCAATCGGCGCCTTAAAGATACCTGCCACAGCACCGGCAGCGCCACAGCCCACCAGCAACATCAGCGTGCGGTGTTCCATCTTGAAGATACTGCCCAGATTGGAGCCGATGGCGGAACCGGTCAATACAATCGGCGCCTCCGCCCCGACCGATCCACCGAAACCGATGGTAATGGAACTGGCTATGATGGACGACCATGTATTATGACGCTTGATGCGCCCCTGCCTCCGGGATATGGCGTACAATATCTTGGTGACTCCATGACTGATATCGTCCTTCACCACGTAGCGAACGAACAATCCGGTCAGGAAGATACCCACTACCGGATAAACCAGATAAAGGTAGTTCGCCTCCGTAGTATTGAAATTTTCCGTCAGGAAGTTCTGTATCCAGTGTATGATGGCCTTCAGCAGCAATGCGGCAAATGCCGTAAAGATACCGACCAGGAAACTGAGTATCAGGATAAACTGTTTTTCCTTAATCTTCTCTTCGCGCCATATGATGAAGCGCTGTAATAAAGTTCTCTTTTCTCCTGCCATCTTTCCCCCGTTTATTCGCGGATAATCTTGATGACTCCGCCTTTATCCAGCTTGATGATACTGGACGGTTTCGGACGTCCCGTTTCTTCCCGGCGCACACCTACGATGTAGTCCACCGCCGACTTAATGTCCTCACTTATCTCACTGAAGTTGCCCGGTGAAGGTTGCCCGCTGATATTGGCGGAAGTAGAAACAATGGCCTTGCGGAACTGCTGGCAAAGGCGTTTCGAGAATTCCTCATCCGTCACCCGGATGCCCACACTGCCGTCTTCGGCTATCAGGTTAGGAGCCAGGTTACGCGCTCCGGAATAAATTATAGTAAGAGGCTTGTCCGCCAGTTCTATCAAGTCCCAGGCTACCTCCGGCACATCCTGCACATAGAAGTCCACCTTCACGGAAGAGTCCACCAACACCAGCATCGCCTTACTGTCAGAGCGTTGCTTGATTTCGTACACACGGCGCACCGCTTCTTCGTTGGTAGCGTCACAGCCTATGCCCCAGATTGTATCGGTAGGGTATAGAATTATCCCGCCTTCGTTCATCACCTGGCAGGCTTTTTTAATATCTTCTATCATTTCTTGATGCATAATTCAGTGATTAACGTGCAAAAGTACTATTTTTGCAGCGAAATGAACAAAGTTTAAGAGAAAACAATGGAAGAAATTCAATTTAACCACACCCTGCCCATACAACTACGCTTCAATGATGTCGATAAATTCGGCCATGTCAACAACACGGTCTATTTTTCCTTTTACGATTTGGGAAAGACCGAGTACTTTGCCTCCGTATGCCCTCACGTCGATTGGGAGAAGGATGGCATCGTCGTTGTACACATTGAGGCTGAGTTCCTTGCACAAATCTACGGCTCCGACCACATTGCCGTACAAACTGCCGTAACGGAAATCGGAACCAAGAGTTTTCACTTGGCACAGCGTGTCATCGATACCGAAACACATGAAGTGAAGTGCACCTGTACTTCTGTTATGGTGACCTTCGACCTCGATAAGCATGAGTCCAAACCGTTGGAGCAAGAATGGATTGAGGCTATATGCAAATATGAAGGAAGGGATGTAAGGAAAAAGAAATAAAACGTCCTATGCATAAGAGTGAGGTACCCTAAGTATACGACTGAGATAGCCTAAGTATACGACTGAGGTACCCCCAGGCTACAGCTTATTCCAGGGGGCTTTTATATGTAAATAATTATGCATAAATAAAAGTTCCCCTTATTATTATTCGGCGATACATTCCTGTAGAAAAGCTTTCTTAAAAAAGTATGCTATTTTCCATTATTATGCCATTTCTATTAGAATAATAGGAATTAATCATTATATTTGTCAGGATGAAAATGCTTAAATTTTAAGAAACAAGGCTAAAAAGCCTTATTAACATTCTATTGAATACAAGATAAATTACGTTCATTCTGTTTATTTGCATGATTCGACTCATATTACTGACAGATTTCACCGAATCCTTTGCATACAATTTGCTAAAAGGAGTTCTCGCCTACTCGAAGAGCCACGAGCCATGGGTTGTATGCCGGATGCCGCCTTCGTACAAACATACCTATGGCATAGAAGGAGTGCTGAAGTGGGCCAAGACCTGGCAGGCAGATGCCATTATCGGCCAGTTCGACAATGAGGATAATGTAGAGCTGTTCCGACAGAACGGGATTATCGCATTGGCACAGGACTATAAATCAAGATTCAGCAACATTCCCAATATCACCGCCGATTATCGCAAAACCGGCAGAATGGCAGCAGAGTTTTTCCTCAACAAAGGATTCCAGAACTTTGCTTTCTATGGCTACCGCAATACAGTATGGTCGCAAGAACGCTGCGAAGGCTTTTACGAGTGCATAGCCTCACGAGGATTCGGCAACAATTTCTCTTCTTACCAGGAACAGTCGCTTGATGACTTGTGGTTTTATGAGGCTCCTCCCCTGCTTACCTGGCTGAAGTCACTGCCCCAACCCACAGCGCTCATGACCTGTGACGACAATCAGGGCAACCGCATCACGGAAATCTGCAAGGTCAACAATATCAAAGTACCCGATAAAATAGCCATATTGGGCGTGGACAACGATGAAATCATCTGCAACCTCTCCGATCCCCCTCTGTCCAGCATCAATCCAAATGTTGTGAGAGGCGGATTCGAAGCTGCCGAACTCATCGAGCATATGCTGAACGATGAAGACTGGGTTTATCAGGACGTAATCATCCAGCCGGTAAATATAGTAAACCGCCAATCGACAGATTTCTATTCCACAGCCGATGTACATATCCATACAGTCCTGAGATATATCCATCAAAACTTATCGAATGACATTACGGTGTCGGATATTGTCAAACAAGTCCCCCTATCGCGCCGTTTGCTGGAAATCCGTTTCAAGGAAGTCACCCAACAATCCATTCACAAATATATCTTCAATCTCCGGATGGAACGCTTCGCCCAACTGCTATTGGCCAGTGACGACCCAATAGCAGATGTAGCGGAGCAAGCAGGCATAAGCAACCTTAAGAACCTGTCCCGTCAATTCAAGGCATTGAAACAGGTTTCGCCCAATGAATACAGGAAGCAGTACAAAAGGAGAACCAACTGCAATTACTGAGGTAAGAACAACATGCTATCCGGCAGGGGAGTTTCCAGGATATTCCGCCCGGAATATCCTACTTCCAGCTCCTGACCCATATAGTTCTCAAAGTACAACACATGCAGTTCGTGAAGGCCTTTGTCCAGAGCAACCTTTCCTTCGGCACGGCGACCACTATGCCCACCGTCGTTATCAACCACCAATTTACCGTCAATAGATAGCACCGAACCGTCGTCCGAGAAAGTGTAGAAGCGATATACACCCTTCTCGGGGATATTTACCAACGTACGGAAATCATAAGCAAAGTAGTCCTCGACAGCAGCTCCCGCTATCGAGAAGTTTTTCATTGTCCCCTCTTTCACCTTGGTGCAGGATGCAATGTCGGCAACGTGCTTGCACTTTCCTTCGTAATAGGTATATGCCACACCATGCTTGGCAGCGGGCACATCCTTTGCCGGCAGATAGGTCATACTCTGCTCTTCTTCCGAGTTCAGCCCCGAAGGATAGTAATAAGAAGCCTCCCGTCCCGAGGGAGTAGTAATCCATGTATCGAACTTATATTGTCCCTCATACAGCTCGATGATGCGGGCTCCTCTCGTCAATGAACCGTAGGCATCCATACCGGTCACCCGTCCATATCCAAGAGCAATGCCCTTGTCAATTCCAATATAATCGTTATCGTGATCGTGTCCTGCAAATACTCCCATAACATCCTTCATTTCAATAATCGAGGCAAACATTCCGGAATTAATATCCGCTGAGGCAACGCCACCTTCCCTGTCATTACCATAAGTCTTTCCATCGCCTGCAAGTTCGTTATATTCAATCAACGGAATATGGAAGAAAGCCAATGAAGGCACAGGCTTGCCGCCATTCCCCGCCGTAAAAGCTGCACTCTGATTGCGATACCATTCAATCTGGTTGAAGTGAATCCAATCGTAAGCGCCGTAAAGCTTATTCGGCTGGTAGTCATTAGAGTCCATGCAATAGAGCGATGCCGCTACTTTACCTTTCTCCGTGGATGCATAAACGGGAATCACACAATTGCCGCATCCGATTTCATTCGGACCTTTCGCTCCTACATAATAGGGAGATTTTAAAAGGAAATCGTAAATCTCATCCCGTGTCAGATACTCTGCATCATGGTTTCCCATAGTCACGACAAAAGGGGTTTTAGTTTCATCAAAAATGCTGACCACCGCTTTCCAACCCTCAATGGCAGGATCGGCCGTCACCACATCTCCACTCAGGATGGCAATATCAGGGTGTTCGGACTTCAAGACCGCACGGATGGTTGCTTCTGTCTCGGCACATTTCGGAGATGTAGGAGTCCAATGCAAATCCGTAAACTGAGCCACCTTAAACTTTCCGTCCTTAAAAGAGAATTGTTTCTGTGCAAAAGCCACTGCCGGCATACAGCCCAGCAGCACAAATAAAAGAATAACTATTTTCTTCATAATTCTTTAAGATTAGTATATTTCTACTTCATCTATCGCTAACTCACTTTGCTGTCCCTCGTGGTAGTATCCCTTCGGGCATAAACCGCCACTCAGCAAATCCAGACGTACAAATACAGCTTCAGTCTCAGGGAACGAGAGAGAGGCCGGAAAACGAGTGCCTTCCGTCAAAGTAAAATCATACGTCAGTTCTTTATTACCCACCGGAACAAATGTCTTACCATCCATGGAAACGGAAACACTGATTGCCCTTGCCGGCCAAATGGTATTCCAAGGACGCCACAAAGAGGAGAAAGCGACTTCCTTCACACGCTGCGGCTTCTTCAGATTCACAACAATCTGCACACTATCCTGATAAAAACTAATCCAGCGGCGCATATCACGGGCATATCCACGACGTCCATCCGTCAACCCAAAACCTTTATTCAGATGTTCCCATCCGGCTTCCGGGTTACATTTATAGTCACAACCGGTCGCTTTATTTACAGCAAACCCTTTATGGGTTACTTTGCCTAAAGGCTTGCCACCCCTATAAACAGCAGCGTAGACCACCGCATCTTCACTCAGCGGTATCGGTGCCTTATACATAGCGGACGACGTCCCCACCACCGAATCATTGACCGCATAACGAATCTCGGCATCGGGGCAAAACGTTTGCAAGGTCACCTCATAAGTTTGCCGGGAATCGTTCCATGCACCATTCAGGTTCACTTCGTAGAAATTGCGACAAGCATTGACCCCACAATAATCCAACCGTTTGAATTCCTTATCCAGCCTGTGGGCAAACGAATCGAAATTCTTATGTTCCGGTTGCGTCCATTGTACTTCGGACATTGCCAGCAGGCGGGGGAAAGCCATATATTCAAAATACTCAGGAGTCTGGATATATTCTCCCCAGATATTGGCTTGTGTTCCTATAATATAGGATTGCTCTTCGGGCGTCAGTACAGCAGGAAGCGGATTATAAGCATACACACTGTCCAACGGAAGGAAACCGCCGATAGCCAACGGAGCGAACTCCGGACTTTCCTGGTAGTGATCTATATAACACTCGTCACCGGGCGTCATAATAACCTTATGCTTCTGACGGGCAGCTTCGATACCTCCCTTTTCTCCACGCCATGACATCACTGTGGCATTAGGGGCAAGCCCTCCTTCCAGAATCTCATCCCAACCGATGATATCGCGCCCCTTACTGTTCACGAATTTTTCAATCCGATGTATGAACCAGCTCTGCAACTCTTCCTCGTTTTTCAGCCCTTCCCGTTTCATCAGAGCCTGACAATCGGCACACTTCTTCCATGCTTTCTTCGGGGCTTCGTCTCCGCCAATGTGAATATAGTGGCTCGGGAAAAGGTCCATGACTTCCGTCAATACATCCTCCAGAAAGTCGAACGTACCTTCCTTCGGGCAATAGACTTCATCGAAGACGTCGAAGTAATCGCGTACTACATACGTCTTTCCCAGTCCACAGGAGAGTTTGGGATAAGAAGCCAATGCAGCGGAAGCATGTCCAGGCATTTCTATTTCAGGGATAACCGTGATAAAACGGTCGGATGCGTATTTCACAATCTCCCTGATTTCTTCCTGCGTATAATATCCCGCCTGCTCTTTTCCATCAAAACGCCGGGGATAATAATAGTCTGAATGTCCCACTTGAGTCTGGCTGCGGTGGGAACCTACTTCTATCAGCTTCGGATATTTCTTGATTTCTATTCTCCAACCCTGATCATCCGTCAGATGGAAATGAAATTTATTCATTTTGTAGAATGCCATCAAATCGAGGAACTTCAGTACTTCTTCTTTGGGAAGGAAATTACGCCCTACATCCATCATGGCTCCACGGTGAGAAAAACGGGGAGCATCCGTAATGCTGACGGCAGGAATTTCGATCTTCCCCTCGTACTTCCGACCGGTATCATAAATATCCGCCGGCATAAGTTGCAATAGGGATTGAACGCCGTAGAACAGTCCGGCAGCCGTTTGGTTGGAGCTAATCCTTATAGCATCGGAAGTTACTTCCAACGTATAAGCCTCATCAGGCAAAGAATCATTGATCGAAAGGTAAATATCAGCCGGAGAGGTTTGCGGCACGCTCTTCAACGTTACAGAAGTATTCTTCAATGAATTCTCCAAATAACGGAAAACTTTCATCGAAGCTTCTTCAGAAGAAACAGCTACCGTCCTTTCTCCCTGCAATTCATACTTTCCCTGCGACGGAACTATTTCGTTAGGCATAGGTATAATGCCGTAATCTTTTGCAGAATCATGATTTCCTCCACCACATGAGAAAAGGGTAAATGACGCGGCAAGTATCCAATAAACTATTTTCATAACGTTTGAGATAATAAGTCAGGATATTCTCGTATTGTTTTAAGTATGAGTTCGCCGAACAAGGTATTTGCCCATGCAAACCAGGAACGGGTAAAGTCTGCCGCATTCTCCGAGTTGAAGGACTCGTGCATGAAGCCTGTATCTCCGTCCGTGTCACGCAACTGTTTCAGGCAGGCGCGTATTTCCCCGGGAGCATCCGTTGTAAGAGCTTTCATGATGATGCTCATCGGCCAGATATAGTTCAGCCCGACGTGAGGTCCTCCCACCCCTTCGCCGGCTTTCCCCTTGAAGAAGTAGGGATTATTGTCGCTCCATATCATTTTACGGGTGTTCTGGTAAAGAGCATCCTTGAACGAACAATAGCCAAGATAGGGAGCCGCCAGAAGGCTGGGCACATTGGCATCGTCCATGCAAAGCGCATTGCCGAAACCATCGACCTCAAAAGCATAAACCCGCCCGCAAACAGGATGGTTGAATATTCCGTATTTACGAATAGCTGCATCCACTTCGTCCGCCAATGCCGTACATTCTACGGCAAAGGCTTCATTCCTGTATACTGCCCGCTCTATCTCTGCCAACTGCCGCAGCGATACCACTGCAAACATATTGGAAGGTATCAGGAAACCGTATTGGGTAGAATCGTCCGAAGGACGGAAGGAAGAAACAATCAGACCGACAGGCTTGACCGGTGCTCCCCATCCGTTGTTTATCTGCGAATCAGTGGGACGGTCACAATCGCGCATAAAGCTATATGGGCCCAGATTCTCTTTACGTTGCTGCTCCTTGAAAGTCCTGACCACAAGTTTCATAGCTTCGTGCCAGCGGTCATCGAACACAGAGGTATCTTTGGTCAACGACCAATAATGATGAGCCAGACGGATAGGATAGCACAAAGAATCTATTTCCCACTTACGTTCATGCAGCTCCTTTACCATGTGCTGGGTATGGTCAGTTTCCCAATAGCTGCCCAGCGGGCCATCATTGAAGGCGTTGGCATAAGGGTCTATCAAGATGCATCCCGCCTGTCTGTTGATAAGTCCTGCCACAAGTTGCTGCAAGTCCTTATCACTCTTCATCAAGGGTAAATACGGCCATACCTGCGCAGAGGAATCGCGCAGCCACATAGCATCTATATCACCGGTAATGACAAAGGTATCCGGTTTGCCATTCTTTATCGTATGTCTGACGGTTGTATCGAGCGTGTTGGGAAAACAGTTCTCGAACATCCAACGAAGTTTTTCATCTTTTATCTTGGCCTTGGTCTCTTCAATGGTTGCATCTACCGCCTTTGATACGAAATGCCTCTTGTTCACAGGCGGGCGCAGAGAAACATATTTCTGAGCCGGCGCTCCGGATGAAGCAAACGATAGGGACGGCCGGATTGCCATAGCAGCTAAAGCGAGTCCGCTTGTCTTCAGAAAGTGGCGCCGCGACATATTTCTTTTCATGGTATTGTTCTTTTAGTAGGTATGTTTACCGGGAGTTACGCTAATCTTCTTTTCCTTGCCGCCATAAAGCACTACCAACTCGAAACCGATATTGGTATCTACAGTGATACGCGGTTCATCATTTACCGAACGGCGGGCTTCAGCCTTCAAGCTGATCATTCCATCCGGGCCGAAAGGATAACGCTCTATTCCGTTCGCCTCCGTCAAGTTCATATCCCATACAATCTGCTGGTTGGTATAATCGCTTTGAATGCCAATAATGAACTCTATCAGTTCGGCAATAGGCGGAAGCCCTGCCCAACCCACAAATTCCTTTCTCGCCATAAATCCCGGCTCCGCCTTTTCGGGAGAATAATACTCCCAGAAAGTGCCTGTATTCTTATATACTTCCAGGACTTCTGCATAGTGGTTCAAGGCTATTTCCCGCGCCAGTTTGCGGTATCCCTTCTTCACAAGTCCCTGCATCACCATATAGTTGGTACCCGGCCATACTCCACCTTGCCAATAGCGTCCGTTTTCCTTGTACTTAGGATTATCGGCAGACAAAGAGGGTATGCGGCCTTTCCGGTTAAAAGTTGCCGGATTGTCCAGTTCCTTCACCAGGCGGTCGAGTTGGTCGGCATCCAGGGCATCGGTATACAAAGCCCAATAAGCGCCTATTCCCTTCGTCTTGCAGAGTGTCCCGTCGGCATACTGGTCATAAAGAAAACCTGTCTTTTCATCCCACAGGTTGTCGTGGATATACTTTTTCAGCATCTTGGCTTCGTCCTCGAACTCCTCTATTTCCTGCCAGCGCTCCAGGTAGAATCCCATCTCAAGCAACAAGTTAGCCGTAAACAGTTGCTGAAGATTGGTATCCAGCCAAACCATGTGCCCGTGGCTGTAGATAGGGCTGTATCCTGCCGGCACACGGGGCATATTGTCCATACCTGTTCCCCATCCGCTCGACCAATACGTTCCGTTCCGCCACGTGCGGTTAAGCTTCAACCACTTATAATAAGCACAGAGCACCGGAAATATCTTCTGCAAACGCTCCGTATCTCCGAATTGGTGATAATAGACCATCTCGCACCAAGGCATCAGGTTAGGACCGGTACTGACCGGATCATAACGCTCGAAACAATCGGCTCCGTCAGCCTTTATTTCACGGCAAATGAAACCGTCGGGATGCTGCTTGGCATAGAAATTATTCAATGTCTGCTGGAAAGGGAAAAAGCGCGTACCATAACGGGCAAACATCAGAATGAACGACGAATCCCACATGAAGATATTGCCATTGTACGCCGTATCCAGATAGCTCGATACAAACCCGGAGCCCGGTTGGGGAGCCCGAATGTTACCAACAGCTATTTCCCATGCTCTCCAGTACATTTCAAGTTCCTTTTCATGTCCGGCCCAAATAGGATTGGGAAGAATCTGCCGGGCTTCTTCGAAGCTCTTCGGTTCAATAGTTTCGGGCTTGGCTACACGATATTCATTCTCGGTAACCAAAGGTTCTTTTACATACGTATTCTTATATGGCAAATGATACTTCTCATCATTGCCGCAGCTCTGGGCTTTCAGCAAGGGAATTGCCGCAAACGAAAGCAAGCATGTAAATAAAATGTGTTTCAGCATAGGAAATAGTTGTTTTTGATTTATAGATTGAGCAACTTCTTTATCTTATCGAATACAGCCGTATTCTCAAATATTCCGGTGAACTCCTCTGATCCGGGGCCGAAAGCATATACCGGCACCATCACGCCACTGTGTCCGCCTGTAGAGAATTTGCATACGATTTTACCTTCCGGCAAGTCGCCGTCCACCAGGGTAAGGCCACCGGTTTCATGATCGGCAGTAACCACAACAAGCGTTTCACCGTCTTTGGCTGCCCATTCGTAGATAGCGCCGATGGTACGGTCAAAGTCATGCGTTTCCTGCATCAGCAGGTCAAGGTCGTTGAAGTGTCCGTAATCATCCAATTGCGAGCCTTCTATCATCATGAAGAAACCGTTCTTATTCTGATTCAGCAGGTCGATGCCTTTCAATGAAGCACGTGCCAACAGGTCGCCGCGTTCGGCAGGCAGCGGGGTATCTACCGGATAAGGTACGGCGAATACTTTACCGCTTTGTATGGCTGCCAACTCGTCCCAACTACGGGGAGTCTGGAAACCTTTTGCACGCAATTCGCTGAACAGGTCACGTCCGTCCTCACGGTTTTCAAAAAGTTTGGCGCCACCACCGAATACATAGTCTGCATTACAATTTACATAATCCGCTACTATTTCAGCCTCGGCATCCCGGTCTTTATTATGGCAACAGAAATCGGCAGGAGTAGCATCCCAAAGGCGGCAAGTTACTGCCAAGCCTGTTGATTTGCCCTTGGCGGCAGCCAAGTCAACCAGTGATTTCAAGGGACGTCCTTCCGTATCCACGCCAACAGAATGATAATTCGTCTTATGCCCGGTAGCCAGAGCCGTACCGCCGGCACCGGAATCGGTAATCAATTTATTGGCACAGTAAGTCTTTGACAAACCTACTGTCTGGCAATTATCTAAAAAGAGTTTACCCCGGTTGGCAGTCCATGCGGAATATACATGCATAAGGCTCATGCCGTCACCAATCATCAGGATGACATTCTTTATCTTCTTCCCGTGGGGCGGGGTTATCTTTGTTACTTCATACGGATGTTCCAATATGTATGTTTGTTCCTTGTCCCGACGGTCTTGCGCCCATGTACTGGCAGGTAATAATGCAAATACCAAAACAGCCAATACACAACTTCTCAATATATTTTTCATTGTTCCTAATTTATTATTGTTCAATTCTTTTTATTCATACGAACTCTTATTCCACCGTTACAAGGACAGGTGCATGATCTGACAGGAAAGCATCGTTTTCAGTCTCTGCCAAGACACCATATCTCAAGACTTTAAGTCCGTTGCGCACAAACACATAGTCAATCAACGGACGACGGTCATAAGGAAGTTTTCCGAAATCATGCCAACTCCACGACGGACCGTAAACAATGGGAGATACACTACGCGAGTCCATCAGATGTTCAGGGTTAGAGGGGTCGGTTACATGTTTGATAACATCCGATTCCGGCTCGGAATTGAAATCTCCGGTAACGATTACCGGCAATCCGTCACTCAACTGATTCACTCTGTCCAGGATAAGGCTTATCCCTTCACGGCGGGCCACTACTCCCACATGATCCAAGTGCGTATTCAATGCAAAGTATTCTTTGCCGGAAGTATTGTCTTTCAGCTTTGCCCACGAAGCGATACGCTCACAAGCACCGTCCCATCCTCTGGAACCGGCAACTTCAGGAGTCTCGCTAAGCCAGAAGTAACCGGAATCGAGCAAAGTAAAACGGTCTTTCTTGTACCAGAGGGCACTGTACTCTCCTTTTTCTTTTCCGTCTTCACGACCTACTCCAATCACTCCGTATTCCGGCAAACGCTGCTTAAGATCTTCCAACTGGTTGTGAAGAACTTCTTGTGTACCCAGTATATCCACGTCATAAAAGCGGATGGCATTTGCGGCACGGTCTTTCCGGTACTTCCAGTTGTCCAGACTGTCTTCCGGGTTATCATAACGAATATTAAAAGACATTACATTGACAGGTGCCGGTGCGGAAGCCTGTTGCTGTTTCACTTGTCCGCACGATGCAGTCAAGAATGGTAAAAGTAATAAAAATAATTTTTTCATGGCAATCTATGTTGTTAATTATTTTACAAACAAGGCAGAAGCAGGAATCGGTGCCAGTCCCTTCGCAGAAGGAAGCTTCCATGCCCAACTTAAATGTTCCCCTTCATAATCCTCGAAATAATAAAGTGTATAAGGATGAAATCCTTTTTTCAGAGCAATCAGTCCCGTTGCGGGAATAGCCGCATGAGAACCGTCATTATTCACCACCAGTTCATTGTCGATATACAAGACACTGCCGTCATCCGAGCGCGTCTGGAAAGTGTAGACTCCATCCTCAGGAACATTAATCAAGCCAGAGAATATGTAACCGAAATGATCTTCCTGTCTGGCTCCTTTAATGGATGGTTCCGGCAGAATACCCGTTTCCACCAATGGGCTTTTCTCTACATCCGCCACTTTTTGATACATTCCTTCATAATATTTATAGGATGTACCGTTTTGTGTGGGATGTACCTGAAGCGCAGCTTTCAATTCAGCCTTAGTAGCCATAATAGACAAAGTTCTGCTTGGACGGAAACTGTCTTTGAACCCTTTGGCCTTTATCTGCGTTGTCTTGTCCAGTTCGAATGGTTGCTCATAGAGCGAAGACGTCTCAGTCGGTTCACTACCATCCAACGTATATCGGATAACTGCACCCTCAGTTGCCGTGGCAAGGGTAACGGTTGTCTTATCCATAAACAAGTTCAAATCTCTGTCTATATAAGGAATGGACACTACATTCTCGCGGGTATAAGAATAAGGAGAAGCCTCTTCTGAAATACCTCTCGCTTTATTCGGCTTGTCGGATAAGGTAAAGCGAAGCTCACCACCTTCCATCAGTTGCTCATAAGTAATGAAGTTAGTATCTATCTGCTTTCCATTCAATTCAACCTTACTGATATAGATATTTTTCTTCGGGTTATTGGCAAGAATAGTGAGTGTCTTTCCGCCCGCCAATGTCACGACAGCTTTCTCGAACAAAGGACTGGTCAGGGTAAATTCATTGCTACCGGGACATACTGAGTACAATCCCAGGCTGGACAATATATACCATGCAGACATCTGTCCACAGTCTTCGTTACCAATGACACCCTCCGGAGTGGGTTGATACATTTCGTGCAGCAACCGGCGTGTCATTTCCTGAGTTTTCCACGGTTGGCCTACATAATCATATAAATAAGCGATATGATGGCTCGGTTCGTTACCATGCACATACTGGCCTATCAGACCGGTAATATCAACAAGGTCACCATCGACCTCCGATTCTACCGTAAATATAGAGTCGAGTGCAGCAACAAACTCCTCTTTACCACCGAACAGTTGCACCATCCCATATACATCATGAGGCACAAAGAAGCGATATTGCCAGGCAGTAGCTTCGGTATAGGCACGACCTATTTCAACAGGATTGAAAGGAGTCTCCCAATTGCCATCCATCCGTTTGGGACGGAAGAATTTCGTAGAACCGTCGAATACATTGATATAGTTCTGAGAACGTTCGATGTACTTTTGGTAAACATCCTCTTTTCCCATCGCTTGTGCCATACGTGCGATGCACCAATCATCGTAAGCGAATTCCAGCAGGCAAGATATGGATTCCTTTTTAATATTCGAAGGGATAAATCCGTATTTTATATAGTAATCCGCTCCCTTTTTATTCTTTTCAGACGATACGACCATGGCATTCAATGCTTTCTCCGCATCGAAGCCTCTGATACCTTTCAGATAAGCATCGGCAATAACAGAAACCGAGTGGTATCCGATCATCGTGCCCGTCTCTCCGGCAGAAAGCGGCCAGATGGGAAGCTCGCCCGAAGCATCATAAATATTCAGGTAGGAATTAACCATATTGTTTACCAATGTGGTGTCAATCAGCGTCATCAAGGGATTCCACGCACGGAAAGTATCCCAAATGGAGAAAGTAGAATACTGCTTTTCACCTTTTGGCAACTGCCCTATCTGCATGTCATGCCGGCGATACTCACCGTTAACGTCGCTCACAACGTTGGGCACAACCATAGCGTGATACATAGCGGTATAGAAGTTCTTCAAGTCATCCGTATTGCCCCCTTCTACTGTAATGGCAGAAAGTGCTTGTTCCCAAGCGGAACGGGCGGCAGTACGCACGGCATCAAAATTAAAGTCCGCTACTTCAGCTTCCAGGTTTTCACGCGCATTCTCCTCACTGACTATTGACAATCCCACTTTTGCAACAACAGGTTCGCCATCACTGTCATCAAAGGACAATAGAGCTTGTAAGTCGGTACCGGTCAACTTGGTTTCGGCAGAAATCATTTTCTTATCCTGCACAAATTCAACAGCCTTGAAAGGCTTTGAGAATTGGGCTACAAAATAAACATATTGATTATCGGTCCATCCTCTGGTTCTACGCATACCTGCAATCTCATTGGCAGCAGTCTGCTCCAACGTTGCTTCATAGATATATTCGTTATCCAACAAGTGGGCCAGATCTATGATAACAGATGCTTCCTTGCCGGAAGGAAATGTATAACGATGTATTCCGACATGCGTGGTTGCGGTCAGTTCAGCCTTTATTCCCTCATCTTTCAGCAATACCGAATAATATCCGGCCGATGCCTTCTCATCTTTATGGGAAAAAGCAGCAGGTTGGTAAATATTTTCCGCAGCCAGATCCGGCTTTTGAATAGTG
>CAJKXC010000022.1 GCA_905203765.1 uncultured Bacteroides sp.
TATTTACCATAACTTTTTGGATGTTATAGTCAACCTATATCAGGACAAGTCACCTTCGCAATCTGCATATACTAAACTTCTCACAGGGCGCTTTGTTCATCCGCCCCCGGACTTTAATCCTCAATTTTCAATTTTTAATTCTTAATTTTTAATTCTTAAAGTCCTGCTTTGCCCATTGCCAGCAGTATCACGGCTATCACGGCACAAGCCGCAATGATCCATGCCAGCCAGCGTTCGGCATTGGAGAAGATAGGTTCGCCCTGCGCCCGGTTCTGCTTGCGCGCCACTACATAGAAGTAGATGCCGACCAAATAGAAGATAGACGTCACGAGCAAAAGTAGTAATCCGCCTGCATAGAGCAACCAGAAACAAAACAAGGAAGACACAATACCGATGAAACGGTATTTGTTGATTGTTTTCGCATCGGCTGTCTTTAACTCTCCTTTCATGAAACTTGCCTTCACAAGGTAAAGCCCGCAGAAAAGATAAGCAGGAAGAATCATTACACCGGTAATGTCGATGGCGGCATCGTAAACGGACTTCGCCATAACAACCATTATCATAAACACCTGCATGATGATACTGGATATCAGCAACGCATAAATAGGCGTGGAAGCCTTGTTCTCACGCAAGAACGACTTCGGCAGAATCTTGACCTGGGCAGCCGTGTAGGGCACTTGCGCGCACATCAACGTCCAGGCAATCCAACCGCCGATAACGGAGACGATGACGCTGAGTACCACAAACGTATATGCCCAGTCGCCTACCGCATGCTTCAGGACGTAAGCCACGGACGGGTCGTCCAGCTTCGCCAGATCCGGCTGGCTCATAATGCCATAGGACAAAACGCTGATCAGCGCATAGAGCACCAACGCCAGCAGAAAGCCGATAACACCCGCCTTACCCACATCTTTACTGTTGCGGGCATGGGCGGACATCACTACCGCACCTTCCACTCCGATGAAGCACCACAGCGTAACGAGCATCGTGCTCCTGACCTGCGTCCCGATGGAACCCAAGTCGGTGACGTGTCCCCAGAAGTCATAGCTCAACGCACCTATTTTGAAGAAAATAAAGAGGATAATGACAATTAATATCAACGCCGCGAACTTCACGATGGTGACCATTGTATTCAGCGCAGCAGCAGCCTTTACGCCCCTTGCCACCAGGAAATACATTGCCCAGATGAAGAACGATCCGAACAACACCGTCTGCCACCCATGATGCAGCAGCACGGGGAAGAACTCACCGAACGAGTCATTGAGCATCACGGCGAAAGCCACGTTACCCATTGCCGCGCACAGCCAGTAGCCCCAGGCGATGTTGAACCCCACATAATTGCCAAAACCCTCTTTTGCGTACTGATAGATACCTGCATTGAGATCAGGACGGGCATCGGCCAGCACCTTGAAGTTGAGCACGAGGAACAATACTCCCACCCCCGAAATGATCCAGGAAATGATAGTAGCCCCCAGCCCGGCTCCTTGCGCCATGTTCTGCGAGATATTGAAAATACCCCCGCCGATCATGGAGCCGAAGACGATGGCAACGAGTCCGCCCAATCCTAATTTCTTTGAAGTATCAGCCATAGCGTTTACTTAGCTAAGGGTGCATAACCAAAGTTCAGGAATCCACCTGTACCACCTGTTACAAATCCAAAAATAGGATAACGAGTTCCTTTCATTTCGTCCATGATAATAATTTTTTAAAAGTTAAAGTTTAGGTTTATAATCACTCGATCGTTGTCAGAGGTTCCAAAGCGAGTTTCTTTTCCCATTCGTCGATGGGCATACCTTTGAGGTCGGAAGCCTTCATACCGGCGGGGATGGCATTCTGCGCCAGGTAGATGTACGGGGCGCAGGTAAGGGCACAACCCACTTGGTGCGGTTCTACAAACGTGTATTTGTAGCCCACATAGATGCGGTCGTACTCTACGGACTGGTCTTGTCCGCACAACACGATGCTGTTGGTGACCTTGCGGAGCGAGCCTTCCAGGAAACCGATCAGTTCGGCTTCGGTGGTATTGTCGTCGCCATAGGTATTGGCATCTTCGATGAAGAGGCAGGAACCATCGCTGCGGTTTTTCAGGATGGCAATGCCGATAGCCGACCATACCCACAGCGGGCCGCGGGCGGTGACGTCCTTATTGGCACAGATGACGTGCGCACCCGGCATGGGTGGGAAACGGCGTTGCTTCTCGCGACCGAAAAGGCGTTCGCTGGCTTCGAGCAACGGGCGTGCATTATAAACGGGGATAGCGGGCTTTCCGTCCGGCTGTTCCTGCATGTACATCGGTTTCTCCTTGCCGGTGGCAATGTCTTCGTGCACGGCGAGGTCAAAGCCCCATACGGCGCCGTTCTGTCCGCAGAAAGAAGATACGGTGAGCATGTTGATTTGTCCGATGTAGGCATCGTTCTTTTCGCAACGGTCGTACGAGACAATGTTTTCGGTCACGGCGTCGAGGTCTTTCACATCGACCGTACCCACTGAGAGTTTCATGGTAGAGATATATCCCTGACCATCCGGAGCACCGGGGTTCATATACCCCATGCAGAATTCTTTACTTGGCCCTACGGCCTGTTCAATTACTTTTGCGGCATCGTACTTGATACCGGCTACTAAATCTTTCATCATTACTTTATAGTTTTAGGTTTAGATGTCCCTATAGAACGGGGTTTAACACAGAAAGATTCAACGGTTGGTTTAAAGTATACGAAAGAAGTTTAACATGAAAATGTAATTAACACTTACCCGCCAAAAACAAGAAAGGCGCACCCCCTTGCAGGGACGCACCTTTCTATTTGTTCTTTTCTGTTATCTATCAGATGCCAAGCGACTTGCGCACAGCTTCCACCTTCTTCTCTGCTTCGGCATTGGCGCTGATGTAGCACTTCGGACAGCCCATTTCGCCTTTTACCTCGATATAGAACTTGATCTTCGGTTCCGTACCGGACGGACGAACGGAAATCTTCGTGCCGTCTTCGGTGAAATACTGGAGCACGTTGGATGCTTCCGGCATATCCAGATCGGCGACCTTGCCCTGATCCGTAATTTTCAGAGTCTTATAATCCTTGATTACCTTCACGGGCGAACCACCGATTTCCTTCGGCGGATTGGCGCGGAAGTTATCCATCATAGCCTTAATCTCTTCGGCACCGCTCTTACCCGGTTTCACTACGTTCACGGTGGTTTCTTTGGAGAAGCCGTACTCTACGTAGATGTCCATCAGCACGTCGTACAGCGTCTTGCCCTGGTCTTTGGCCCATGCACAGATTTCGGCCAGCAGGGAGCAGGCGGAAACGGCATCTTTATCGCGGACAAAGTCTTCGGCCAGGAAGCCGTAGCTTTCTTCGCCGCCACCAATGTATTGCTGCTTGCCTTCGCTCAGACGAATCTCGCGGGCAATCCATTTGAAGCCGGTGTAGCAGTCGCGCATTTCAATCTTGTTCTTGTCTGCCACAGCCTTAATCAGCTCGGTAGTTACAATGGTCTTTACAATGAAGTCATTGGGTTGCATCTTGCCCATAGCAATGCGGTTCTTGATGATGTAGTACAGGAAGATCAGGCAAGTCTGGTTACCGTTGATAAGTACCCATTCGCCTTTGTCGTCCTTGCACGCCATACCTACGCGGTCGGCGTCGGGGTCGCTTGCCATTACGATGTCGGCATCGATCTTCTTTGCCAGGGCGATAGCCATAGAGAGGGCTTCGGCATTTTCGGGGTTCGGAGATACAACGGTCGGGAAGTTGCCATCCTTCACCATCTGTTCGGGCACGCAGTTGATGTTCTCAAAGCCCCATTCCTTCAGAGAGTCCGGGATGAGCACACGGCCTGCACCATGAAGCGGCGTATAGACGATGCTGAGGTTCTTCTGGCGCTTGATGACTTCCGGGTCGATGGAGATGGAATGCACCTTATCCAGATATACTTTATCTACTTCCTTGCCGATAATCTGAATCAAAGCGGGATTGCCGTTGAACTTGATGTCGGCAACGGTTACTTTGTTCACTTCGTCGATGATAGCGGTATCGTGCGGGGCAAGTACCTGTGCGCCGTCGTCCCAATAAGCCTTGTAGCCGTTGTATTCTCTCGGGTTGTGGCTGGCAGTGATGTTGATACCGCTTTGGCAACCGAAGTGGCGGATAGCGAACGAAACTTCGGGAGTAGGACGAAGGTCGTCGAAGAGATATACCTTGATACCGTTGGCAGAGAAAATGTCAGCGGAGATTTTGGCAAACTTGTCACTGTTGTTGCGGCAGTCGTAGCCCACTACTACTGAAATCTGGTCTTTGCCGGCAAAGCATTTGTTCAGGTAATTGGACAAACCCTGGGTAGCGGCACCTACCGTATAGATATTCATACGGTTGGTTCCGGCACCCATGATGCCGCGCAGACCGCCCGTTCCAAATTCCAAATCCTTATAGAAGCTGTCTATCAGTTCGGTTTTATCGGGATTTTCCAACATGCGTTTCACTTCAGCCTGAGTTTCGGCATCGTATGCCGGGGTAAGCCATTTTTCGGCTTTCTCAGTTACCTGCTTAATCAGTTCCTGATTTTCCATAAGATTGTTTCTATTTTAAAGGTTGATATAATCTATTTGTTAAGACACAAATGTAGGAGAATAAGTTCAAATATCCTAATTTTTTTCAACACAGATTACGCAGATTACACAGATTTTAGGAGAAGGATAGAGAACCTGTGTAACCTGCAAAGGGACTTATTCCGGCATTTTGTACCTGTCTCCCGTCTGCTTTACGTACTCTTCAAGGAATTCTTTCGGGTATCCGGGACGAACCACGCCTGCCGGCTGACCGATGGAATTGCGCTCGAACTTACCGTCTTTCATACGCTTCACCACACCGTCATTATATTTTACGACCAGGAATTCGCCGAGGCGTTTCCAGGTATCGAAAGTACTCTGAGCCGTCATGTTCGTATAGTTTGTAAGGAATGCTTTGGCTTTGGCAGGATCTTTCTCCAGCAGTTTGGCAGCCGCTGCCTCTACGCCTTCCTGGGCCTCGTTGAAGGTAGTCTCCAGCTCGGTCTGGGTGGCACGTACGTCGCCAATCATCAGGTCGTAGCGGGGATAAACCATATTGGCAACCCAGTTGAAAATCCAGAAGGCAGAGTTCCAGGAGAAAGTGATGTAATCGGCACCATCCACGCGGGTATAGCATACGGGAACTTTATCCGTGCAGCAATATACGGGCGTAAACACAGTCATGTTGGCATCGTCCGTGCCGAACCACAGCACACCGCCGATGGCATCGGGCAACTCCGAACGCATCTGCGCCACGAATACGAAACCGCTCTGCTGGGTGGAGATGGGACGTTCGTTGAAGTATTCCTGATCGCCCACCTTGAAGGAAAGAGGAGACAGACGGTAAGGAGTGTGATACGGGCCGGCACCGAAATCCCGGCTGATGTCGAGGGGAGTTCCTTCGTAATGGTCGCGCATGGCGTTCTTGACATCCTGCACGGAAATCTGGCGGCTGGGCTTCAGGAACAGCGGCATGGGAGTGTCCGTTTCACCTAATATATAAGGTAAGAATTCGTTGCCACGGTCGGTAAACATATTGAAGTAGCTCCATACGCGGGCTTCGCAGTAGCGGCGGGCACCGAAGTCGAGGGGGGCGTATGCATTGGCAAAGCTGAAGTCCTTGTTCACGCCGTTGAAATAGCCTTTCTCGCGGGCAAAGGAAACAACGTCGGGAGAATACATACAGTTGTTCTTGTCGTTCATATCGAACTGATGGATGCGGCTTTGGTTGGCATGTGCCGAGATGCAGTCGTCGGGCACGCGGACAGCCACCCATACAGCGCCACGCACACCGGGGCCTTTGCCTATCATCTCCATAATCCATATTTCGTTGGGGTCGGCAATGGTGAAAGACTCGCCGCTACTGTAATAGCCGTATTCCTGCACGAGGTCGGTCATTACCTTGATGGCTTCGCGGGCGGTGCGCGAGCGTTGCAGACCGAGGTATATCAGGCTGCCGTAGTCGATGATACCGGTAGAGTCCACCAATTCGGGACGTCCGCCGAAGGTGGTTTCGCCAATGGTGAGCTGGAACTCGTTCATATTGCCGATGACGTTGTACGTCTGGCGCGCCTGCTCTATCCGGCCCAGGTACTTGCCGGTGTCCCACTCGTGGACGTCAATCAGCGTGCCTTTCTTGTGCATGCCTGCGGGATAATGGTATAACTCGCCGAACAGCCCGTAGGAGTCGGCAGAATAAGATACGATGGTAGAACCGTCCGTAGAGGCATTCTTGCCTACGATAAGATTGGTACAAGCCAGGGCATTCACTACGGCTGCTACCACGAATAAGACGGAAAGAGTCAGTCTTTTACTTTTCATACTTCAGTTATTATTGTTGTTATTAATGTTTTTCATTTACCAGACAAATTCAAATTGCTCGGTAGTACGGTTGCCGCAACCATCCGTTACGGTCATTTCCAGTACGTGCTTGCCGCCCTTCTCCACATGCCGGGGGTCGAGCTCGCAAACCAGGTCGCCGCTGATGGAATTCGGCTTGCCAAACAAGGCGTACTTTCCGTCAATCGTGCCGCGATAGGTGTCGATGCCTGTCTCTTTATCCTTGACTTTGAATACAATGCGTCCCGTACGTCCCCATTGCGCCTTGTTCACAGGGGTTATCTGAGGCGGAACGGTATCAATGGCTACTGTGTACGTCCCCAACTCGCGGATGCGAACCTTCATATAGCCATCCTCGAACTTGCCGCCCACACTGTACTTGCTGCCGCGGGCAGTGACGCCGGCTACGTAATATTTCGTCATATCTTCCACCGGACGGCGACGCAGACCGATGCGCAAGTCGCAAGCGCCGTGCATAGGGATGCGGGTATCGTTCAGTTGATAGGTAAAAGCGATATCGCCGCTGTCGGCGCGGACGGCATAGTTCAGCCAGGCATTATCATAAAGCATGCCTTTGGGAACGACCAGTTCCAAGCCCGGCTCTTGCAGATAGTTCACCCTGTCCCACTTGAAGGCGTATTTCTCGCGATGCTCCACCGGTGGAATATCCGCCTTCCTGCCTTGTACCGTAAAGCGCACTTTGGACGTATTGCCCAGCGCGTCGCTCAGCGTATAGACAAACTGATAAGAACGTTCTTCGTTGATTTCCACCAGTCCACGGTTACCGTTGGATGCATGCAGCATACGCAGGCGGTTGCCCGGTTCGATGAAGGACTTCATATACTGCCCGTACGTCCACGAGTTGATATAGCGGTTTTCTTCGTACGCGAAGCGGTCTACCACACTGCGGAAAACCTCTTCGCCATCTACCTCGAGGATAACGGTTTTTACACCATACTTATTGTGCACTCCGTCCATATAGTCGTAGGCACGGATGCCGGCTCCTATCAATCCCCAGGCGGTGATAGGCTGCAAGGGACGCGCCGGGAAATTCTGGCGGGACGGCTTGCCCTCTACCACTCCTTTGCCCGGCTGGGGAAACAGCATGATGCCTTCGGCACGCGGGGCGGTAGTATCTTTCACCCTCTTCATAAAGAAAGGCAACGGGTCTATGTACTCTTCCGTCTCCGTTTCCAGCACATCCAGGTGCAGGTGCGGGCCGAAGGAGTAGCCGGTATTACCGCTCAGGGCAATAATCTGCCCCGCCTTCACGGGATATTCATCGGGAGCGGGCGTGATCTCCACTTCCCAGCTTTCCTTTTCGTACTGCAAGGCTTCCACCCTGCGGGCAATATCGCCCACAAAGGCGCTGAGATGCCTGTTTATCGTAGAGTAACCGTTATCATAAGCCACATCGAGCACATAGCCCGAACCGTGAGTGACGCGGATACGGGAGATATGCCCGTCCGCCAGGGCACGCACCTGCTTGCCGATGGTGCCGCCAGTCTTGAAGTCCAGTCCGCCATGAAAGTGGTTGGCACGTATCTCGCCAAAGTTGCCCGAAAAAGTGATGGGAAAATCAAAAGGTGGGGTAAAAGTGGCTGTCTCCTGTGCCCGCGCTCCCCCCGCCACAAATAAAAGAGACAAAACAAAAGGCTTTATATATCGTTTCATCGCAATAGCTTCTTTCTTAATTAATGCGGGCAAAGATAAAAATAATCCCAATCTTTTTTGTATCTTTCGCCAAGTTTAACCCCCTAAATAATAAGGTTATGATTATCGGAGTACCTAAAGAAATCAAAAACAATGAGAACCGTGTGGGAATGACCCCTGCCGGAGTAGCCGAGTTGGTGAAACGTGGTCATACAGTGTATGTGCAAGCTACAGCAGGCGCAAACAGCGGATTCTCGGACGATGACTACATCGCCGTAGGTGCACGGACGTTACCCACCATCGAAGCTACGTATGCCGCAGCCGATATGATTGTCAAGGTAAAGGAGCCCATCGCACCGGAGTACAAACTGATTAAAAAGGGACAAGTGGTATTTACGTACTTCCACTTCGCAGCCGATAAATTATTAACCGAAGCCATGATCGAAAGCGGTGCCATCTGTATCGCCTACGAAACGGTAGAAAAAGAAGACCGCTCCCTGCCCCTGCTCACCCCGATGAGCGAAGTGGCCGGACGCATGGCAACGCAAGAAGCTGCCCGTTTCCTGGAGAAACCGCAAGGCGGAAAAGGAAAGTTGATGGGCGGCGTACCGGGCGTACGTCCTGCACGGGTACTGATTCTCGGCGGCGGCATCGTAGGAACCAATGCCGCGCAGATAGCTGCCGGAATGGGTGCCGAGGTGATGATTACAGATATCAATCTCCCCCGCCTGCGCTACCTCAGTGAAGTGCTGCCCAAGAACGTAAAGACGCTCTACTCTTCTACGCACAACATTAAGATGGAATTGCCTACGATAGACGTTGTAATAGGTTCCGTCCTCATCCCCGGTGATAAAGCGCCCCATCTTATCACCAAAGAGATGCTGAAAATGATGAAACCGGGAACTGTGCTTGTAGATGTAGCCATCGACCAGGGCGGTTGCTTTGAAACTTCCCACCCCACAACGCACAGCGAGCCGACGTATGTAATGGACGGTATCGTGCATTATGCGGTTGCCAACATTCCGGGTGCCGTACCTTTCACCTCGACTATGGCACTGACCAATGCTACGCTGCCCTATACCGTAGCCCTGGCAAGCAAAGGATGGCGACAGGCGTGCAAGGACGATCCGGCATTGGCATTGGGATTGAATGTAGTGGAAGGCAAGGTTACGTACAAAGCCGTGGCAGATGTGTTCGGGCTGAAGTATGAGCCGATAGAATTATAGGTTTCGAAATAGTAAGAGGACTCTCTTACAGCCAAAGGCTGTCTCAAATATAGATTAAGCATCGTTCTGAACAACAGAACAGGAATGATAGCAAAATCTGTTTTGGGACAGCCTTTATTATTGCTTGAAACAGCTAATCATCAAATAGAAAATCCTTTCTCCGGGCATGTGCCCAATAGATGGCTCCTATCGTGATGCAGAGGTTAAGAATAAACGGGAATTCTTTGGAGCCGGTATGAAACAACGACTGAAAGAAATCGGTAATGAATGGGGATAGCAGGATGGCAAGATAGTTCATCACCATGACGAAAGCAAGCGCCAGGGTGGTTTTGGCAGGTACGGCGGTATCTACCGTTTTATCATAAATCAATGGCTGGATGACACCGTAACCCAAACCTACCAGGATACAGCCGGGGATAATGAGCCATTCTTTGGGCGAGATCCATATCAGCAGCAAACCTGCGGCAATAGACAAAAGACTGTAGAACTTTGTGTCACGACCTAAGAAGCGGACGATATGTCCCAGGAAGAAACCGGGTGCCATGATGGCAAGGAAGAAGAGGGAAATCATCAGACCGGAATTTCCGCTGGAAAAGTGGTGTGCTTCCATCAGGAAAGGCAGGTTGAAGGTAACGACAAGGACGACATAAGTAATCAATCCGTAAAACATCATCAGTTGAAGAAGATGGCGGACGTGAATACCGTATTTACCGGGAATGGCAGGGGCCGATCCGGCAGCAGAAGCGGCAGGGGCCTGTGCGTCCGCAGGGGAAGGCTGGTTATCACTGTTTTTCAGATAGATACACAGTGCGAGTGATACCAGCGGCAACAGATAGACAATGAACGGCAGATGCCAGTTGACCTCTGCCAGATAGCCCGTCACTGCGGTTGCCACCACCAGCGTAACGTTGGTGATAGCGGAACTATAACCGAACTGCTTTACCCGGTAGGTACCCGTGAAGTAACGGGAGATTAAGCCGGTAGACAGCGGAATTATCAGCCCCGAACCGATACCGAGCAGTGCGCTGACCGCCATCAGTTGCCACATCTTCGAAGAAAACAAGTAGAGCAGTCCGCTTGCGGCAAACATCCAAAGCCCGACGCGCAGCAGACGGATAAAGTCGCGCTTCTCCGCCAACTTGCCGGCCAGCAATACAAAAGGAATTATCAACAGCGAAGGCAGGGAAGTAAGCATCTGTATATCCAGTTCCGTAGCCTTGGGGAAGATGGTAGAGAGTTGCCCGAGAATGGGCGAAACCGCCAATCCCGGCAACGAGGTCAATGCTGAGATAGACCAGATGGCCACGAGCGTAATAAGAGGGATAGTGCCCTGTCCGGTATTAATCTTCATAACGGGTATTCTTTAGAGTTATGCCGAAGAAAACAATTCTGAATGCAGAAGGTTCGTTCCCTTTCCGTCAACTTTAATAAACGCCAAAATATGTAAATCGTCGGAACTTTCCTTCGCGAACGCCGTTCTTGTGGGAAATTCGACGGGGAAACGCCCCGCCGCCTAAACCTTTAAAAACTTATTGTTATATGGAAGATTTGAATTTCAGAAAAGGAGATGCAAAAACTGACGTATTCGGTTCGAACCGTATGTTGCAACCTTCACCGGTAGAGAAGATCCCCGACGGACCTACCACACCGGAGATAGCTTACCAGATGGTAAAAGATGAGACTTTCGCCCAGACACAGCCTCGCCTGAACCTGGCTACGTTCGTTACTACTTATATGGACGACTATGCCACTAAGCTGATGAACGAAGCCATCAACATCAACTACATCGACGAGACGGAATATCCGCGCATCGCCGTAATGAACGGTAAATGTATCAACATCGTTGCCAACCTGTGGAACTCTCCCGAAAAGGATACCTGGAAGACAGGCGCACTCGCCATCGGTTCTTCGGAAGCCTGTATGCTGGGTGGTGTAGCCGCATGGCTGCGTTGGCGCAAGAAACGCCAGGCAGAAGGTAAACCGTTCGACAAACCGAACTTCGTTATCTCTACCGGTTTCCAGGTGGTATGGGAAAAGTTCGCCCAACTGTGGCAGATCGAGATGCGCGAAGTGCCCTTGACGCTGGACAAAACCACACTCGACCCCGAAGAAGCGCTGAAGATGTGTGACGAAAACACCATCTGTATCGTGCCCATCCAGGGCGTTACATGGACAGGACTGAATGACGACGTAGAAGCACTGGACAAAGCCCTCGACGCTTACAACGCCAAGACCGGCTACGACATTCCTATCCACGTAGATGCCGCCAGCGGTGGTTTCATCCTGCCGTTCCTCTATCCTGACACCAAATGGGACTTCCGCCTGAAATGGGTGCTCTCTATCAGCGTCAGCGGACATAAATTCGGCTTGGTTTATCCGGGTCTGGGATGGGTTTGCTGGAAAGGCAAAGAATACCTGCCCGAAGAAATGTCGTTCAGCGTCAACTACCTCGGCGCCAACATTACGCAAGTCGGCTTGAACTTCTCCCGTCCTGCCGCACAGATTCTGGGACAATACTACCAGTTCATCCGCCTCGGATTCCAGGGTTACAAGGAAGTACAGTTCAACTCACTGAGCATAGCCAAGTACATCCACCGCGAAATAGGCAAGATGGCTCCGTTCGTAAACTACTCCGAAGACGTAGTGAACCCATTGTTCATCTGGTACCTGAAACCGGACTACGCAAGAACTGCCAAATGGACGCTGTACGACCTGCAAGACAAACTCGCCCAGCACGGCTGGATGGTACCGGCCTACACATTGCCTTCCAAACTGGAAGAGTACGTGGTGATGCGTGTCGTTGTACGCCAGGGATTCAGCCGCGACATGGCGGATATGTTGCTGGGCGACATCAAGAATGCCATTACCGAACTGGAAAAGCTGGACTACCCCACTCCTACCCGCATGGCACAGGACAAGAATCTGCCGGTAGAAAACAAGGTATTCAACCACGGTTGCCGTGCTCACAAAAAATAATGTGCTAATATGATAATGTGCTAATGTGCTAATTGCCATGCGGCATAATGGTGCGCAGCCAATTAGCATATTGGCACATTAGCACATTGGCAAATTCAGAATAATATGGAAAAGAAAATATCAATATCTCAAATCAAGGAAGTTGCCCAGGAAGCCTACAACGAGGTGAAGGGAAGCACCGGCGGCAAGAATGCCGACTACATCCCCTACCTTGCCAACATCGATTCCAAGCTGTTCGGACTCAGCATCTGCCTGATAGACGGACAGACCATCAATATCGGCGACACGGACTACCGTTTCGGCATCGAATCCGTATCGAAGGTACATACCGCCATCCTTATCCTGCGTCAATACGGCGCACAGAAGGTGCTGGATATGATTGGCGCCGACGCTACCGGTCTGCCGTTCAACTCCATCATCGCCATCTTGCTGGAGAACGACCACCCCTCTACCCCATTGGTAAACGCAGGTGCCATCTCTGCCTGCTCCATGGTGCAGCCGGTGGGCGATAGCGACAAGAAATGGGAAGCCATTGTGCAGAACGTCACCGAACTGTGCGGCTCTGCCCCGCAACTCATCGACGAGCTGTACAAGTCGGAGACGGCTACCAACTTCAACAACCGCTCCATTGCCTGGCTGCTGAAGAACTACAACCGCATCTACGACGACCCGGATATGGCGCTCGACCTTTACACCCGCCAATGCTCCCTCGGCATCACTGCCCAGCAACTGGGCATAGCTGCCGGAACCATTGCCAACAACGGTGTAAACCCCGTCACCAAGCAGACCGTATTCGAAGCCAGCCTGGCGCCTAAGATCACTTCCATGATCTCTACCGTAGGCTTCTACGAGCATTCGGGCGACTGGATGTACACCGCCGGCATACCTGCCAAGAGCGGTGTGGGCGGTGGAGTGATGGCTGTGTTGCCCGGCGTGATGGGTGTATCGGCATTCGCCCCACCGTTGGACGAAGCCGGAAACTCGGTGAAGGCGCAGCTCGCCATCAAGTTCATCATGAATAAGCTCGGCCTGGGCGTGTTCAACGGTGACAACGTGACGATTACAGACTAATCTCTCATGCTCTTTTTTCCAAGGTTGCTCCAAAGGCGTAAACTACGCTCAGGGGCAACCCTTTTAATGAACTAACAGGACATCATTATGAAAATGGCTCTATCAGAATTTGTGTTGCGGGAGAAAGGCATTTACGGCATCCTGCATATCATCATCCTGCTGCTTTCGCTATTTCTGGTCATCAGCATCTCCGTGGATACGTTCGAGGGAATTCCCTTCTACGAGCAGTCGGTCTATATGAAGGTGCAGTTGTGGATATGCGCGCTGTTCCTGGCGGACTTCGTACTGGAATGGTTTCTGTCGGAAAACAAGGGGCGCTACGTGGCAACGCATTTCATCTTCCTGCTGGTGGCTATCCCCTATCAGAACATCATTGCCTACATGGGATGGACCTTCTCGCCCGAAGTGACCTATATGCTGCGTTTCATCCCGCTGGTGCGGGGCGGCTATGCAATGGCAATCGTGGTGGGCTGGCTGACGTACAACCGTGCGTCGGGCTTGTTCGTCTCTTACCTGACGATGCTGCTGGCTACGGTTTACTTCGCCAGCCTCGCCTTCTACGTGACGGAGCATGGCGTGAATACGCTGGTCAAAGGATACGGCGACGCGCTGTGGTGGGCATTTATGGATGTGACGACGGTAGGCTCCAATATCATAGCAGTCACCGTCACCGGACGGGTGCTGTCCGTGCTGCTGGCGGCGCTGGGCATGATGATGTTTCCTATCTTTACGGTGTACGTAACGAGCCTGGTGCAGAGGCGCAACAAAGAGAAAGAAGATTTCTACAAGAAGATGGCGCAGGGGAAAGAGAACAATTCCCCCAAGGCATTGTTATAAACGCTGATTTTGAAATATAATTATCACTTAAAACCTTAACTTATGGCAAATATTAAACAAACAGTGAAGCTGGGCGTATTTACGCTGGCTATCATGAATGTAACGGCCGTCGTATCCCTGCGTGGACTACCGGCCGAAGCCGTGTACGGAATGAGTTCGGCTTTCTACTATTTATTTGCAGCCATTGTTTTCCTTATACCGACGTCACTCGTCGCTGCGGAACTGGCTGCCATGTTTCAGGACAAGCAAGGCGGTGTGTTCCGCTGGGTGGGCGAAGCCTACGGCAAGAAGTGGGGATTCCTCGCCATCTGGGTGCAGTGGATCGAGAGTACCATCTGGTACCCTACGGTACTGACGTTCGGCGCCGTGTCCATTGCCTTTATCGGCATGAACGACGCGCACGACATGACGTTGGCAAACAACAAGTATTACACCCTCGCCGTGGTGCTCATCATCTACTGGCTTGCCACGTTCATCTCCATGAAGGGTATGAGCTGGGTAGGTAAAGTAGCCAAGGTGGGCGGTATGGTCGGAACCATTATTCCGGCTGCATTGCTCATTATCCTGGGCATCGTTTACCTGGCTACCGGCGGACACTCCAACATGGACTTCCACAGTAGCTTCTTCCCCGACTTCACGAACTTCGACAATGTGGTGCTCGCCGCAAGTATCTTCCTGTTTTACGCAGGTATGGAGATGGGCGGTATCCATGTGAAGGACGTAGCCAATCCGTCCAAGAATTATCCGAAGGCTGTGTTCATCGGTGCGTTGATAACGGTTATCATCTTCGTGCTGGGTACGTTTGCACTGGGTATCATTATCCCGGCGAAGGACATCAGCCTGACGCAGAGCCTGCTCGTAGGGTTCGACAATTACTTCCGTTATATCCATGCTTCATGGCTGTCGCCGATTATTGCCATTGCTTTGGCATTCGGTGTGCTGGCAGGTGTGCTGACGTGGGTTGCCGGTCCGTCCAAAGGTATCTTTGCCGTGGGTAAAGCGGGTTATCTGCCGCCGTTCTTCCAAAAGACGAATGAGCTGGGTGTACAGAAGAACATCCTCTATATCCAGGGTATTGCGGTGACGGTATTGAGTTTGCTGTTCGTGGTGATGCCATCAGTACAGAGTTTCTACCAGATTCTGTCTCAGCTGACGGTGATTCTATACCTTATTATGTATATGCTGATGTTCTCGGGAGCCATCGCGTTGCGTTATAAGATGAAGAAGCTGAACCGCCCGTTCCGTATCGGTAAGGGTGGCAACGGACTGATGTGGGTTATCGCAGGTCTTGGTTTCTGCGGTTCGCTGCTGGCGTTTGTGCTGAGCTTTATCCCGCCCAGCCAGATTTCAACGGGTAGCAATACGGTGTGGTTCTCTGTGCTGATTATCGGTGCACTGATTGTGGTGATTGCCCCGTTCGTGATTTATGCTTCCAAGAAACCGTCTTGGGTAGATCCGAATGCCAACTTCGAGCCGTTCCATTGGGAAGAAAAGCCTGCGGCACAAGTGGCAGGTGCAGCAACGGCAACAGCTACGGCTGCAACAACGGCGACCGCAGGTACAGCAACAAATGCTGCCAATAGCGGGGACGCAACAAAGACAACAGATACTCCGCCGAAAGGATAAAGGGGTATAGGTAATAAAAGAAAAAAGGAATATTCCCGACAAGTTTCGAGGATATTCCTTTTTTATTATATAGGGAAATTAATTATAGCTTTTCCAATGCCCTCTTATATTCTTCCGTCAGCTCCATCATCACTGCCGCCACGGATTCTATTGCTTTGCCACGCAGCAGGGCCGAGGCCTGGCCTATCTCCAACTCGCCTTCTTCGAGGTCGCCTTCGAAGATGCCGCGCTTGGCACGACCGCGGCCCAGGAGTATGCGGAGTTCTTCTTCCGTGGCGCCCTCGGCCTCTACCGCCTCTACGGTGTCGCGAAATTCGTTGCGCACGAGGCGTACCGGGGAGAGTTTCTTCAATAACAGCTTGGTGTCGCCCTCTTCCAGGCGCAGGCAATATTCCTTGAATGCTTCGCTGGCGGAACTCTCTGCCGTCAGTGCGAAGCGTGTACCTATCTGCACGCCTTCGGCGCCCAGCACGCGGGCGGCAAGTATGGCGGCACCGGTGGCAATGCCTCCGGCAGCAATCAGCGGCAGGGTGGTGGCGGTGCGGACGGCAGGTATCAGGCACATCGTTGTGGTTTCTTCACGACCGTTGTGTCCGCCGGCTTCGAAGCCTTCGGCTACGATGGCATCTACGCCCGCCTCTTCCGCCTTCATGGCAAAGCGCGAGGACGAAACGACATGCACTACCGTAATGCCCCGCTCCTTCAGCCAGCCCGTCCACTTCTTCGGGCTGCCGGCAGAGGTAAAGACTATCTTCACGCCTTCATCCACTACCATCTGCATGATTTCGTCTATCTGGGGATACATCAACGGGATGTTGACACCGAACGGATGGGACGTGGCGGCGCGGCACTTACGGATGTGTTCCTGCAAAGTGTCGGGGTGCATGGAGCCTGCACCCAGCAGTCCCAGTCCGCCCGCATTACTGACGGCGGAAGCAAGCCTCCAACCGCTACACCACACCATACCACCCTGAATAATCGGGTACTTTATTCCGAAAAGAGAAGTAATTCGATTCATCGTCATTTCTTTTAATAGGTTTATAAAAGGGGAACAAGGAAAAGGCGTAAAGTGTTCATCAGACGGGGGTTCCGCCCTTAAAAAGTGTTGTACCGGGGCAGCAGGCGCACTCCGTTCCTAAGATGTGCCATGCCGCAGCGGACCGTTGTTATTCCGTGATAGGATGCACAGGGTCTTTTATCTGTACGGTGGTGGAGTCTCCGTATGCCTTGAGCACTTCCAGCGTACGGGCACGACGTTTGCGCCCTTTGAAGTTCCAGAAGTCGCGGGTGAAGGGCGTCATGAAGTCCAGTCCGCCGATGCCTCTGCCGGTGGCAGGCTGCCAACTGCCCACTGCCATATTGTTGGCGCGGTCGGTCACTCGGTACCGCAGGCCGGTGGCTTCGATCTGCTCCAGTGTCTCGCGCGGTCCGGCATCAAACGGACGCTTTGCCCAGTTGCTGGGGATGGTGAGTATCTTCAGCGCATAGAACTCGTCGCCGCGCCAGGTGTCTTTGTCGACTTTGATTTTCTTCTGATACACCGGGTCCCAGTTGTATTTTGTGTTTGCCGTGTAGGGATGCAGCGTCAGCACCACTTTCTTCTCCGGCACTTTGGGCATGAGGGGCATGGAGTTGTTGAAGTCCATCCACGACTTGTCCGTTGCCACTTTCGGAGTGCCCAGGAAGTTGTTCATTTCCAATTCCTTCAAGGCATCCGGATTCAGCTTCACCTCCCCTGCTCCATTGAGTAACTGCTGCAGCTTCAGCGAGTCCTGAGGCGTCCAGCTCTGGGCACGAAGGGGGAAGGCAACTGCACAGAGCAGCACCAAAAAGAGTATAAATAGTTTCACTTAGTTTGATTTACCAATACCTGAATACTTAATACCGTTCGGAAAATTACCACCACATATAGCCGCTTCCGCAGAGGGGCTCATCGTAGCAAGGGTCGATAGTCCACATGGTTCGCGGATACTTGCGGCTCTCCCACCAACGGCGATAACGGGCGGCGGCATCGAGCACATCCTCGTCCGAGAGGAAGTAGATGCCTTCGTAATTCTCGGCATCGGCACGCACCATCTTGCAACCCATCGAGGCGTTGTGCCCCAGGCGGATTGTCTCCACCGTCCACAAGATACACTCGCCCAGGCGGAGTTTGCCGCCGGCGGAGTAAGATACCGGTGCCAGCGGGAAAGAGGGTATCACCGTCAGGTCTTCGGCATACTTCAGCAACTCGCCGATGTCCTCGGCGGTAAACTTAGGCACGTTGCTCAGCCCGTCGGGGCTTTGGGTGGTGTACTTGCCGGCTTTGAGCTGCTTTACAAACAGGTCTACATCGGGATGGTCGTAATCCAGCGTTTCTTCGCTGCAAGATGCCAGGGAGAGGGCGGAAAGGGCAATGAGTGCCAGCAGGAACATCCGCCCAAGTATATGTAGTTTATAAGATAGAGTCTTCATCTTCGGTTCATATTAAAATTAATAAGTTACGCGCACGCCACACAGCAGATTCAGGTTCGTGGGACGCTCGGTACGCAACGTCTTCGACTGCGAGTCCGTGTCGAAGTGATGGGAAACGGACGGCTCGGCAAACAAGGCAACGCGGTCGTTCATTTTGTACCGCACGCCCAGCCCTGCCGCTACGGACAGTTGCACCGGTTCGGCATTGAAACCATTGTCCGGTGCACCGGCAATGCACTTTTCCGCCATTCCGCCTGCCAAGGCGTAAAAGTCTACTTTGGAAGAACTTGCCAGCATCATGTTCAGCCGGACGGGGATGCCCAGTGTGTGCAGGGTTGCATGGTCGCCTTCCAGGCGGTTGTACTGCAGGCCGGCTTCCAGGGAGAAGCGGTCGTTCAGGCGACGTTCTACGTTCAGCTCTGCCGTCAGCGGCATGTGGAAATCTCCCTTCGGCAAGGAAGAACCGATGGCGGCTTTCAGTGCCCAGTTGCGCGACTTCCACGACGATTCGGTTTTGGCAGCCGCCGATTCCTCAGGGGCAATGGCGGTGTCGGCGTTGGAGCCTGTAGCCTTATGGTCGGTAGCAGAGTGATAATTTCCGTTTTGGGCAGAGTTGTTGAAGTAGCCGTTGCCTGCCTGCTGGCTGTTGCCATAAACCCGCTGGGTAAAGGTGATGGAGACATGGACGGATACCGATTCGTCGTCATCATCCGCCTGTGCGGTCAGTCCGGCAGGGATGCCGCTTGCAGGCTGCTTTGTGCCGGGATGCTGTGCCGTGGGATTTGCCTGGTGGATGGAAGGGAAGTTCTCCTGCACCACGTCGCCTTTCAGGCTGCCGTCCGGTGTCATGGCTGCCACTTGCGTGAAGGCTTCCTTTATCTCTTCCTTCGGAGAGAAGTACCAGAATGCGGCAGAAGCTGCTCCCAGCACAAACACAACGGATGCTGCGGCAGCTACCCGATAGAATCTCGGAGAAAGCACCAAGCGTTTCGCCTTAGCTGCGGGAGCGGACACTGACGACAACTGGGAAGCATTGCCTTCGCCTGCCGCCGCTGCCTGGGGCAAACTGCGTTGCAGTTCTTCCCAGAACCCCTCCCGCACGGTCATCTCTGCACCGGCGAGACGACTGCGGAATATGTCGGTTATCTTATCATTTTCTCTCATACTCAGTATATTCTTTAATTCTTTTTGCTAACAAACTCTTGGCACGATGCAGTTGCGAGGTGGACGAATGTTCCTTGATGTGGAGCAGTTCCGCAATTTCCTTATGCGACTTCTCTTCAAACACATACAAGTTGAAAACGGTTCGGCATCCGGGGGGAAGTTCTGCCACAAATGCCATCAGCACTTCCTCGGACAGGTGGCCGCCGGTCTCGGCAATGCTTGCTTCATCCACCATGTCGGGGAGTTGCTCCTCGTTCACCACCAGCTGGCTGAAGCGTTGCTGCCGGCGCAGGTAGTCAATGGACTGCGTCACCATCACCCTCGTCACCCAGGTACTCAAGGCACACTCTCCGCGAAAAGTAAAGTGGGTGAAGATTTTGATAAAACCATCGTGCAATACGTCATGGGCCGCATCGACGTCGCCCGTATAGCGGTAGCACACCGCCAGCATCTGCTTGGAATAGAGGGTATACAGTTCCCGACGTGCGGAATCTTTTCCTGCCCGGCAGCCCTCTATCAGTTCTATCTCATTTTCCAATGTCAGTGCTCGTTTTACGGACGCCTCTTCGCGTCGTTTGTTAGTTAGACGCAGCATTCCGAAAAATGCTGCTGGGTTAATTCTAAAAAGAAGTTAAAGTATGGAGATTATTTATACTTGTCTTTCAGGACCTTGATTTGCTTGTCAAGCATATTGTCCAGGTAGTCAAACTCATCCCAATACAGGAAGCCGGGAACCATGATGACGAAGTTGACAAAATTATCATGTTGCAAAAGATAGGCGACTTCATCCTTAAAAGTGCGGTCATCACTCAAGATATTCTCTCTTCCCGCAGAAAAGGCAAGCCCCATCAGTACATCGTTCTTTATCCTATAATAATCGCCCACATCCTTCCTTTTCCTTCCCAACTCAAAATAGACCTGCATCACATCCTGCAACATACGTTTCTCAGGGATATACTGCATTAATGAGGAACCTTTCAGCACATCCAATGCATCGGTTCTATAAGAGAAATCATCAAAATTATTAAAAAGCTTGCCATACTTCCATAAAGTATCTCCAGGTATCTTGGATACATCCAAATCATGGTCTTTCAACACGGTGCTCATGTGCACGTCAATATCCAGCAACCGCTTTATTTTACGCAATTCCGCCTTATTGTACTCCAGTTCTTCCGCTACCAGTTGCATCGTTGCCCGCACTTCCTTTTGGCGGCTATGCTCCGTTATCTTGTCGCTTCCCCAAAAGGTAACGATAATACCTGCCGCTACGATGCTGAACTGGCGGAAGTAGTCTCCTAACCTCCAGTCATGTGCCGTAGCTTTTATTCTATCCCAAATGTTCTGTCCCATAATGTTTTATTCTAAATGATATTTTTCTTCAAGCATCTGTATCACATTATCTATTCTTCTTCCCACATTTTCTACATAGTCGGGAGTGAAATACATCTGTGCAACCCTGACGAAGTTTCGTACCGATAAATTAGCAAGGTAAATATCCCATGCCTCATATCCTCCTTCATAGATCCGATGCATTTGTTCATCGGTCAAGGCCAAATTGAAAGGTGTCATAATCTGGTCTTTCATTTCATAATATGCGTCCATAGTCAGCTTAAATCCATTCAATACATCATAAATCTCAGTCAACTGCAACAGCAAATCTTTATCCGGGATTTTCTGCATCAACATGGAGCTTTTGAGTATATCCAGTGCATTCTGGGTATAACTGAAACCACGGATATGCCCCAATACGAAGGCATACTGCTTCAATGAATCTTCGGGTATAGTCCGTATCTTCAAGTCGTGCTCCGCCAATAAGGTGGAAAGAGCCTCATCCTCACTAAACTCCGCTACTATATTTTCATACTTCTCACGGTTGCTTTTCAGTTCATCCCTAATCAGCGACATGGTAGACTGTATATCCTTCTTTTCGGAATTCTGAGTAATCAGATCACTCCCCATAAAGGTAATCACCACACCGATTACCACCACAGCAATTTGCCGCACAAAGTCTCCGAGCCTCCAGCCTTTGACAATCGTTTTTACTTTGCTCCAAGTTATCTTCTTCATTTCTTCCTAATGCATTATCTATCGCGTCGAAACGCATCATCTGTTTGCCCCAAACGCATGGTCTGTTTGCCCTAAACGCATCATCTGTTTTGCCCTGACAGACCATCTGTTTTTCCGGCACAGATATTCCCCTGATTATTAAGAAGAAAGCCTTCCATAAGGATTGCAATATCATGGCAAACTTATGAAAGGCTTTCCTGTTATGCTGCAATACGGCTTACCGTCGTTGTCAACATGCTTTGAAGCTCATGTCCAATCCCTTTACGGAATGGGTAAGAGCGCCTACCGAAATAAAGTCTACGCCACATTCGGCATAGTCGCGCAGCGTATCGAAGGTGATACCGCCCGAAGATTCGGTTTCGTAACGGTGGTCTACCATCTCAACAGCCTTCCGGGTCATTTCGGGTGTGAAGTTGTCGAACATGATGCGGTCTACGCCACCCAGGTCGAGCACTTGCTGCAACTCGTCGAAGTTACGCACTTCGATTTCTATTTTGAGGTCTTTACCTTTCTCTTTGCAATACTCCTTGGCACGGTTGATGGCTTTGTCGATGCCGCCGGCAAAGTCCACATGATTGTCTTTCAGCAGAATCATGTCGAACAAGCCGATGCGATGGTTCACGCCGCCGCCTATCTTTACCGCCATCTTCTCGAGGATACGCATGCCCGGAGTAGTCTTGCGGGTATCGAGCACACGGGTGTTGGTGCCTTTCAGTTGTTCGGCATACTTGTGGGTCA
Source organism: uncultured Bacteroides sp. (assembly GCA_905203765.1). Lineage (GTDB taxonomy): Bacteria > Bacteroidota > Bacteroidia > Bacteroidales > Bacteroidaceae > Bacteroides. The sequence continues at coordinate 22,192 of CAJKXC010000022.1, forward strand.
TGGTGGCGATGCCGCTCATGCGCTGCATGATGTTCAGCATCAGGCGCTCGGTTTGCAGCAGAGACTGCACCTTGCCTTCCACAATCATGGCTACGTCGCCCGGCTTCACTGCGGCACCGTCGTTGATGAACACCTCTACCTTCATGGCAGGGTCAAAGCGGCGGAACACCTCTTTGGCAACTTCGATACCGGCAAGGATGCCGGCTTCTTTGATCAGGAGTTTGGACTTGCCCATTGCCGTAGCAGGGATGCACGAAAGGGTGGTATGGTCACCGTCGCCGATGTCCTCGGCAAAAGCCAGGTCAATCAACCTGTCTATCAATTCTTCTTCTTTATTCATTTGTCTTATCGATTCTTATTTGATGTATCACATATTTGTCCTGTACCTTCCGAAAGAAGCAGTTCACCCGGAAGTTTCCGCCGGCAGTGGTCAAGGTGCCGACGATGAAACCCGATTCATCGCGCTTGCCCTGATGGTTCACACTGAAGTTGCTGACCTTGTGGTTGGAGAAGAAAGCAGCCATAGTTCCTTCTGCCGCCTGTTTGTCGGCATGGGTCGATTTATTCTGAATAATCAAATCGACTTTGTCGCCCAGATACTTGTTCAATTCCCGGGAGTTGCCTTCCTTGAAGGCACTGATCACTCCCACCGGGGCGTCCTGAGCCATGAGCGAGGACATCCAAATGAGCAGACCGGTCAACACAAAAATTACTCGTTTATTCATCTCCACAAGTATTAATGATAGGCAAAGGTAAGCATTTGTCGCAAAATACAATAAAAAAATGCTAAATTTGTGCGCTAATTCAAAACGGAACCCGCATGAAAACGACTCTGCTCGTCGTAGGACGAACTGTGGAACAACATTTTATAACCGCCATCAACGACTACGTGCAGCGCACCCGCCGCTACCTTTCGTTCGACATGGAAGTGATACCCGAACTGAAAAACACCAAGAGCCTCTCTATGGAAGTACAGAAAGAAAAGGAAGGGGAACTGATACTGAAAGCGCTCCAACCGGGCGACGTCATCGTATTGCTGGACGAGGGCGGAAAAGAAATGCGCTCCATAGAGTTTGCCGACTATATGAAGCGCAAGATGAATACCGTGAACAAGCGGCTGGTATTCATCATCGGCGGGCCTTACGGATTCTCGCCGAAAGTGTATGAAGCGGCTCACGAAAAGATGTCCCTCTCACGCATGACCTTTTCGCACCAGATGGTGCGCCTTATCTTCGTAGAGCAACTGTACCGCGCCATGACCATACTGAACGGCGGCCCTTACCACCACGAATGATGCCGACGGGCGTTCCCCGTCAGCTACTCTTCTTATAACTCTTCACCGCCCACAGGTTAAAGACGAATGCGAAAGCGGACAAAGCTCCGAGTTGGGGAAGCAGATCGGCGAAATTGCCGCCGCGCAGATAGACCGTGCGCATCATTTCCACGAAATACTTCAACGGATTGAGGCGGGCTATCCATTGCGCCCACCCGGGCATGCTGTGGATGGGGGTGAAAAGTCCGCTCATCAACATCAGTATCAGCATAAAGAACCACATGACGAACATGGCTTGCTGCAACGTGGCGGAATGGTTGGATATTACCAGCCCAAGCCCCGAAACCACCAGCAGGAACACCACCGCAAAGCCGTAGATAGTAATGAAATGCCCGGCAGGCAGTATGCCGTAGAGCACCCAGGCAAGGGTGAGGCAGATAGTCAGCACTACAAAGCCTACCGCCCAATAGGGTATCAGCTTGGCAACGATAAAGGTGAACTTACTGACGGGAGTCACGTTAATCTGTTCGATAGTGCCCGCTTCCTTCTCTCCCACTACATTGAGAGCAGGCAAGAAGCCGCAAATCATGGTGAGCAGCATCACCATCAGGGCGGGAATCATAAACAGCTTGTAGTTCAGCGTAGGGTTATACAGGTTCTGGGTGGACACTTCGACGCGCGGAAGCGGCATACCCACCCATGCGGGTGCAGGCGACTCCTGCTTCAACTCGCGCACATAGTCGCTGATAATGGCAGAGAGGTAGGAACTGCCCAGCCCGCCCTTCGTGCCGTTCACGGCATTGGTGGCTACGAGCAGGCTCGGTGCGCTTCCCTTTATCCAGTCCTTTTCGAAGTTGCGGGGAATCTCCAAGATGATGTCCGCCGTTCCCACTTCAATCGCCCGCAGGGCTTCGTCGTAGGTGCCGGGCACGTCCGTGGTGCGGAAGTAAGTGGAAGCGCCGATCTTGTCCACCAATCGGCGGGAGATGACGCTATGGTCGTTGTCCACAATATTGAGGTTGATGTTCTTTATCTCCAGGTTTGCCGCCCAAGGCATCAGAATCATAATCATACAAGGGAAGATGAAGATGAGCTTCGGCAGAAAGGAGTTGCGGAACAACTGTTTGAATTCTTTTTCAATGAGGTACTTTATCATGGGGCGGTTGGTAATTAGTAGTTGGTAGTAAGTAGTTGGCAGGAATGCACGGCTATTCCAGTCTGCTCTTGAACTTCTTGATACTGACAGTTATCAGCAGCACTGCCATCACACTGAGTATGCAGACTTCCGTCAGCACAAGCGAGATGTCCACTCCTTCAATCATCAGTTTGCGCACCGCCTGGATATACCAGCGTGCGGGGATGATGGCGGAGAAACCTTGCAGGATAGCGGGCATGCTCTCTATCGGGAATATCATGCCCGACAGCAGCATGGTAGGCATCATCAACATCAGTCCCGATGCAAGCATGGCAGCCACCTGCGTACGGGTGACCGTAGATATGAGCAGCCCCAGTGCCAGCGACACAAAGATAAACAGCAGCGACACCACCACGAGCCAGAACAAACTACCCGCTACGGGCACGTGGAGCACATAGACCGAAAGCAGCAGCACAGTCGTCAAGTTGACGAACGACAGTACAAAGTAAGGCACCGCCTTGGCGAATATGATGAAAAGCGGCTTCATGGGAGACACAAGCAGGATTTCCATCGTCCCCGTCTCCTTCTCGCGCACAATGGAGATGGACGTCATCATGGCACATATCAGCATGAGGATAAGCCCCATGACACCGGGTACAAAGTTGTAGGCGCTCTTCATCTGAGGATTGTAGAGCAACTTCACTTGCGGAACGATGGCAGCGGCGTGCACGCCCGGCGGAAGCATCTCTTGTCCGGCAGCAGATATGATGCTGGTGGCATAACCCGCCTGCATGGTTGCCATATTGGGGTCGGTGGCATCGGATATGAGTTGCACACGCGCTTCGCCCGTATAGAGGTTATCGGCAAACTGCCCGCCGAAAACGAGCGCCATGTCTATGTCTCCCTTTCGGAACAGTTGCTCCGCTTCCTGCGGAGAATACAGGCGGCAGGTGACGGTGAAGTATTCGCTGGCATCCATACGGTCGATGATGCGGCGGGTAACGACGTCGTTCGAGGGGTCGAGGACGGCTACACGCACATTCTTTACTTCCGTGGTGATGGCGAAGCCGAAGAGGATAATCTGCACAATGGGCATGCCCAGCAGTATCATCATCGTGCGCACATCGCGGAAGATGTGGAAGAATTCTTTTCGGACAAAAGCTATAAATTGTTTCATTGCTATCAGTTTTTAGTTGGCTCTTAATCTGCCGTGCGCACGGCCTGGCGTGCCAGTTGCTGGAACACATCGTCCATGGTGGCGGCGGAGAATTGCCGTTTCAGTCCGGCAGGGGTGTCGAGGGCGCGGATGACACCGTCCACCATGATGGAGATGCGGTCGCAGTACTCCGCTTCGTCCATGAAGTGGGTGGTGACGAAGACAGTGATGCCGCGGTCCGCCGCCTGATAGATAAGCTCCCAGAACTGGCGGCGGGTGGCGGGGGCTACACCGCCCGTAGGCTCGTCCAGGAAGACTATCTTCGGTTCGTGGAAGATGGAAATGGAGAAAGCGAGTTTCTGTTTCCAGCCCAGGGGCAGGCTCTTCACCAGCGTGTCGCGTTCGGCGGCAAGGCCGATGCGTTGCAAGAGTTCGTCGGTGCGGGGGGCTATCCCGGCTTCGGGCATTCCGTAGATACCGGCAAAGAGGCGGATGTTCTCCCAAACCTTGAGGTCTTCGTAGAGGGAGAACTTCTGGCTCATGTAGCCGATGTTCTTCTTTACGTCTTCGGTATGGGTGGCAACGTCGAAGCCTGCTACGCGGGCGGTGCCCCCGGTGGGATGGCTAAGGCCGGTGAGCATACGCATGGCGGTGGTTTTGCCGGCACCGTTGGCGCCCAGGAAACCGAAGATCTCGCCGCGATGAACACGGAAGGAGATATGGTCTACGGCGGTGAAGTTGCCGAAGCGCTTGGTGAGGTTGTCCACCTCTATCACGTAATCCTCGCGATGCTCCGCTTTATCGTGCTGCAAACCCGGCGGACAAAGGATAGAGGCGAATTGCTCCAGGATGCGGTCAGGGGTGTCGATGCCGCGTATCTGCCCTTCGTGGATGAAGGCGATGCGGTCGCACTGGCGGGCTTCGTCGATGATGGGTGTAGAGGCTATGATGGTGATGCCTTGCTCTTTGAGCCGGCGAAGCATCTCCCAGAACTCTCTGCGGGAGACGGGGTCTACGCCTGTGGTGGGCTCGTCCAGGAAGAGTACGTCCGGCTTGTGGATAAGGGCGCAGCTGAGGGCGAGCTTCTGTTTCATCCCGCCCGACAAGGCACCGGCACGGCGCTTACGGAAGGGTTCTATCTGTTGGTAGATGTCCTTCACTAAATCGTAGTTCTCTTCGATGGTGGTATGGAAGACGGTGGCGAAGAAGTTCAGGTTCTCTTCTACCGTCAGGTCAGGATACAGGGAGAAGCGTCCGGGCATGTATCCCACCTGCCGGCGAATCTGCTTGTAGTCCTTCACCACGTCCAGTCCGCAGACGGTAGCTGTTCCGCTATCGGCAAGGAGCAAGGTGGTGAGGATGCGGAAGAGCGAGGTCTTCCCTGCCCCGTCGGGTCCGATGATGCCGAAGAGTTCGCCGGGCTTCACGGCCAATGAAATACCTTTCAGGGCTTCTACCTTGCCGTAATGCTTCGTGGCATTATCTACAGTTACTGCATAGTTCATGGGCAAATCACTTATTATTCGTCACTAATCATTTATCGCCGAAGGTTACTCCGCCGTACATACCTATCTTCAGCAACCCGTCGTTCTTCACCGCTATCTTGACGGCATACACCAGGTTGGCGCGTTCATCCTTCGTCAGGATGGTTTTCGGGGTGAACTCGGAAGTATCGGAAATCCAGGTGACGACGCCCGGATATTCTTTCCGTACGTCCTTGCCGTAATCGGAATAAACGGTTGCCTTCTGCCCCAGCTTTATCCCGGCAAGCTGCTCGGAAGTGATGTAGGCGCGAAGGTAGATTTGCTCCATATCCGCCACTTTGAAAAGCGGGGTGCCCGGAGTGGCAAGCTCTCCGGCTTCGGCGTACTTGGCAAGTACGGTGCCGGTCAGGGGCGAGGTGATGTGGCATTTATTGAGCTGGTCTTCCACCTGCGCCACTTGTATGCCGACAGAGGAACTCTGCCACGTCAGGCTGCGGTCGCTGTTCTGCAGGGTGGAGTTCTGGGCGGCGAGTTGCTTGTTCAGCACTTCGAGCAGGGACTCGGCGTCGTCCAACTGCTTCTGGTTGGCAGCGCCTACGCGGAGAAGATTCGCTACGCGGTCGCGCTCACGCTTTGCCTGCACAATTTGTTCCTTGGTGGCGGCGACTTGCTTCAATATGTCGGGGCGCTGGTCGGAGACGGATTTGGCACTGGCTTCCAACTGCAACTTCTTCAGATAGAGTTGCACGGTGTCGATGATACCGACTTCGGCGCCTGCCTTCAACCCGGTGCCTTCTTCGATGTCGAAGCTGAGGAGCTTGCCCGAAGCCTCGGCGGATACAATGACTTCAGTCGTTTCAAAGGTTCCCGTGGCATCGTATTCGGGGAGTCCGCTACTGCATGCAGCGAAGATAAACAGGAAGGGAAATAGTTTTAATGGCTTCATAATGATATATGTTTTTATTATTATTCGGGATAAGTTCGGGGTTATCACTGGTTCAGTGTGTACTTCAGCTGCCAGATGTTCATCAGCAACTGTACTTCATGCAATGCCTTCGTCTGACGCGCCAGGTTCTCGTTCGTAATCTCGCGGAGCATATCGGTCACGGTCAGTGTTCCGTTCTCCACCTTTGCCTGGGCAGCACGGCGGATGTTCTCGCGCAGGCGGATGATTTCGTCGTCATCTTTCATTTGGCGGCGCATAGATACTACGCCGGCATCCTGCTGCGTAGCTTCCAACCGGGTATTAAAGAGGAACACGTCGCGGCTGGTTTCTATCCGGCGGCGCGAATTGTCTATCTGTCGGCGGTCGTTCTTCAACGTGTACAGGCTGCCGAAGTTCCACGACATACGGACACCGGCTATATAATAAGGACTGAACTCATTCTTCAACATATTCAGTCCCGGATTGCCGTATGCACCCTGCACAAACAGTCCTAAGCGCGGCATATACCGGGTTTTCAACATGGATTCCTGCACGTTCAGCTGCGCTCCCCGGGCATCGAACCAGCGCAGTTCGGGGCGGTTGTTATCCCTCGCTTCCCCACTCCCGGTATCTTCCGGTGCAGGCTTCATCAAAGCCGTTTCCGGGGAAATGTCCTTGCCGATAAAGGCGGCAAGCATATTCACGTATGCCCGTCGGGAAGTTTCAAGTTCGATGCGGCGCTGTTTGGTGTTCAGTTGCTCCACGCTGACGGCATCCAGGTCGCTTTGGGTGGCTATGCCGTTGGCTATATAGTTGGATACCTGGGTATGGGTTCTGCCCAAATCATCCTGCAAAAGCCGGTTCTGCTCCAACTGTTCGTCCAGCGACAGGATACCGAAGAAAAGCTGGTTGATGCGGTCGTTCAAGGCATACATATCCACGTTCTGCTTTTCTTGCTCCACTTCCGAGGCGGCACGCGTCAAGCGCTTTCGGGAGCGGATGTCTCCACCGTCCCAAAGGGTTTGCTGTACTTCGAGCATCACCTGGTACTGGTCTTTCGGCAGACCTTTTACATTAACGCCCGGTACCTCGACCGGCAATTCCGTCACATCGCTCTGATACGTCGCCTTGCCCGACAGTGAGAACTGGGGCAGATACCCTTTCCCGGCATTGGAAAGGTCGTATTCGCGCGCTTTCTCTATCAGTCCGTACTGGCGCACCAGCGGATAGTTTGCCTGAGCCATGCGTTGGCACGTCTCCAACGTAAGCTGGGCATGCGTCCACATGGCAGCCACGAGAAAGGAGAAAGAAAGAATCATTCGTTTCATATTCATATATTGTTCCTGTTTTGTTCCATCGCTGCAAAGATAGACCATAAAGATATATGATTACTTTCTATTACTCGCAGAAGATGTTCCATTAGTTCGATGCACAGCAATAAAAGACAATAAATCCACTTCTTTTCTTATCTTTGCCACAGATATATATCCATCAGCAGAAATGAAAGCAACAGAAAAGAACAAGCCCCTGAGCCTTGGTTTTCAGGAATTGAGAGACAGGGCCGACCTCATCACACACGCCGAATTCCGTTCTATCCAGCGCGGTATCGGTATGGTCATCAGTTTTGTACAGATGCAAAGTTCGTTGTTCCGCACGGGACAGCCCTACCGTACCAGCGAGTGCCGCATCATACGCATCATCCGCGGCATAGGGCGCATATCCATCAACCTCGTGGAGCACGAAGTAAGGGAGCAGATGATTGTCATCTCCCCACCGAATTCCCTGATAGAACTGATAGCACTCAGTCCCGACTACGATTTCCAGGTGATTGTGCCCGAGAATGATTTCCTGCCCGCCATGCAGAACGGCACGTTGGCGGAGCTGTGTGGGCAACATGGTATCCTGCTCTCACTCACCGCCGAGGAATGGGAGCACATCGGCGTGTTCTTCTCGTTGTTGTGGGAAACCCTGCATCGCACTCCTTTCCGCCGGGAAGTGGTGCAAAGCCTGGTTACCGCTCTACTCTATGATATAAGGTATATCCGGGACCAGAAACAGGTATCCCTTCCCGCCCGCCTCTCACGGCAGGATGAAGTGTTCCGCCGCTTCATCAACCTGGTGAACGAATATGCCAAGCGCGAACGCAACATCAGTTTCTACGCCGACAAACTCTGCCTGACGCCCCACTACCTGAGTACGGTAATTCGCGAAACAAGCGGGCAGACCATCATGCAATGGATTAACCAGGCCGTTGTCCTCGAAGCAAAAGTATTGCTAAAGCACAGCGACTTGCTCGTATTCCAGATTTCGGACGAACTGAACTTCCCCAATCCGTCGTTCTTCTCCAAGTTCTTCAAGCGGATGACGGGAATGACACCGGCGGAATATCAGAAAACATAAGCCACACTTGAGCGCAGCAAATGCCACACCTGAGCCCGGCAAATGCCACACTTGAACAACACAAATGCCACACTTCAGCACTCGCGAAGTGTGGCATTTGACTTACTAAGATGTGGCATCTCACCTGCCGAAGTGTGGCATTCCGAAATACGCGATATTCTTACTTATATTCCGCCCACGACTTAATGGCAATATCGTCCACGCTCATCGTACAGAATGCCTGGATGAATGCACTTGCCAGACGGGCATTCGTTATCAGCGGGATATTGAGGTCGATGGCGGCACGGCGTATCTTGTAGCCGTTATCCAGTTCGCCTGCGGTGAGGTTCTTCGGGATATTCACTACCATATCTATCTCCTTCTGATGCAGCATGTCGAGTGCCTGCGGCTGCTTCTCGGGTTCGCTGGGCCAGTATACGCGGGTGTTCTCCACACCATTCTCCGTGAGAAAGTTGCTGGAACCGCCGGTGGCGAATATCTTGTAGCCCTTCTTCTGGAGCATGCGGGCGGCAGCAAGCATATCCACCTTCTGCTTCGGCGTACCGGTGGAAAGCAGGATATTCTTCTTCGGAATGCGGTAACCCACAGAAAGCATTGACTTAAGGATAGCACAGGAAGTATCGCTGCCGATACAGCCTACCTCTCCCGTCGACGCCATATCCACTCCCAGCACCGGGTCTGCCTTTTGCAGACGGTTGAAGGAGAACTGGCTTGCCTTGATACCTACATAGTCCAGGTCGAAGAGGTTCTTGTCCAGTTTCTGTACGGGGATGCCGAGCATTACCTTCGTTGCCAGTTCGATGAGGTTTATCTTCAGTACCTTGCTGACGAAAGGGAATGAACGCGATGCACGCAGGTTACATTCAATAACCTTGATGTCATTCTCACGAGCCAGGTATTGGATATTGAACGGACCGGAGATATTCAGCTCGCGGGCAATCTCGCGACTGATGCGCTTGATGCGGCGTACGGTCTCCACATACAACTTCTGCGGCGGGAACTGGATAGTGGCATCACCGGAGTGCACACCGGCAAACTCGATATGCTCGCTGATGGCATAGGCAATGATTTCACCGTTCTGCGCCACGGCATCCATCTCCACCTCTTTGGCGTGCTCGATGAACTGGCTGACTACTACCGGATGCTTCTTCGATACATTGGCTGCCAACTGCAAGAAGCGTTCCAGTTCTTCCTGATTGGAGCAAACGTTCATTGCCGCACCGGAAAGCACGTACGACGGGCGAACCAGTACCGGGAAGCCTACCTTATCTACGAAAGCATTGATGTCTTCCAGTGAAGTAAGCGCGCTCCATTCGGGCTGATCCACGCCGATACGGTCGAGCATGGCAGAGAACTTATCGCGGTCCTCGGCATTGTCGATGCTCTTGGCACTGGTACCGAGGATGGGCACATTCTGTTCGTCGAGTCGCATGGCAAGGTTGTTCGGTATCTGACCGCCGGTAGAGACGATGACGCCGTGCGGGTTCTCCAGTTCGAGGATATCCATCACGCGCTCGAAGGTGAGTTCGTCAAAGTAGAGGCGGTCGCACATATCGTAGTCCGTAGATACGGTCTCGGGGTTGTAGTTTATCATGACGCTGCGGTAACCTTCCTTGCGGATGGTGTTCAGCGCCTGCACGCCGCACCAGTCGAACTCTACCGAAGAACCGATGCGATAGGCGCCGGAACCGAGTACGACAATGGATTTGTGGTCACCCAGGTACTTCACGTCGTTGGTGATGCCACTGTACGTCAGGTACAGGTAGTTGGTTTGCGCGGGGTATTCGGCGGCAAGGGTGTCGATTTGTTTCACTACCGGCACTACGCCTACGCTCTTGCGATGGTTGCGGATGAAGAGGATGCCGTCCTCAAGGTCTCCCTCGTAACCGATGGCGCGGGCTATCTGGAAGTCGGAGAAGCCCTGTACCTTGGCTTTGCGAAGCAAGTCGACGGGCAGGTCGTTGATCTGCTTATGGTTCTTGCTCCACTGTTCCAACTCTTTGTCGGTATTCATTATGTTCATCAGTTTCTCCAGGAACCAGCGGTCGATCTTGGTCAGCTCGTGCACCTGGTCTACGGTATATCCGGCACGGAAGGCTTTGGAGATAACGAAGATGCGCTTGTCGGTAGGCTCGTGCAAGGCTTTGTCGATGTCGGGGATAACCAGTTCTTTGTTCTCCACGAAGCCGTGCATGCCCTGACCTATCATTCTCAACCCTTTCTGAATAGCTTCTTCAAAGGTACGGCCGATCGCCATCACCTCGCCTACGGACTTCATGGAAGAACCGAGTTCCTTGTCTACGCCGTGGAACTTGCCCAAGTCCCAACGGGGAATTTTGCAGACTACATAGTCCAAAGCCGGCTCAAAGAAAGCACTCGTCGTTTTGGTAACCGAGTTCTTCAAGTCGAACAGACCGTAGCCGAGTCCGAGTTTAGCAGCTACGAAAGCAAGCGGATAACCCGTTGCTTTAGAGGCCAATGCAGACGAACGGCTCAAGCGGGCATTTACTTCGATTACGCGGTAGTCCTCGCTCTCGGGGTCGTAGGCATACTGTACGTTGCACTCACCTACAATGCCGATGTGGCGGATGATGCGGATAGCCAGTTCGCGCAGTTTATGATAGTCGCGGTTGCTCAGCGTTTGCGACGGGGCGATGACGATAGACTCTCCCGTATGGATGCCCAGCGGGTCGAAGTTCTCCATGTTGCAGACGGTGATACAGTTGTCGAAGCGGTCGCGCACTACCTCGTACTCCACCTCTTTCCATCCGCGCAAGGACTTTTCTACGAGTACCTGCGGGGAGAAGGAGAAGGCTTTTTCGACCAGCACATTCAGTTCTTCTTCATTGTCGCAGAAGCCCGATCCCAGTCCGCCGAGTGCGTATGCAGCGCGTACAATGACCGGATAACCCAGCGCGGCGGCAGCACGGCGGGCATCGGCGGCATTCTCCACCGCTTCGCTCTGGATGGTCTTTACGTCGATTTCATCCAGTTTCTGCACGAAGATTTCACGGTCTTCCGTGTCGATAATGGCTTGTACGGGGGTACCGAGCACCTTTACATTGTATTTATCGAATATCTTGTCCTTATAGAGGGCTACACCGCAGTTCAGCGCCGTCTGTCCGCCAAAGGCAAGCATGATGCCGTCGGGACGTTCCTTCTCGATGACCTTCTCCACGAAGTAAGGGGTAACGGGCAGGAAGTAAATCTGGTCGGCAACGCCTTCCGAGGTCTGTACCGTGGCGATGTTAGGGTTGATGAGGACGGTGTGGATACCTTCTTCCTTCAACGCTTTGAGCGCCTGCGAACCGGAGTAGTCAAACTCTCCCGCTTCCCCGATTTTCAGTGCACCGGAACCAAGCAGCAGGACTTTCTTTATATTGTCTTCTTTCATTTGTTGTACGTTTAATAAGGTGATTACAGCAGTTTCACAAACTCGTCAAACAAGAACTCCGTGTCCGTCGGTCCCGAGGCAGCTTCCGGGTGGAACTGTGCCGAGAACCAGGGGTTGCGTTTATGCCTGATACCCTCGTTAGAACCGTCGTTCATGTTAATGAAGAGCGGTTCCCAGTCTTCGGTCAGCGTATTGTTGTCTACCGCATAACCATGATTCTGCGAGGTGATGAAGCAACGCTCCGTGCCCACCATGCGTACGGGCTGGTTGTGGCTGCGATGACCGTATTTCAGTTTGTATATCTTTGCCCCGCCGGCTTTGCTCAGCAGTTGGTTTCCCATGCAGATGCCGAAGATAGGCAGCTTTTCGTTTGCCATTGCCTTGCGTATGTTCTGTACGGCAGCATCGCAGGTATCGGGGTCGCCGGGACCGTTGGAAATGAACAGTCCGTCAAACTCCAATCCGTTGTAATCGTAATCCCAGGGCACGCGGATTACTTCTACATCGCGTTTCAGCAGACAGCGGATGATGTTGGTCTTGACACCGCAATCCACCAGCACGACTTTCTTCTTACCGGCACCTTCGTTGTAACGGATTACCTCTTTGCAACTCACTCTGTCTACATAGTTCACACCGGCATAAACGGCTTCGGGCACATTCTCCGGCTCGTCGTCAAATACGATTTTGCCCATCATCACACCATGTTCGCGCAGCACCTTTGTCAGTTCGCGGGTGTCGATGCCCGTAATGCCGGGGATTTGTTCGCGCTTCAGCCAGTCGCCCAGGCTTTCTACGGCGTTCCAGTGGCTGTAGTTCTCGGAGTAGTCACTTACGATGATGGCTTCGGCATGGATGCGTTCGCTTTCCATGAATGTTGCCAGTCCGTTCGGTTCGATGGTGAACGGCGGCACACCATAGTTGCCCACCAACGGATAAGTGAGCGTCATCAACTGTCCGGCATACGAAGGGTCGGTCAAGCTCTCGGGATATCCCGTCATGGCTGTGTTGAAGACCACCTCTCCCGCAACCGGCTTTTCATAGCCAAACGACTTGCCGTGAAAGCGGCTCCCGTCGTCGAGGATAAGAGTTACATTTCTCATATTTAGAATTGATATACTTGTTCGATATAATCTATAAACGCTTCGTTCAGCAGCTTCACACCGCCGGGCGTGGGATAATCGCCGCTGAAGTACCAGTCACCCGAATGCTTGGGGCATGCCTCATGCAGTCCTTCGAGGGGCTGGTAGACAATCTGTACTTTGGCTTTCGTTCCTTTGGGCGTAAGCAGTTCCACCATCTTGGCGGAGATTTCTTCGTCGTTGAAGGGGGCATAAATGTCCTTTACGTAGTTCACCATCTGCTCCTTCGGCAGTCCTACCTGGTCTTTAGACTTGCGGTAGGCGGCGGCAATCACGTCCTTCATATCCCGCTCCTTCAGCAATTCGATGGCAGCCTTGAAGGCGATGAACTCGCTCATCTTCGCCATGTCGATGCCGTAGTAGTCGGGATAGCGTACCTGCGGGGAAGAAGAGACAATGACTATCTTCTTCGGACTCAGACGGTCCAGGATGCCGATGATACTTTGTTTCAAGGTAGTACCGCGCACAATCGAGTCGTCTATAATGACAAGGTTGTCCACACCCGGAACCAGGCTGCCGTAAGTGATGTCGTACACATGGGCGGCAAGGTCGTTGCGGCTGTTGC
>CAJKXC010000023.1 GCA_905203765.1 uncultured Bacteroides sp.
TTTAAGGTTAACAAAGGTTGGAGTACAGCGGTACTCCTTTTTTTATGCCCGTACCTCAACTTTTCTCCCGATTTTTGCGTACGTTTGCAAATAAACTCATTGCAGCAAATCTACATGGAACTATTAGTATATAAAGCCTCTGCCGGTTCGGGGAAGACCTTTACACTGGCTGTGGAGTACATCAAACATCTGATACTCAATCCGCACGCTTACCGGCAAATACTGGCTGTGACCTTCACCAACAAGGCGACGGCAGAGATGAAGGAACGTATCCTGCAACAGCTTTATGGCATCTGGCAGGGCGACCCTGCTTCCGATGCTTACCTGGCACGTATCAAGGAAGGGGTGAGGGGAATTAAAAGTGAAAAGTTAAGAATGAAAAATGAGGGGGGGGACGAAGACGAAGAGCTGCGCCGCCGCGCCGGAATGGCATTGCAATATATGCTGCACGATTACAGCCGCTTCCGGGTAGAAACCATCGACTCCTTTTTCCAGTCCGTGATGCGCAACCTTGCCCGCGAACTGGAACTAAGCCCCAACCTGAACATCGAACTGAACAATGCCGAAGTGCTGAGCGACGCCGTGGACAGCCTCATCGAAAAGCTAACTCCCGCCTCCCCCGTACTGGCATGGTTACTGGACTACATCAACGAACGCATTGCCGACGACAAGCGCTGGAACGTATCGAACGAAGTAAAAAGTTTCGGCCGTAACATCTTCGACGAAAGTTACATCGAGCGCGGCGAAGCCCTGCGCCAATGTCTCCGCACCCCCGATACCCTGAAACTCTACCGCGACGTACTGCGCGAAATGGAAACGGAAGCCCTGGAACAGATGAAAGGTTTCTACGACCAGTTTGAAGGCGAACTGGAAGGACACGCCCTCGTCCCCGAAGACCTGAAAGGCGGCGCCCGCGGCATCGGCAGTTACTTCCGCAAGCTGCGCGACGGCAAGCTGTCCGATAAAGACGTACTGAACGCCACCCTGCAAAACAGCCTCGCAGATGCCAAGAACTGGGCTACAAAGACCTCCGCCCGCAAAGACGACATTATCCGCCTGGCAGAAAGCAGCCTGATGCCCCTGCTGCAAGATGCCGAACGGTTGCGCCCCCGCAACAGCCGGACGATAAACAGTTGCCGCCTCTCACTGCAACATCTCAACAAGCTGCAACTCCTCAACCATATAGACGAAGAAGTGCGCACCCTCAACCGCGAACACAACCGCTTCCTGCTATCAGACACCAACGCCCTGCTGCACAAGCTGGTGCGCGAAGGCGACTCCTCGTTTGTATTCGAGAAAATCGGTGCCAACATACGCAACGTCATGATTGACGAGTTCCAGGACACCAGCCGTATGCAATGGGACAACTTCCGCCTGCTGCTGCTCGAAGGCCTTTCGCAAGGAGCCGACAGCCTGATTGTAGGAGACGTAAAACAATCCATCTACCGCTGGCGAAACGGAGATTGGGGCATACTAAATCAGTTGACAAGTGAACAAGGGGACGAGTTGACAAGGGGCTGCGCACCACCTCGTTCCCTTGTCAACTCGTCAACTCGTCAACTCTTCCCCTTCCCTGTCCGCGTAGAAACCCTGAAAACCAACCGCCGGAGCGAGACGAACGTAATCCGCTTCAACAACCGGCTGTTCGCCGCTGCGGTAGACTACCTCAACAACCTGCACCTGGATGAGTTGAAAGAAGACTGTCTCCCCCTGAAGCGCGCCTATGCCGACGTAGCCCAGGAATCGCCGAAGAGCGAGAAGCGCGGCTACGTCAAAGCCTCCTTTCTGGAACCGGACGAGGAACACAACTATACCGAGCAAACCCTCCTTGCCCTGGGCGAAGAAGTGGAGAGCCTGCTGCAAGCCGGCGTACAACTGAATGACATCACCATCCTTGTCCGCAAGAACAAGAACATCCCCCCTATCGCCGACTATTTCGACAAAGAGCTGCACCTGCCCATAGTCTCCGACGAAGCCTTCCGGCTGGACGCTTCCCTCGCCCTCTGTATGCTGATGGATGCGCTGCGCTACCTGTCGAACCCGGAAGATAAGATTGCAAGAGCATCGCTGATTATGAATTACAAATTACAGATTACGGGAGAAGGAGAAGCGGATTTGAACGGCATATTGACGGAACATCCCGAAACAGCGCTCCCCGAAGCATTCACCGCCCGCATCGAAGCACTACGCCTGATGCCCCTCTACGAACTACTGGAAGAACTGTTCAGTCTGTTCGATATGAGCCGCATCGAGAAGCAGGACGCTTACCTCTTCTCCTTCTTCGATGCCGTCACCGAGTACCTGCAAAGCAACTCTTCCGAGCTGGACGGCTTTATCCGCTACTGGGACGAGACGCTGTGCAACAAGAACATTCCCAGCGGCGAAGTCGATGGCATCCGCATCCTCTCCATCCATAAATCCAAAGGTTTGGAGTTCCACACCGTCCTCATCCCCTTCTGCGACTGGAAGCTGGAGAACGAAACAAACAACCAGCTCGTGTGGTGCGCCCCTACCTGCGAGCCTTACAATGCTATCAGCCTTGTTCCGGTGACATACTCCGCCACGATGGCTGAATCCGTCTACCGTCCGGACTACCTTCACGAGCGCCTGCAACTGTGGGTGGACAACCTGAACCTGCTGTACGTCGCCTTTACCCGCGCCGGAAAGAACCTTATCCTCTGGAGCAAGAAGGAGCAGCGGGGCACCGTCTCCGAACTCCTTGCCAACACCCTGCCCCTCATAGCCGACCAGGGCGAGGGCAGTTGGGACGAAGAAGCCACCATTTACGAAAGCGGAGCACTCTGCCCTTCCGCCGTGCAGAGCGCATCCGCCACGGAACTCCCTGCCGTCAACAAGCTGGCGCAGAAACCCGCCAAACTCCCCGTCCACATGGAGAGCATGCTCCACGACATCGAATTCCGCCAGTCCAACCGCTCCGCCGACTTCATTGCCGGAATAGACGAGTCCGAGTCCAGCCAGCGTTTCATCAACCGCGGCCGCCTGCTCCACACCCTGTTCTCCGCCATCGGGACGGAAGCCGATATAGACGATGCCATCAGCCGCCTGGTCTTCGAAGGCATCATCGGGCGTACCGAAACCGAAGAGGAAATACGCCGCCTCACCACCCGTGCCTTCTCCCTGCCCCAAGTCAAGGACTGGTATTCGGGAGAATGGACGCTTTTCAACGAGTGCGACATCATCTGGCAGGAGAACGGCGAACTCCGTACCCGCCGCCCGGACCGCGTGATGATGCGCGGCGAAGAGATTGTAGTCGTAGACTTCAAATTCGGCAAGCCCAACAAGAAGTACAACAAACAAGTGCAGGGATATATGCAACTCCTCGTCCGCATGGGCTACGCCGCCCCCAACATCAGCGGCTACCTGTGGTATGTGGAAGAAGAAATAATAGAGAAAGTATAAAACAGCCTTATGGAAACATTCCTCCAACTGGTCGCTCAAGACCTTTACACGAAAATAGGAAACGACCTCTCGCGTACCGCCATCGTTTTCCCCAACAAGCGCGCCAGCCTGTTCTTCAACGAATACCTCGCCGCGCAGAGTGACCGTCCGCTATGGTCGCCCGCCTACGTCAGCATCAGCGAACTGTTCCGCCAGCTATCGCCCTTGAAGCCCGGCGACCCCATCCGCCTGGTGTGCGAACTCTACAAGGTATTCCGCGAAGAAACCCACAGCGAAGAGACGCTGGACGACTTCTACTTCTGGGGCGAACTGCTTATCAGCGACTTCGACGACGTGGACAAGAACCTGGTGGATGCCGACCGCCTCTTCTCCAACCTGCAAGACCTGAAGAACATCATGGACGACTACGACTTCCTTGACTCCGAACAGGAAGAAGCCATCCGGCAGTTCTTTCAGAACTTCTCCATTGAGAAGCGCACCGAACTGAAAGCCAAGTTCATCTCCCTTTGGGACAAGCTGGGCGACATCTACCGCCGCTACCGTGCCCGCCTTACCGAACTCGGCATTGCCTACGAAGGCATGATGTACCGCCACGTCATGGAGCAACTCGTCCCTGACCGCCTGCGCTACGACCGCTACGTCTTCGTCGGCTTCAATGTGCTGAACCGCGTGGAAACCCGCTTCTTCCAGCTTCTGCAAGATGCCGGGAAAGCCATGTTCTACTGGGATTACGACATCTTCTACACCCGCCTGCCCCGCGAGCAACAGCCTCCCTACACCCACGAAGCGGGCGAGTTCATACTCCGCAACCTCGCAGTCTTCCCCAACCAACTGCCGGAAACTGCCTTCGACGTCCTGCGCCGCCCCAAGAACGTACGTTTCATCTCCGCCCCTACGGAGAATGCCCAGGCGCGTTACCTCCCGCAGTGGATACGCGGATTAGGACTCGACGGGGGAACGAAGGAAAAGGAGAACGCCGTCGTCCTCTGCAACGAAGCCCTGCTGCTACCCGTCCTCCACTCCATCCCTTCCGAGGTGAAGAACGTCAATATCACCATGGGATTTCCCCTGGCGCAGACACCCGTTTACAGTTTCATCAATGCACTGGTAGAGTTGCAGACTGTCGGCTATCATGCAGATACCGGGCGGTATTCCTACGAAACCGTGCTTGCCCTGCTGAAGCATCCCTACGTCCGTCAGCTTTCCTCTGCCGCCCAAGCCCTGGAACAGCAGTTGACGAAGGACAACCGCTTCTACCCCCTTCCCTCGGAGTTGAAGCAGGACGCCTTTCTGGAACAAGTCTTTACCCCGCAGAACGGCATTGCCGCCCTGTGCCGCTACCTCACCGAGCTGCTTCGTCTGGTAGCCGTGGTCTATCGCCGGGAGAAGGATGCCGGGGACATCTTCAACCAGCTATACCGCGAATCGCTGTTCAAGAGCTACACCCTCGTCAACCGCCTCGTCAGCCTCATTGAAACCGGCGAACTTGCCGGCGTGAGGACAGACACTCTGAAACGTCTGCTGAACCGCCTGCTCACCTCTGCCAACATACCTTTCCACGGCGAACCTGCCATCGGTATGCAGGTGATGGGCGTACTGGAAACACGCAACCTCGACTTCCGCAACCTCATCATGCTCTCCCTCAACGAAGGGCAGTTGCCCAAGGCTGGCGGCGATTCTTCCTTCATCCCCTACAACCTGCGGCGCGCCTTCGGCATGACTACCATCGAGCATAAAAACGCCGTCTATGCCTACTACTTCTACCGCCTCATCCAGCGGGCGGAGAACGTCACCTTGCTGTACAACACCTCTTCCGACGGACTGAACCGCGGCGAAATGTCCCGCTTCATGCTGCAATTCCTCATAGAGTCTCCGCACGACATACGCCGCCAGTACCTCGAGGCGGGGCAGTCGCCCCAGTCGGACCGGGACATCCGTATCGTCAAGACACCGGAGATGCTGGCACAGATGCATCGTACCTACGACATACGCCTCCACCCCCGCGCCTACTTCTCCCCGTCGGCTCTGAATGCCTACCTGGATTGCCGTTTGAAGTTCTACTACCGCTACGTTGCGGGGCTGAAAGCACCCGAGGAAGTCAGTGCCGAGATAGATTCCGCCTTGTTCGGAACCATCTTCCACCGTGCCGCCGAGTTGGTGTACCACGACCTCACCGCCCACGGAAAAGAGATACGCCGCGAAGACCTGGAGCAACTGTTGAAGAACGACGTCCGCCTTCAAGCCTATGTGGACAGTGCTTTCAAGGAAAAACTCTTCCACCTGTCGGCAACGGAGCAATCGGAGTACAACGGCACGCAGCTTATCCACTCCAAAGTCATCGCCTCCTACCTGCGCCAGTTGCTGCGCAACGACCTGCAATACGCCCCCTTCTGCATGGAAGGCATGGAGCAGGAAGTTAGGGAAGTGATGGAAATCTCCACCCCGCAAGGCACCCTTACGCTGCAGATAGGCGGTACCATAGACCGCCTGGACAGCAAAGGAGATACCCTGCGCATCGTAGACTACAAAACCGGTGGCACGCCCAAGACACCCGAAAGCATCGAGCAGCTCTTCACCCCTGCCGACAACCGTCCCAGCTACATTTTCCAGACCTTCCTCTATGCCGCCATCATGTGCCGCCGGCAACCGTTGAAGGTAGCCCCTTCCCTGCTCTACATCCACCGGGCAGCTTCCGAAAGCTACTCCCCGGTCATCGAGATGGGAGCGGCGCGACAGGCCAAAATGCCGGTCAACAACTTCGCCTTCTACGAAGACGAGTTCCGCGAACGCCTGCAAGGACTGCTGCAAGAGATTTACAGCGAAGAAGAGACTTTCAGCCAGACGGAAGATACCAGAAAGTGCGAGTACTGCGATTTCCGAAGCTTGTGCAAGAGATAGCGATGCTTTCATTATTTCTTTCATTGGTCAATAGGCGGCAAAGATAGGGCACAGGTCAAAGGAATACAAATATCCGGTTACGATTGGCTGAAAATGAGCAATTTTGTTACAACCGGACAAGGGCTTTAAGTCCGTATTTTTTACGACCATATCTTCAGCCCTATTTGCTATCGTCTGTATCGCCCTGTTCATAGGAGATACAGAAGGTGGCGAAAAATGTGTTCGACCACATGTTCCGCCACCATATAATAATATATATAAAATAACTAATGCATTAAAATACATTATATCTATAAGCCGCAAAACGTTCCGTGACGCTTTTACAAAACAAAATTGTGAGTGTTTTGCAGTAGTTAACACAAAACGAATTGCGGATTTTTATTTGTTTTTCTCACCTCTTTAAACACCAATCAAAAGCTATTTAAAACTTCTCTAAATGATGTACTCTTTTTATCTTTGTATAGAAATTAGGGGCTATACGTTTAGTTCAAATCGTACATTCTCATTTCCATTGATAAGGCAACGAATGTTTTCTATATTGGTGCTATAAATATGCACATTGGCGAGGAACAACGTTATAGATTTCAATGGTAACTCAATCTGTCGGGACATCAAATAAAGATGATATATATCAGCTGGTAGGCCAAGATTTGCATCAGAACTACGCTGATATGCAGATAGCACTAGTTCGCCATTGTCTAACTGGAATTGTACCAAGCTCAGGCAGGGTGCTTGGCTGCTTTCTGCACCAGTCTCTCCTAAAAATAATGCGTAGTTCTTACTGTTGCGTCTTTCCCTGTTTATCCGAGCAATAAGCGGCGGCAGTTTTTCAAAATAGGTGGGATAACTGTTCACCAAAATGGAACCACAATAGTCCCACCAATTAATTCCGACCTCACGATACTTCTCCACACTCCGCTCACCTTGCATAAATAGTTGCAATTCGTTCTTCAGTTTCTTTCTGGCAATATTATGGCCTTTGAAAATGTCAAGGAAGTCTGACGGAGTTAATGATAACTGTTCATTCAAAAAGGTATTTGATATTCCCTTTCCGATTCAACTGCATCTTTCCAGATGCAAGTATTTTATCTAAAATCTCATAGTATTTGTTCATAATGCACTAATTTATCAGTTTATTGTTGTACTTTTGCACTACCACTCATGTACAACAAATGCGTCCCAACGCAGCAGAAAGTATAAGCTTTCGGCTGTGCGTTGGGGCGCATCTTGTGTTAGTACGTGAGTGATATCCTTACTAACAGGTCGAGGGCTTTTTATTTTCCCCATATCCATAGTTTAATTATTAATACTACTCATATCCTGCAACTGCTCGGCAAGCCTCTGTTCCTCCGTGATTCTCTGTCGTTCTTCCTCAATAGACTTGGCTTCTTCTTCCGGTATCTCCCGCCAGTTGTCGGGGAAGTCGCTAATGCCGAGATACAACTCCTTAGCGAATATCATGCTCTCAATGGGTGTTTCTTGGGCTTGGGTATATACATACCCGTCGCTTGCTGTTATCTTTCTCATATCAATGTCCAGTTTTTATTTGTTGCTATTGATTTATCATCATCACTTAGCCGAGCGAGGCTAACAGAGCCTATCTCTATGGTATGAGTTGTTCCGTCCATATAATCATACAAATGCTCGAATAAGTTCAACATAGTCTCACGAGTATAATTATCGCCTATCATTCTGAGGTGACACTTAATGACGCCTGCGAATGACATGTTCTTTGCCATTATCTTATACCTATCCTCTCCCCATACGGTAACATCATTTTCTGATATGGACGATAGATTCACTTCGGGAAATGTATCCTGTTTGGCGCCTTCTCCTCTTGGGAAGTAATAACTCATGATGGTCATTTTACTCGTATCAATATAAGGTATATCCAAATTCCAACAATCCGCAAATTCCAGATTAATTGAAGTCATACCATTGAATCCAGTTATTTTTTTCAAGGAACGGCAGTTGAAAAAGGTTCTCGAAAAAGCATTGCCCAAAATAAATCGTCCAATATCTAAATTCTTGAAATGGATTTCCCGTAAACTTGAACAGTCAGCAAAAGAGTAGAACAGGGAAGTTACATTCGTACAGTCTATCTCTGGTATTGCAACCAAATCAAATTGCCCTCTAAAACTGAATGATGTAACGGGTGGGTTTTCTATTTCGGGCATCATCATCACCCCATAATCTGGATAAGGTAAATTGCCATATTTAGTTATATCTTTGGTCATTTCATATGAATCCAATATCATACTTCTCAAACTAGGGATACTTGCAGTATATCCACACTGCTCCATCAGAGCATCTATACTACCGCCCTGCTGAATGTCATTGACCTTGCCCACCAATGTAGTAAGCGTCTCGTTATCCTCAACCACCACACCTTTACCCGTGAGGTTCTCCCGAAGCACCGATATAGCCGAAGCTATATTCGCTTTCAATACCGCTATCTTATCACTTATGTTCATACTACCATATTATTAATTTCGTCTAACAATTCATTGGCGGTACCAATCGCGACGGTAATCTGCTCGCTAACCCAATCTTCCGTAGCGTAGCCAGTCAAGTTTTGATGCTTGGTGAGATACCCACTATCATTGGCCAGTTGGCTCGTCTTAGTGGGAATAGCGGACAACACATCGGAAATCCTCTTGTTGAGTCCGGCGATGATACCTTCCAATGTCTCGCTATCCTCTACGTTAGCGAGGAATGTGATTATCTCGTTAAAACTTTCAATGGCGGACGAAGCGTCACCGGAAAGCAGTGTGTTAAGCTGCTGTTGTAGTGATAAGCACAGTTGTCTCAAGGAAGTGTCATCATAGTTAGATAAGGCATTGAGCTTGTTCAGCAACTCGGTGGTGAGGTCGTTGGTGGATAAGCCTTTGCCTGCAACAGCCTGTACATAGCCAGACAATGCTTCTGCGAGAGCATTACCGGTAACGTAGTCACCCTTCGCTTGCAATCCCAACTCCTCAGCAGTCTTATTACCCTCGAGCACTACCTTATTGATGCTCGGCTTATTCTGTAATTCTAAGTAGTCGGTAATACCACCGCCGGTATTAGCACCGCCAGTATCCACATGCATATCCAAGCCTATCTCAACCGATCCAGTTTCGATATTAAGCTCATCTTCACCACCAGTCTGACAGCTTCGATTAACTAATTCAAACACCTCGCACTTGTCTACGGTGTTAGTGCCATCAGCTGACTTAACCTGTATGATGAGCGAGTATTTGCCCGCGTGTTTCTGTGATTCCGCAGAGTAGCGGAACTTAACAACATTGCCAACGATGCTGTATTCGGTAATCGGTATCTTGACATAAGCGACTTGCAGGTAAAGCGCTACTTCCTTACCGGAGAATATTTCCGGTGCTCCGTCACGCCTAACATATACTGCAACGTCAATATCATTGTCTATGCGTATTCTTTTCATATCATCCGTTTTTAGGGATTATCCCGCCCGTGATTAGGCGGGATTCTTGTTTATAACAGGATTTCCAAGTCCAGCATCTGCTCGACTGTAAAATCGTTGCTCGCGAGCAACTTCTTGAATGCTTCTTCGGTCAGTTTATCAAATTCGGCGGGAACTTCTTCCTCTTGCAGGGATTTCAAGCATTCACCGAGTTTCTTCTGAAAGCCATCAAAGTACTTATTGAGTTCCACCAGTTCACCGGCAGGAAGCAGTTTATCTACTTGTTTAGATTGCAAAGCCTCGTTGTGCTTGTTCGCCTTTTCACTCATTTCCTCGAAACGTTCATCCTTCAGCTTGTCTGAGGCTTCCTTTTCATCTGTCTCGTACTTCTCCGCGATGGGACGCATCACACGCATGGCTTTGATCACCTTGAATTTATCTTCATCTTCCATCTTGGAGAGTTTTGCACCCTTCAGGAGTGCGTAGGCTACTGCTATTTCTTTTGTTTTCATATTGCTGATTTTATATTACTTGTTTGCAAACAATGATTCTACAAAGGCGGTTACTTCTTCAACGGTGCCACCCATTGATTGCACGTTCAAATCAAACCCGCCTTCGCGGACGCTGCAACTGCCGGTTTCAACGCCTTCTTCATTCTGAATAGAGTAACCAACGTTGGTTATCTGTTCGTCCGTAACCTCACCGCTATATGTACGGTTGATGTTTTCGTTTCTCTTTACTAATTTCATAATTTCTGATTTTTATTCGATTATTATTAAGTTATCGTTCGCGTCAATCTGTATTCCTGCCATCTTCATTTGAGGAAGAGAAATGATTCCAAGTATTTCAAGTCCAGTTTCCCGCTTGATGCTATCTCTCGCGTTGGAAATATCAATAAGTAGGAACTGAGGGATAGTTTTACCGGCAAGATAGGCGAAGGTATTACAGTAATACCCATCTTCTATCTCACTGCCTGCACCGACCAACGCGCGGAATAGCATTTGCCGGTCAACAGTCCGAACTTCTTTACGTTGCTCTGATCAATCACAGCGACTGTCGCCCCGTATCGATCAGAAAGTTGCCTTTCTTTCCATTCATCGTACATTCCACGATGAGTCTCTTTTCTGATAGTGATTTAATCTGTTCCATATTACGGTATAATTGTTACAGTTTGATTTCCTAATGGGGTTACGATACCTGTATTCAACCACGTAGTATCATTATTGCCAAGAGTTCTCGGACATCCAAGCACATTTACCACAAACGTACCAGGAATATTAGAGGGCATTGAGAATGAATTGTAGTAGATATCTCCCTGCACTATCTCCCTGGTTACGCTGCTAACGTTATCGAAAGCGCTTTTGGATACCGCTACTTCGCGGATCATAAATTCTTGCACAACAGGAGCCGAGCTACCCAAAATACCACGCACTCTGAGATATATGGACGATGGAATCCAGTCGGGATCAGGCGTGAATGTTATTTTTATATTCGTCACACGTATCGTCCTGGTTGAGCCGGATATGGTATTCGTATAAGTAGCCACGACCGTAGTTTTAAGACCATCAATCCATTCTGTCCTGACAAGCGTATAGGCCTTTCTATCTCCGCCCGCCTGGTATTGGAGTGACTGACCGTATCCGGGAAAGGAATCTCCGGCGGTTATCCTGGAAGGAGACAGGCACATATAGACGTTTATCGGCGTACCATTACTCAGATTACGGAACGGGGTATCCTTCATTTCGATAATGACAGGTGCTGCGAACCGGCTGGCATTGATAAGCCACTGCAATGTATTTTCGTAGCTTTGCACATACCAGGTTCTTCCGGCTGCATAATTCATCACCACCGTCGGGTAATAACTGAGGTACGACGCATATAAGTCTTGCAATGACAGGCAATAATTCGGATTGAATCCGGTATATCCGCCATTGTCAAAGAAAAATACAGGTACAAAGTAAAAGTTGTTGTACATATCTCCGTTCGTCTTCATTTGGGCCGGAAACTCCATCCTTATACAAGGCTTTGCATCCGTTTGATACCCTCTAAAGTCACCGAGACGAAATGGTTGTGTAGAGCCCCCAGCAGGCAGCGTATAAGCCCAGGGCTTGTCATTAGGCAAATCCGCATAGGTTGGACTTCCAATAGTCAGCCCACCACGAGAATTACGTATCTGAGCGTCCGTCAGGTCGAATAACTGATTATACGGTATCGGCTTGTGCTTGGCGTACATATTAATCTTAGCAGCACTCTTAAAAAACGAGGTAAGGTCATTGCTGACCGAACCACCCGCCGCATTCAGTATATCCCGCACGTTCGTGGCAAGATTCGCATTTGTATTAGGTACAATAGCCATATTATGCTCTCCTTTCTAAGTAGTTAATTCTTTGTTCCAATTCACGTATCTTCTTGTCTCTCTCATCCTCTTTCCGCAAATGTTCCATCAGGTGCTTGGCTATTGATATGGAGCAAGCCACGGCAAGAGTACCGGGGTCTAACGTATAGTAACTTCCATCGTTCCCTATTACTTCAGGCAGAACGCCAAGCCAGTACTGCGCGCTCGTTCCTACACGTTGTTGTCTGTCAACATCATCTTTAAAGGTGTAACGGAAAGACGGAGCATTCGCTATTCTTTCCAATGGCAATGACAGCGGGGATATTATGTTCTTCTTCCGAATATCAGAATACATCGTTATACCACCGGCGGCAAGAATGTTTGTCGAAACTTTCATGCCGGAAGCGAGCGTTTCGTATTCGGTTACAGTGCCAAAACTCGAAGTTACAAGAGCAGGGCTTGTAAATGAACCTTGACCAATTCCACATATACGCACATCGTTACCTGAGGTACTACCGTTATAATAGATATCAATTGCGAATGCTGAGTCATAAGTATTGCATATTCTTATTTTAGGAATAAACCTACTATATGCATAGCCCGATATTTGAGTTATATTTACCTGGTTGTAGGTAGAGGTAATAGCAAAGATATATGATTCGGGACTATTGTAATTATAAGCTCTATTGACCATTAATAATACCGTTTGACCTAAAACATCACCATAATTTCCTTGATAAACACGATACCATCCAGTGGTTTTACAAGTTGTCTTTACATTTTGAGTGAATCTTAAACGATTACAAATAATTTCATCTCCAATAGTAGCAGATTGAGTTACATAAAGATTGCTGCGAGCAGTTAAACTACTATTTACAGTTAATGCGCCAGTTATAGTATCTCCTGCTTTTAACACATATCTACTGTCTATTAGAGACTGATAATTATAGGTTGTAAATACAGTTCTCCATTCCCACGGAGAACCATTATTTATATATCTATAAGCCACTGTTTCCCCTGCAAATCTTAATTGTCCACCATATCCATTTTGGACAAAAGAAGCATATCCTCCTACGGTATTTAAAAAGCCCCCTTGAAAAACCAAGGTTCCGGTTGGTATTTCTGCGGAAGACAAAGCAACCGCCTTGAATCCATCCGTTATCCCGTACCCACTTATAGTAGTAGGCTTTGAAGTGATTTCAGAGAACGAATAACTCGGCTTTGAACTACCTATCCAAGACGGTTTAGAAGTAATTTCTGACCACGAATAAGAAGGTTTAGTAGTACCTATCCATGTAGGCTTACTTGATATCTCACTCCAAGAGTATGACGGCTTTGAACTGCCAATCCAACTCGGCTTTCCCGTGACATCCCCCCAAGCAACGCTGGTAGACAACGGCTGCCCATTCACCGTGAATGAGTATCCCGACCCTGTTGATATATTAACCCCCTTGCTTGCGTATATGGTTAGGTGGTCATCAGTATCTTCGTTCAGATATACATAGCTGCCATCCCCGAAGTAGAGATATCCTCCGTAATTGGATGAACCGTTCATGATCTTCAGCGCCCCGGTCATGGTATCACCGGTCTTGTTAACCGCATCTGTAATGCCATAGCCAGCCAGTGCCGTAGGATGTGATACGAGTTCAGAGAATGCGTATGTAGGTTTACTCACTGCCTTAGCCCAAGCGTACACATCGCTTGCAGGCAGGGTAGTCGGATATGCGGGCAGGCTAACTACTCCGTCCACACTATCATAGGCAGTTGTACCCAGCTTGACCGTCACAGAAGCCAATCCGCCGCCACCACCGCCGATAACACTTAATTTGCCGCCGGTTTTGGAAAGAGTAGATGTATCAATAGGTATCGCATCCAAGATTGTAGACGCAGTTTGAGAACCTTGTGCAAACATGGTTATCGCTCCTGTAACGATCAAGTCTCCGTCTATTTCAAGAATGCCCGAAGAATGCTTAACAACCGGAATGCTGCCGATTTTAATACCACCGGTGAAGTCTTTCACACCGGAAACTTCCTGAGCAGTAGCAAGCGTCACGTACTTACCCAATTCTGTGCTGATTTGGTCTTTCGTGTAGGCATCAGTGATGCCATAGCCTGCTATCGTCGTAGGCTTTTCCTTGACATCTTCCCATTTGACAGTAGTTACCAAATCCGGGAGAGTAACATATCCGTTCTCGGCGGGATCATAGCTTTTTTCGTTGAGGATAATCCCTTTAACAGTTCCCTCACCATCTCCAGTTCCGCCGATAACAGTCAGCGCTCCATCCACCCATCCGATCGTTTTGTTGTCAATAGGGAGTCCATCAAAGATAGAGGGGGATATCGGGGTACCGTCGGCCCCATACATAGTGATGCCCTCTGCTGTTACTACCGGAATCTTAATATATAAAAACTTTATACCCTCACTGGTTTCAAGAATATCCAATGCAGTAGCCCACACCGATTTATCAAGTTTCGAGTTCAAATCCATGATTGACAATGAACCAGAACCTGTTCCTCCCGGAGTTCCCTGTTCACGAAGCCGTTTACTGCGCGGACGGGCATCCCGCTTGACAGCTGATGATATATACTTCTTATCCATAGTACTCTACTATTATTCTTTATCCGATTTATATTCGTCCGGACGGAGCTCCACTATTTCGAGATCGCTTTCATCCGATATTACATCCTGTACATCAGTGAGGCAGATAAACCGCTTGCCGTCCTGGCAGGCTTCCGTATAGGCTGATAAGCCGGTATCCAGTATATCGGCTTTACCTGTCAGTAAGGTTTTGCGTTCGGCATACTGGCTGTAGAGCATACCTATAAGAAGCTGCTCTGCCTGCGTTGTCCGTCCGGCACGGGTTAGTTCTTTCAATTGGCAACTGTCGCTGGTGCGGAAGTACACGCCTTTGGCTGTAGGATTTATTTCAGTCATCGTGCCGCATATCGTGTCCAGTCTGATATCCTCTTTGGCCGCCTCATTGATGATGCCGGTATATTCGACATCTTCACTCTTTGCAGCACTGTAGACAACGTTCTTGCGTACTATTTCCAGTTGGGGAGCCTTATACAGCATCCATCGTATCTTTTCGTACCAGTCACTGCTGACATCGGTATTCGTGCTTTTAGTCCATTCGGTAATCTTGATGCCTACATAAATGCACACCTCCACATAGCCTCCTTCTTCGGGATAACGCATATATTGCCCGTCCTCCATTTGTTTGAAAGAGTCGAACAGTTCGTTATGGGTATATCCTATGCAGTGCCGGTTCTTCTTCCAGCCGAGCACACCCGACGAGAAATGGCGGTCTTCCGGGTCGTACCACTCCAACCGGCAACTGTCGTAAGTGGCCGCACCGTCTTTCCATTGTCCTTCAGTCCAGAACAAGGCAGGTGTGATATCCATATTGTTCATCACCGCCTCGTTGGAGTAGTGCTTCACTGCATTCCCGCTTTCGTCATACAAGGTGACAGTGGCAGGCACCGTCACAAAGTTGAACTTGTCTTTCATGCTGTTATAGTTCCCTTTCTCATTGCCGCCATTGGCTTCTGTGAAGGGGTTGTAACGGGCATCTATCAGCATCTCCATGCTCAAGCGGAGGTAATACATCTTTCTTTCCTCCTCTTCCAGCTTGGGAATGTATATCCGACGCGTCCTCATCAACACTGTTTCCTGATTGGATATCTGCGGAAGCAACTTACGAGTTGGGCGTCCACTGGCCAGCGAGCCATGACCACCGGTATAGAAACTATATGCAACACCGGAGGACTCCTGTCCTCCTTTCAAAGGCTGGATATGAAAATATTTGGCAGCCGGATATTTCTCGGCAAGCCCACTGCCCAGGTTGCTGATAAAAATGGTGAACGAAAGCAGTTCATAGTCCCAATCGCTTTCTATCTTATGGTCATCCGAATAGTCCGGATAATAGGAATAGTACTCACCGACCGACGGTTTTTCGTTCGAGCGGTTTACCATACTTTCCGAATACTTATCCTCATATTCCACTCCGCCATTCAGCGGCTTCGCTTCCGAATACGGGGAGAAAGTGACCTTCGCATTATTCGCCACTTTATCTACTCCCATTATTTGGTTGTCTCTGCTCCAGGTGATTCCCTGGAGCGGTGCATTCAGATAAAGCCCGTTCAGGTCGTATATCCAAATTTTCCCGCTCCGCTGCACCATACGGAGAGACAGCGGTTGCAGCATTCCTTCCAATACATCGTGCAGCGTGCAAGCTTCGTCGTCTTCATCGTAGAAGTTGTCGCTGCGGATACATATTTTGTCCAGCGTTGCCCGGCTGTTGTCCGTCAGATAGGTGGTCAGATAATCCTGGTTCAATCCTACATAGCTGATTCGGCTGCGCTGGAGCGCATACAGCAATATATTCTCCAATGTCTGCATCCCCGCAAGGTCGTACTTCAACCGGTCCAATATGCCGAAGTCACTGAATGTCAGTTTAACCTCGTATTCCTTTTCGTAGGCGTATGGTTCTTCGTAGAATTCAGGATCCAGTGTGCCGCTCCAGTAGAGCAGCCCGTTCCGCAACACGTCCAGGCGGATGCTGCCGGCAGAGATGCTGTACAAGTCCTCGTAGGTACGGTCACCGGGACTTGCTACGGTCAGCGCAGCGCTGCTGCCGCAGATTACCTCTTCCTTGTCGGTATGCTTCCATTCTATCACCAACGGCTCATTGCCGGGGAAGTTCAGCACACCGACAGATGGGAACGGCGTGTCCGCATTCTGATAGATGTTCACTTTCCATACCACATTTTTGCGGCTGAGGAATTCACCTGAATATCGTAGGTATTGCTCCATGTTTAACTATCCTTTAAATACTATTTGAATGAACTTTAAATCAGCTTCTTCTTATGAGTTTCGTTTCACGCTCCAGCACGCCGGCCAATGACCGTCCGTCGATGCGGAACCTCACTTCACCGGCCATTCCGCCGGGGCCTGCCGGTTGTATCAGTTGCCGCAGCCTGTCGAGCGGCGCCACTACTTCCGGGTTATTGCTTGCTCCGGCATATTCGCCGAAAAGTCCCAAAGTGGGACCATAAGCAAGAGCACCATTGGCAAACTTAGGCAGGCTGGTCAATGCTGCTAATACAGAGGCTACGGCTGCCACTGCCATTATCGGACCTACGAAAGGAATACTTGCCACTGATGATGCCGCACCGGTTGCCGCGGTAGCAGTGTTGGCTGTTGCCAATGCCGCCAGTTGCGGCAATGCCTGCGCTATAGCGTTCAGCAGGTTTCCCGCCCAGTCCAGCCAGGCGCCTGCCGCACCACCTATCAATTCTCCCAACGAACCCATTGCACTACCCATGGCGCTCATTGAATCGATAGTCATGGCATTCTTCTCCCGTGCCTTTTCTACGGCGGCATTCCAGGCTTCCATACCTTCCAGGGGTTTCTCCAAGTCCAGTTTGGGAGCCTCCAGTTTCAAGCCTTCCAATCCGCCTTTTTCCTGAGGAAGGTCGAGGGAAGATTGTATACTTCGCTTTATCGGAGCATCTGTTGCACTTTCTTCACCGGTAGGTTTCAGCGTATATCGTGCCTCGAAGGCGGCATGCTTCATGCGATAATTGATATTTTCTATCAGGACTTCCAGCGCCACGATATCTGGTGTAAACGTCAGTTGCTCCTCTATCGGAGCTTTCCTCTGGCGTTCTTTCAGTTCGTTCACTTTCTGCTCCAGGGCTTCCAGGCTTCCGGGGGAGATGGCAATCTCTTCTTTGCCATTCCCTCCCTTGCTGCCACCATCTCCAAGCCCTAACATGTTACCCAATGCCTCCTTGCGGGCTTTGAGTTCCTTATTATAAGTGGAGAGGCGTTTGATTTCAGCCGTCTCCGTAGGAGCAAGGTTTCTCAGTTTGCTTTCAGTGGATTCAATTTCTTTGCCCAGTTCATCATAGCCCATTGCCATCACATCGGTCGCTCCACCCTCTGCTTTCAGCGAAGACATGCCTTCCTGCATCTTCTCCATGCAGGTATTAAAGCTATTGCCAAGACTATCTATCTCCTTTTCAAGTGTGATTGCTTCCTGGGTAAGTTTTCCATATTCAGCAGTAGGCTGGTCCACCTCCATTCGATAACTGCCAGCTCCATCAGCGCTTTTCCATACTACAGTCTTCTCTGTCGTCTTGCCGCTATCCTCTAGCGCTTTCTTCTGCTTGCGCACTTCCTCCAGCTGCATTTCCTTTTCCGCCTTCTGCGACGCCAACACTTTGGCCTGTGCTTCGTAGCCTATTGCCTTGCAGTAGTCCGCACTCTTGCGTGTCAGCACGTCGTACCACTCGGCGGCACTCTTATGGTAACCCAGCGCATCGCCGTATTTTTGGTTCAGTTCCTGCACCTTGCCAGATTCATCGCCATGCCCTTTGATCAGATTGGCCAGGGAGGATATCTCCAGGTCCATACCCGCTTTGGTATCGGCAACGGTGGAAGTATAAGCATCGTTGGCTTGCTTTAAACTCCTCTCGGAGCCCGCCAAACGGTCTACTGCCGCGGAGGTACTGTTCGAAGTTCCAAACAGTTTTTCGATGGCGAAAGTCAGTGCGGCAATGGCAACACCTATACCGGTACTTATCATCAAGCCGCGGATGGCTACTTTCAAGGTGGTGGCTCCCACAGCAGCACCCGTAAAAGCGGCCTTGCCAACTGTCACTATAGCGTTCAGGGCAAGCATGGAGCCCCGCGCTATCTGGGTGACAGACGCCACAGAAGCGAAAGCCTGGTTCAGAGACTTTACGGCATTACAGCATTCCACAATTCCGGTAACGACTGTAACAAACTGGGATAGAACTGTGAGGGTATTCATGGCAGGCTGCACTATGGCTCCGAACTGTTCCTTGATGTCCCCCAGCGTATTTTCCATTTGTTTCTGTTTGCCCGCATCCGTCTTGGCAAGTTCGGCATTCATCTCACCCACATTGTCGCGGATTGCCTGTGCCAGCGTGGCGGCACGTTCCGATTCTGTGCCATATTGCAATACGCTCTTCTGTGCATCGGTAAAGGTCATACCCACCTGTTGCAGCACATCCACCTGCCCCTGCATGGCCTTGCCCATCATGTTGCCGATTCCTACTGCATCCTGGTTGGTGGCGTTCAGTCCTTTCTGCTGGGCAAGCAAATTATTCATGGCAGGGATAAGGGTATCCAGGCTCGTCTTCTCGTTCAGGAAGGTTGCCATCTGCTGGGCACCGCTCAGTTGCACTTCGTCGCCAATCACACCCAGTGCCTGCTGGGCAGAAGCCAGCTCCCTGATGCTTTGTATCTCTTCATCGGTGGCAGACATGCGTTGCTTCATCACCGTTTGAAGTTGCGTCTCGACAACGAGCTGTGCCTGATAGGCATTGGTCAAGTCCTTGCACACGCCAAACAACTGCTGCACCGACTGCTCCAGCATGTCGGCTGCCTGGGCTGCCTGCGACCAGTCCACAATGCTGTTCTGTGCCTTGTTAGCCTCTTCGGTCACTTTCTTCAACATCTTGCCGACGCCATCTATGCTTACACTCACTTTTTTCAGCGTAGCGCTGGCTTCGTCTTTTATTTTGATTGAGAAATTCAGTGAATTGTCTGCCATATTTAAAAATTTTATTATTATATTTGCCCTATAAATGTGAAAGATATGATGTTATTACTCGGTATGTCAATGCAAACAGAGGCACGCATATATGTTGCCTTGTTTATGATAGGGATTTTTCTGGTAGCCCTATACTTGTTTTTAGCCTATTTTATTATGAAGCCTAAAGATTGACTTTACATCCCTGCTTTCCTTTTCTGTTCCTCAAACCGTTCCCTCGTGCTTTTCGCCGCCGGGGAGATACCTCGTCCTTGATGCGTACTGTAAAATCTATATTATTATTTGCCATATTATGCAAAAATAATAGTATATTTGTGGTGTATTAACCAACTAACCGATAATATGATTGACTGGTTTCTCGGCCTTAGTGAAAATGCCCAAATGATTATCTTTATTCTCCCCACTATAGTAGGGACTATTATAGGTCTCTGGGGGGTTAAAAAATTAAAAGACTATATAGAGCGATAGTTATATCCTTGCCCTTTTCTTCAGTTCCTCAAACCGTTCCCTCGTACTTTCCGCCGTCGGTGCCGTAGCTTTCCGCTTCGCATCCCACTCAAACCGGCACACATCTGTCACCTTCAATGCCTTTTTACTGTAAGGCTGCAACACGCAGCACGCCAGGAACCGGGTCTGTTCCCAGGGTTCGCGCATCCGCGTCTGCTCCCAGCTTTTGTATATACAGAAGAACTCATGGGGAGTACAGTGGCAGAAATCCGTCAGACTCATCCCTATACTCCCCACGGCTATGCCTGTCAGTTCTTCGATGCCGGCGGAGCCGTCTTCTTTTTTTTTGAGTCTACCGCATCCTGCTGCATGGTTTCCACGAAGTCGGACAACTTATCCATCTCCAGTCCGTCGGCAAACCGGTCGAGGTCCAGGTCGAACGGTACATTGTCCGCGTTGCAGGCGCTTATCACGCAGCAATAGAGGAAAACGACCATCAGACTCACTTCCGTGGTCATCTCGCTCACCTCCATGCCCGTTTCCTGCTTGAAGCGGCGCATGGCCCCCATGGTCATGCGCATGGGGTACTCTTTACCATATACTTCGATTTTCTTCATACCGTCATCCCTCCGCAACAGTGCCGTCTACTTTTGCTTCGTCGATGGTCACCACTCCGGTGTTGTCGAAAGTGGCGTTGTAGGTAGTGTCATCACCTGCCGGGGCTGCTTCTTCCAGGGAGGAGATAATGAAATTGCCATTCATGTACGGGGCTGCATCGCTGCCGCGGACAAAGCCTTTCAGTTCTACAGTGCCGCCAACCTTCCACTTGGCAAGCAGTTCCTTCATGCCGTTTTCTTCTTCGCCATAGAAGCGGAGACCTTCGCACTTCACCTGGACACTGAGCCCGGTAACTGTCTTTTCCTTGAACAACCCGGCATTGGCTGCCGACTCTGTAGAAGCGGGTTTTACCGCACGGTCTTTCGTTTCGCTGTTATAAGTAGCGGTGTGGCTGGTGCAATGTCCGCACGCCTTGCCTGCGATGCTCATCAGCAGGTCACTACCATTTACATATCCTTCTTTTGCCATAATACTAATTGATTTATGATTTATAATTAATGATTTATAATTTATTCAGGCGCTGTTTAAAGAGCCTGTAAATGATGATTAGGGAGAGGGCTGTTAGCAATAATCTGCCTGCCCAAATCTGGAACCACTGCCAGCCGGTGGGCTCGCGCACCACCTCCGGGGGAGGTTCCTCTACCGTCTCGCCGGTCTCGTTGCGGATGCGGGTCAGCTCTTCGGTCAACAGCATCACTTGCCGTTCCAGGCTGTCGCAGGTAGCGGTGACTATCAGCGAATCGCCGCGTCCGCGTGTTACGCTCGCCGTGGCCTGCCCGCTCCGCACGCTATACCCCGCGCCTTCCGGCAGCACAGCCAGCCGGGGCATCGGCAAGTCCATCCGCGCTTTGCTCGCCGCTACCGGCAGAAAGGTCAGAACGGATTGTCTTACGCTTTGCAGGCTGTCGAGGGCGGTATTCCTCACCGCTCTTGTCGGACTTTTGCAACTCATTGCGCACAGGGCAATTAGCGGAATACCGGCAAGTATTGGCTTTCTCGACCACGCGCCTGAGTTTGGCAAGTTCTTTTCTGATCGCATTAATTTCTTGTTTTAGGGGTTCTACAATCTCATCCATCAGTATCTGCATCGCTTTCCGAACGTTGTCCAGTTCGCTGCTGCGGGTATTCACCCGTGCGTCCTGTACTTCCGCCTTCAGCTTCTCCACCTCCTGAATGTATTTACGTCTGTCTATGTACATCTTGAATCCTCCGGCTCCTATGGCAACCGTAAGGATGCCACAAATCAGCTTCAAGATTTCAAGTGTATCCATTTCTATTCCTCCTTTAATTAGAGTAAGTCCCAACCGGCTTCCACATCCGCCATCACAGCAGGCACAGCGTTCTCCACCTGGGAGACGGCCGCCGCAAAGGCACACATGGTTGCTTTGTCATTCACATCAGGCACATAGCTATCCGGTACCTGCATTTCCGTGCATACCCGCTTGATGTAGCCCGACGTATTGTTCTCCGACGGTGGCGCCCAGCGGTCGATGAAGTCGGCTATCGTGCGGCAACCATGCACTTTGCGGTAATTTTGCAGCAACTTGATAAGTGCCCGATAGCCGTAAGCCATGCTTTCGAACCGACAGAACGAGCGGTCCTGCGAAGGGCGAACCTCCCCCCGCCACCGGGTAGTGGCAGAGAGACGGATATTTCCCGGATTATTGTTTCGTAGTCCCCTGGCTTTCATCTTTTTGTTTTCTTTTCAGCCTGGCAAGCCCGTGGCTCACCAAGTCATGCGTCGTTCAGATTATTTGCGACAAACTTACATCACGAATGATAACCGTACAAAAAAGTGTGTAACGCTTACGAGCAAGTAGGTAGGCAGTGCGGCGTTGTTTGTAACCGTTCCACACTTTTTTCATCTTACCGCCCGGAGTAATGACCTTTGCACCTTAGCATATTAAATCATAAATTAAAAATCCTAAGACATGAGCAACTTTATTTACCCCGAAGACTATGACGCCAGCATCCACCGGGAGATGCTGGGCTCCCTGACCCGAGACGACACAGCCGTGGTCAAAATCTGCGAAGACCGTGCCATCGCCGAGATGCGCGGCTACCTCAGTGCCCTATATGATGTAGATGCCATCTTCTCCGCACAAGGGGATGCGCGCAATCAGCTGGTGCTGATGATGGCAATAGATATCACCGTGTATCACCTGTTCTGCATCCACAACCCGCAAAAGATGAGCCAGATACGGAAAGACCGCTATGAGCATGCAGTGGAGTGGCTGAAACAGGCGGCGGCATCCCAAATCACCATAGACGGCGCCCCCCCAACTGCCGGAAGAAGAGCAGAAACAGAACAGCCTCAGGCTGATGAGCAGCAACCCGATTATTAATTCTTAATTCTCAATTTATGGAACAACTATTCAACGACCTCCAGCAACAGATCGCCGACAAAATGGGCAACACCGTCTCCCTTATCGACGAAGACTACGGGCAACTGGAAGCCCTACAGAACGGGAAAGACCAGTACCCGGTAACCTTTCCCTGCGTCCTCATCAGCATCTCCAAAACCCTGTGGGACAACCTGAAAGGCAACCTGCAACACGGCAAG
The DNA here is from genome assembly GCA_905203765.1 of uncultured Bacteroides sp. Classification (GTDB taxonomy): domain Bacteria; phylum Bacteroidota; class Bacteroidia; order Bacteroidales; family Bacteroidaceae; genus Bacteroides. The sequence continues at coordinate 23,286 of CAJKXC010000023.1, forward strand.
ACCACTGTCCTCATCCGCCTTGCCTTCGACTGCTACGACGATACCCATTATGGCAGCACCCAGGAGCATCAGGCCGCGGAACGCATGGCACTGGCCCGGCGCCTGAACAACGCGCTTCATGGCTGGCGGTTCGACGGATGCGCCACCGTCCTGATACGCCGTACCAGCCGGCAGTTCTCAATGCCCGGCGGCATCAAAGTCTATGAAATGGAATATACCACTACGGTATCGGATAAGATTCAGAACAGCGACAGCTGACGGTTCAGTTCTTCCTGCTGCCGGATGACACGCGGGTCGGCAGAGGCATTGATGATATTGTAGAATGTCTTTTCGCAGATGGGATAGAGCGGCCAGATGTAGCGGCGCAGTATTTCGCGGTTACTGAGCCCGCTACGGCTGTGTTCGTCGTAAATACGGAGAATTTCCTTTACCCTGTGTGCATAGCTTCGGCCAACGATGGAACGATGATACTTCTTCATACCTCAAAAATTTTAATTGATTACCCTGAACTGTCTGAAAACCTGATACAAAAATAGCGATAATTACATATTAATGCAACAAATACTGCCAGAAAGCACATACTACAACACAGAATAGCCCGTTTACACCACCTTTGTCCCGTTAAGTTCGCGAACATGACAGAAGTAAACGATGATAAAGCTGCAAGATGTACAGCGCAGCCTAATTGTCAATTGTCAATTATCAATTTTCAATTGTATGGTAAACTATTCCCTTGCTCACATGAGCACCAAGCCCGGCAACGCCCAGGCTCCCAAGAAGTATTATGCCAAGGCGCAAGCCAGCGGCGAAGTAACCATGGACGAAATGGCGGAGCAAATCGCCTATGCCACCTCCCTTACAGATGGTGACGTGCTGAACGCCATCCGTGCCCTGATTCAGCAAACCAACCTGCACCTGGCGGCAGGCAAGATTGTGCGCCTGGAGAACTTCGGCAGTTTCCAGATCCAGCTGCGCAGCGAAGGCGCTGATACTGAAAAGAAGTTCACCACTGCCAACATCACCGACGCCACCATCCAGTTCCGCCCCGGCAAGCCCATCAAGGCTGCCACCCGTGCGGGCGACGGCGGGCTGACCTTCCGCCGCGTAGCCAAGAAGGGCGAAGCGCCCCTGCCCGATGAAGGCGGCAATGGCGGCGGAAATTCCGGCAATGATGGCGACCTGGACGAGAACCCGATGGGCTAAAGAGCCACTTAGTAGTAGCGCCGCGACTACTGCCAGGTAAATGACCAACTACCCGTAAGTAGCGAGCCAACTGCTTACGGGTAGTTTTTTTATGCCTACCGGCTGCCCCCGTCGCGCCGCCTTTAATTTTAATCTTTAATTCTTAATTTATCGAAGACATGAAAGCCATTTATATGAGTGATCTGGCACAAGCCTACTTCCCCAAATCCACGCCCCGCAGCGCCAACTCGCAGCTGCGCCGCTGGATAAAACTGAACACCGAACTGCAAGCCCGTCTCGAAGAACTGAGCTACAAACCCAGACAGCGGGCATTGACGCCGCTGCAACACGAAGCAGTCATTGAGTGTTTGGGGGAACCGGGAGAGTAGGAACCAGCTTCCCGAACAGTGGGGACATAGGAGTGTCTCCATCATGGTTAACCGTTATTATATTATTTATGTATTTTCTATTCACAGGCCTCCTTGTGTAATTTGCATGGACAGCCCTGCATTTCCAATAATTATTTTTTATATCTTTTCGTACCCGCATATCTTTGCACCGTAAGCTTACAGAGATGATTAATTTATAGGCGAGTTCCGAAAAGCCTTTAAGAGAGTAGGAAAAAATAAATTTATAGTATTATGGCATACCTATACAGACAAGTAACGCAAGCAGTTCATGATGATGCAATAGACCGATTTTACAGGGATTATTTACAGCTTTCGTTTAGATGTAGCATTGCATATTATAACAATTCCATAATGTATGTTCGGATAGATAAAGCAAATCATACTGTTACCATTTGTCCGAATCGTAATTTCAGTATTAATAATTCCATCATATTTGGACAGAATCTCGCCAATTCATGTTGTGAATACGATGGTACATATTTAATAGTTCATAGCCAAGGCTGTCAAGGAGATTTGTATATTTGCCCTGATCGGCAGTGATAATTTTATATAAAATAATATTTGCCAAAGGTAGAGTTGTTATTCCTCTCTACTTTTGGCAATATTTTTCATATTATACGTTAATTCTATCAGTTCATCGTTCTAAATATAGAGGGCGGATGATACTCATAGAATTTTTCAGGCTGATTGCTGCACATCGCTCTCCTTCTTAGGCTCCACGTAGAATGTCTCTTCCTGTACCACCTGCACGCCTATCTTGGGAAACATTGCCACCACTTCGGGCTGCTCCCGGTCTGCCAGCAGCTTGTCCTTCGCCAGTTCTTCGGAAGTGCGGATATACAACGGCATCAGTTCCTTTGCAAGGTTCGTCACTGCCGCCCAGGTGAACCCCTTCAGATTCTTCAGCTTCGGCGTGCCGGTGCGGAAACCAAATACGCCGTGCGCACTCTCAAGGCTTTTCTTTTTGGAGAACAGTTCTTCCTTATTCTCCAGCGCATACGCCTGCATGATGTCGAAGGCCTCGCTCTTCTTACCATCCAGTTCCGCCAGTTGGTCGGCATACTTCTCGCGGATACGGGTCATCTCGATATCCATTTTCGATGTAAGGTTCTGCGCCTTGGCGTCGGCTGCCGCAAAATCGGCAAATGCCTGCTCCGCCTGTTCGCGGCTGATGCCGCTGACTACTGTTTTCTTTGTTCTTGCCATAATCTTATTCTATTTATAGGGTTAATAAATTATCTTACTTTTCTTGTTCTGCCGATACACGCGCCGGTCTTTGATGTTTTCTTTCCTCGCGCCTCATAAATGCCTCCAGTTGCTTCTTGGTGTCCTGGAGTTCCCAAAGCTTCATACTCGTTACGTCCTTGTGATATTTGCTGTACTTTCGTGCCCACACATTCAACTTTGCCACATTCATGCGGTATTCTTCCTCGCTGTTGCTGGTGAACCCCTGGTTCAGTTGCGGAATCAGGAAAGAAAGACGGTATATATCGCGGAACACATTGCGGGCTTCCTGCATCTGTATCTGCCGGGCTTTAGCATCCATCGGATTCAACCGTTCCAGTAGCTGCTGCGCCTCGTGCATCGTCAACTCCCTGCTGCTCTGTGTGCGCCCGGAAGTAAAGTTGTAGATGCAGCCGTGGCGGGTATCAGCATCCATGCCTATACGGTGAAAGGTGGCGTGCAGCGCTTTGAGTTGCTGCGGGCTGATGGGTTTACCTGTTGTTGTTTTCATCGGGTTATTCTTTTTAGGATAATTACTATTTCATTATAAACTTTCCCCCCAATACTTTGCTGCCTTTTCCGGCCAGATGTCGAAGTGCCCAACCGGACCGATAAAGCGTCCTTTGCTGAAAGCGCGATAGCCTTCGATATAAATCTTCAGGGAAGCATCAAACGCCACTTTCTTGGCACTACGCCCATCCGGCCGGGTACCGCTGGCATGGCTGATGAAGATAAGCAACTTGTTGCGATGCTGCTCCTTGAACTTGATGTACTGGGCATAGGTCATCTGGGTGTACTGGAAACTGTCTATCACTACAAAATCCGGGGCTTTCTGACGTTTCAGACGAAGGCTCAGCTGCTCGATACTTTCACAATCCAACAACAGAAACCGGCGGTTCACTTCCTGCATATTGAAGCGCTTCAGTGTGTTCTGCATCGTCAGGCAGGCACCTTCTTCCAGGCTGTCGTAAGCCACCCGCCCATACTTGCACAACTCTTTGCAGAGGCGCATCACAAAGGATGTCTTTCCGTTGCCGGTATTGCCCCAAATCATCCATACGCCCCGGCGTTCCGGTGTGTCAAAAGCATCCCGCCATTCGCCTTCAAAGGGAAACGTACTGAACTTCATGCCCAAAACCTCGCTTACCCCTTTGGCATTGCGGTCGAACGTCCTCTTCTCCGCCATTATTCCGCATCTCCTTTCTGCACACGGCTTTCGGCACGTCTTTTTGTTACATGAATTTTACGTTTCACCCGGCGCAGATCATTGTCGGCAGTCTCAGCGTCCTTTATCACCTGATTTATTTCAGCTTCATTCAGCAGACCGTTAGCCTGGCAGATGGCGTGGATGTCATTGCGTGAGGTAACATTGAGGTCGAAGAACTTGCGACCGATACGGCTGTTTATCTCCTTATACCCCTTCTTGTTGTAGCGAAGCCCGTTCTCCACCCGGCGCTTGATGTAGTCGGTACTCATAAATACGATTCCGACACGTCCTTCCAGGCGATTGTATATGGAGATGAAATAGTTCAGTACACAGTCCGTCAGCTTGTCTCCTTCATCGAATATGATGAGCGGGTTCTGTAGGAAGCCTATCATGCCGAGGGCATAGTCCAGCATATCGCGCAGGTTGTTGGTGCTGTCGGTGGGTGCACCCACCTGCTTGGCAATCTCGCGGACAAAGTCGCTGCGCTTCATATCTTCCGAACAAAGGATATAGAATACGTTGCGGTGCGAACGGCGGAACTCGATGGCGGCAGTGGTCTTGCCGCATCCGGCATCACCCACCAGCCAGGTGACATTCTTGTACATCTGTGCGTCGGCAAGCACGTAGCTGGCAAGGCGGTAGTTCTCGCTCTCGCAGATAGTCCAGTTGTCGAAACTGAAACCGATTTGGGTGGCAATACGGCTGAACATATCGTCTGATATGCTGTCGTACTTGGAATTCGCTATCTGAGAAACCACGGCGGCACTGACACCTTGCAGGCTTTCGCTGGCACGGTTGCGGCTGGGGAAATTTTCACAGTAAGCCATCAGTGCGTCGCGGATGGCATCTTTGTCTTTTACGGTTAGTCCTTTCATTGTTTTATAGGTATTTAATTGATTATTGAATGCTGTTTGAATGGGTGTCAGAAACGGTCGAGGGCAAGTTCGTCCAACGTCAGGTTGGAGAGCACCTTGGTATATTCGCCGATGGTGGAATAATCTGTTGCGGTATCGGCTTCCTCTTCTTCCAGTCTGCGCTTCTCGGGCAGGGAAAGGGGGATATCCAACTCGCCGCGGTCGTATTTCTCGCGGAACTCTTCCATCTTCTTCTTGCTGACATTCTTTGGCTTCGGTGTGGAAAGCCCGAAGAGTTCGGCAGCTATCTTTTCGTCCAGGTCGAAGCGTTCGCCTTCCAGCTGGATGGCTGCCATCACTTCCTTGTTCTGCTCGATGGTATGACGCATGAAGCTGCTCTCTTCCGGCGTGCGTTCTTGCGTGGCACGGCTGATAGTGACTTTCGGGGTGGCGGTGGCGCTGTATTTGGGGCCGGTGGCGGTGTTGCGCCACAATTCTATGCGTGTCATGTCCATAGGGTCGTACATCACGGTGAATTCCCGCCCGGTGTTGCGCAGCGCCCAGGCTTCGTCCCGCAGTCCGTCGGTGCCGTATACGTCGTAATGGTATTTCTGCTTGTTGATTTCCACTTGCAGCCCGTAGTTGGTGTATGTCAGCGGCTTGGGGTTGCACAGCCAGAACATCTGCATCAGGTCTATGTCGGTAACGGGTTGCGCTTCGGGGTTCTCGCTCATGCGATACATCTCCAGGTGGGGGATGCCGGTGGCATAGTGCTTCTCTTCATTATTCCACTTATCGCGGCATTGGCGGTAGATTTCTTTTACCTCGGCGAGGGTGGGCAAAGCGTAGGCATTCTCTTCGATGAATTCTATATTCGGCTTGCTGTTGAGCTTCTTGGCATTCACGTTCTGTCCGGTGAAGTACCAGATAGCGTGCAGTATCTGCGACTGGAAGCGCCCGAAGGCACTCTCTATGGTTTTGGAATTACCATTGTAGGGCATGGTAGGACGGTGGAGTATCGTGATACGCTGGAAGAAGCCGATGGCATCGCCCTTGCTGTGTCCGCCCTGGTTGTCCGTCACTATTTCGTAGGGACGGCTGCCGGATGTTTCCACGGCCATGCGGTAGGCACGGTATTGGCTGTCGAAGTTCTCATTCGGGGCAATGTCGTAGCCCAGCAGGGTTTCACTGTAGGCATCCATCACTTCGTACACGCTGGTGGTGCACATCTTGCCCTGCTCGTTCTTGTAGTAGAGGTTCAGCTTGGTACCGTCTCCATACCACAGTGCATCGCGCAACTGAGGCATACGGGTTTTCATCAGACTGGTGTACTTCGATTTCCACTTCTGCATACCATATACTGCCGCATACCACATCGGCATCACAGCCGGGTCGTTCAGGTAGTTCTTCACCGTGGTGGGCGATTTGATGATATTCAGTCCTCGCTGAACCGCCTGGCGGTTGTATTCATCAAATATCTGCATCTCGGTATAGCGCGGCACGATACTGCGGCGCAACTTCAGCAGCAGGCGGGCCACTTCGGGGGTGACAATACGTGCCGCCTGGTTGCCGGTATTCTTGTTGATGAGAGCTACATACTTCAGGCGCTTGTAGGCATTGAACTTTTCGCGCAGGCGGGTAGCGTTGGTGGGCAGTGTATGTTTGTATTGTTCGCGTAGCTTTTCACAGGTTCCTTGCACTGTTTCCCATACCACAGCCTTGCGACTGTAACCGCACTTCTTGTGCAGTGCCTCCATCTCTTTCTCCACGCAAATCAGTTCATTCATCACCTCAGCGTTCAGTACATACTCCGCCTGGCGTGGCAGTGATATTGACGGCTCATAGGTCTTATAGAATTCCACAGCCTTACTGTCACTGCGGATAGTGTTGCTTGTTAATTGTTCCTTCATTTCTTCCAACGCATCAGGGTAAAGGCGGTCATAAGCCTGGCGTATCAGATCAGGAAGGCTGTTGTAGTCGATAAGGGCATAGGAACCCGCTCCCTTGCCGGGACGTACTACACGCAGTTTGCCTTCGCGAACCTTCTTCTTATAGTTTGGAACGCTTAGTATTCCCCCTTGTGATACCAGTTCGGGAAAAGTGACACACCGTATTTTACCGTACATTTCCATAATCAGAAACTCTTTATCTTTCAAATTAGTGCAAGCCCCGGCGTCGAACCGGAGCGAAAGCCATCCTTTTACAGACTCTTTTCTTGCTCCTTGTCCGGCGTGTACATCGAAATGCCAATCACCGCCGCCAATATCACCATGATAAAACCACTCGTGCTATCCTGATTCGTAGCATTCACGTTACACCCCAGCCAAAGCCCGTAGGTCAATCCTATGGCAATAGCTATCTTCTGAATTCGTTTCCATATTTTCATAATCATTATCATTTAAGAGTTCTGTTCTATTACATCATCCAAATCAAGGAACGTATTTATTGCCTCCGGCAGTACGATTGGTTCCACTGGGTCTTCATTACCGGAATATTCCACATCTATACTGATTCTTTCATCTTCTACGCTCAACATAGCACTATACTTCGCCATCAGTTCTCTCAGTTCCGTAAGGAATGACTTCTCATTCTCAGTCAATTTTCTTTCCATATCTTATCAAGTTTTTAAATTCTACATTCTTGTAAAAAGCCTGTTCCGATTCATCTTATTTATAAAGTTACGGTATCTTCGCTATCACCGCCTTTTTATAAGGATTCTCCGCCTCTTCGAACAACCTGCCACCATGATTCAGCGCCCACGCCCGTATCAGCATAGCCAGTGGACTATCTGTCTGGAACTTCAACGCCGCATATACCGTCACCGTTGATACACCTTTAATTTCAGCTATCTCCTTAACCTTCTCTTTGTCGAGTTTGATGTACTTCTCTTTTTTAGCCATATCTTTCTTTGATTAATTATTAGTAATTCATATCTTTGGAGCCATCTTAATTACTTAAGACGGGACAAATATAACGCAATTTGCGTATAAAACAAAATTTATATCAAAAAACAAACGCATTATGAGTAGCAAAATTAATAAGGTGCAGGTTTTAGACCGTATAAAAGGCTATTACAGATTAAAAAGCAACGCAAAGCTTGCATCTTTCTTAGGGGTGGCACCAACTACTGTGTCCAGTTGGTACAGTAGGGAGACTTTTGATATTGATGTGCTATACTCAAAATGCGTTGATTTATCATTTGATTGGCTTCTCACAGGCGAAGGCCCTATGCTTCGTTTTGACCAGTCAGCTATAATAAGTTATGAACCAACCATAGGCGTGCCTTATTATGATGTGGATTTTATAGCCGGGTTCGATCAGATATTCAATGATCAAACCCTCCTTCCTTCTCACAATATAGTTTTTAAGCCCTTTGACAGGGCAACCTTGTGGTGTAACGTTACAGGTCATAGTATGGAGCAAAAGATAAACCATGGGGATATCTTAGCTTTAAAGGAGTGCACAGTTGATGATGTACAATATGGTGAAATCTATGCAGTAGTTCTGGATACCATCCGTACCGTGAAGATACTTCGGAAATCAGAAGATCCTAATAAGTTTCGCTATGTTCCGGTTAATAAAGCAGAATATGACGATCAGGATTTCGACAAAAGTCGCATAATAAAGATATATGAGGTATTAGGCAATATCAGCAAGTTTTTTTGAATACCAATTAATAACCATTTGGAGAAAATGATATGAAAAGAATTATATTCATGTTTATTGCCTCTATAGTAACAATGCTTTGTGCATGCAGTAGTGATGATGGAAACAATAACGCCCCAAAGCAGTCACGGTTTATATATTCAGACGATTCAATATTAGTTAGCATATCAGTAAAGAACTTCCTTGCACTAAACATCTTTAAAAATGGGGAATCTGTATATCAAAATTTGTATGGCGCAAAAATGAGTGGAGAATATCCTATATATACATATACTTACTATGCTCCTGGAAGTTCTATGAATATTCATCTACAACTGGCTTGTTCCTATTCTAATCCATCGTCTTTTACTGCTACAGTAGAATACAGCAATATCATAGGGAAAGACTATTCTCTTTATTACAAAGGAGAAGTCATAACTCTACCCAGCACCATGCTTTTTAAGGCGGACAACAGAGTATTGGATGCAAATGGCGATGGATTTTTAGATGAGTTATTTCCCCCAGGTCATTAGGCTGTCTATAAAGTCAATAGAGAAGAACATTCAAGCAGTAATTAATAACTGGTCAAATCCCGGAACTCCGGGGAAAAGGTGAAGGCGGCTGTTTGATATTCAATTACCTCTTCAGTGGAAATAGTCATTTCAACCGCATCTTCTGGGAGACTTGGAATATTTCTGGCAAATTGAGTCTGCTGTTAAATTGTAGTTTGATTTCCATAATACTTCAAATAATGCTCCCAGCGCCATCGCCGGGAGCATTTTCCATCCAACAATCAATTACCTTAAATCTCCGTACGTTTCAATCCCTCAGACGGAGCGCTGATCATCGGGAACGTTCGTCGCATTCAAACAAATTTTGTAGCAGGAACAAGACTCGAACTTGCGACCTCATGGATATGAACCATGTGAGCTACCTACTGCTCCATCCTGCGATATTTAGCACCGCGCGCACGCTTTACGCCACGAATATACAGCTAAATCATCTAATATGTACTACAAATCAGGCTATTACATTATCTTTGCTTTCCACTATTTATTAAAATAGTAGGTAATATCCCCCCATAAATACGCACTAAAACGCTTAAACAAACGCCTTACATAAAAACATCACCCACAAAACAGCACAAAAAAAAAGTTCAAAAGGTATCCCTAAACTACCAAAATTACAAGAAAATAGCACTAAAATGGTATCCCTAAACAGTATCCCTAATAGTATCCCTAAGCCACTTTTTAAGGTTCTATGCTCTCACTGATGCCCACAACATTACCATCCTTTTCTCCGCCTCTGAGGCTCAAATTAGGCGTTCTACTGAAACTACTTAAACATCATATCTTTTCAGGTAAATACTTCTATATATTTATTATTTGGAATATATTTGCAAGAGAAGCTTCTAAATACCAACAATATGACCAAAGTAATCCGTGCATTTGATTTTTGAGAAAAAGGACTGTTATTTCGGCAGCATCAGCGCTATCTACACCGTCCTAAACGAGGTTCAAATAGGCATCAATCAAACAAAGCTCCTTACTCCACACCGGTTTATACGATGGTGGCGTCATGATAACCCGTAGAGCCATTATCAAGCAATCCCACCTTATTCGCAGTACCCAAGAGTAGTCCGCATCATCCCACACATAAAAAGGGATGAATTGCACCTCAAAAGGTATCACTTCATCCCCATATTATCCTCATGTCCCATTTAAACCGTTTAGATATCCACTATTCCCCTCCTCAAGGGACACCATTGAAACATCAAAGAGACAATTCGTTTTGATATTCCCCAATCTACTAAATCAGCCTCAATCCCTTTATAAATCGGCAGTTCATCAACATTCAGCACCTATTTTATTTATACACAGATCGTATTGTCCCCCTTAAGGATATGCCACAGCCGGCCAGCCAACCGTCATGGTAGTAGTTACGTATCTCATGGAAGACACCGAAGGGGTAACGGATACCACCCACATCGAAACTGCCGCCCAGCAAGTGAACACCCAGGAAGTGACCCGCAAAAGGGTTACAAAGCCAGCGGCGCAGTTCGGGCTGAAGCAGCCAGTGCTGACGGTGGTGGGAGTTGCTCGACTGGAAGGGTTGGCAGTGGGCGGAGAGGTCCAAAGTCCAACGGGGGGACAGAAGCATTTCAACACCCAGGTTCGGGGATATGATGGCATCTGCAAGAAGATTGCTCTTTATGGCGAGGCGCTGCGCATTGGCAGACTGCGAAAGGGGCAGAAAGCAAACAAGCAGAACCACTGTCAGGCAAAGCAGGCGGGGCCGTGTTTTCAGTTGCAGAAATAGGTAGTATGTAAGCATATTTAATTTGTTGTTGGTCGCTTTTGTACCGTTACCTTGTAAGTAACGGATGCGTATATATGCTCGTCAATACAAACCGATAGCGTTCGGACAAGGCACGGTTATATTTCCGTACGTACAGAATGTATGTGCAGGATATCCAGATCCTCATTCGGATTATGAATGAGGCAGGAAGAAACTTGCCTGAAAGGAAGGTGA